>NZ_VFTH01000045.1:0-12586 GCF_006439375.1 Mesorhizobium sp. B4-1-1
TTCCAGCCAGCATTTTGAATCACAAAAACCGTGGATACGGAATCCCCCTCGATTCCGTCAAAGCAGGAACCGCTCTAAGGGTCGTTCGCGCGTGAGATGATGGCGCGATGTCAGTCGAACAACTGGCTGACATCGTTATTTCATTAGGTCTTAGAGCGTGTTCGCCGCCGCCGGTGAAAACCCTTGACGGCGCGCCTGCGGCGGATTTTACAAAAGGGTGCCCCCATTGGAGTCGCCCAGATGTTCGGTGCCATCCCGCTGCTGATCGTGCCCTTCGTCCTCTATAATCTCGGCCTGCTCGGATTGTTCGGCGGCGGCGACGATCCGTGGATGACCGAGATGTTTTCCTTCCGCATGATGTCGGGCGGCGTGTTCTCGATGACGCTCGGCGACCTGATGGTGCTGATCGGGCTGATCTTCCTGTTCATCGAGATCTCGAAATCGGTGCGCACGACCAATGCCTCGATCTTGGATCATCTTTTGTCGACGCTGGTCTTCATCGCCTTCCTGGTCGAATTCCTGCTGGTGAAGGGCGCGGCGCACTCCGTCTTCTTCACGCTGATGATCATCGCGCTGTTCGACGTGCTGGCCGGCTTCTCGGTGTCGATGCGGTCGGCGAGCCGGGATATCAATTTGAACTAGTCTTCCAATGTCGTCATTCCGGAGCGAAGCGACGCGGCGCAGACCATAGGATGACGACGCGAGGGACGTTTCGGCCAATCTCCAAGGGCTACCGGGACGAAAGCGCTCAACCCACAGTGGCCTCAGCCTTTCGTGCGACAACCGCCTCGTAGGCAGCGCGCAGTTGCTGGCGCACGGTGGGCGTGTCCGGCGGCGTCTTCGAAGGCATGCCCAGATGCTCGCGGCGCAGTTCGTCCATGAATTGCTCCCATAGCGGCGGGCCGCCCTTTTCGAGCAGCTCGGCGCGGATCGACAATTCTTCCGTAACCGGCAGCCAGACGCGTCCCCAGGCGCCGAGCTGCGCCATGATCGGCACCAGCGTGATCGCCATCTCGGTCAGGCTGTAGATCGCCTTCTGCTTGTGGCTGGGGTCGTCGGCCTTGGTCAGAAGCCCGAGCTGCATCAGCCGCTTCAGCCGGTCGGCCAGGATGTTGGAGGCGATGCCTTCGATCGAGCCGTTGAGCAACTCGCGGAAATGGCGTTTTCCGCCGAAGATCATGTCGCGCAGGATGATCAGGCTCCACCGGTCACCGAACACTTCGAGCGACAGATTGATCGGGCAACCGGACCGACGGTCGATGCTCATGGCAGTCTCCAGAAAAACCAGTTGCATTATCATATCGGTTTCACTATCATGCAACTGATTGCAAAATGCAATCGGATTGGAGGAGCAGATGACCACGGCAACGCAGCGCCCCGACATCGTTTCGGAGACCTTCGGCAGTTCGAAAGATCCGACGATCCTTTTGATCATGGGCGCCATGGCCTCGATGTCGTGGTGGCCCGAAGCCTTCTGCCGGCAACTTGCCGAGCGCGGCCGCTTCGTCATCCGCTACGACAACCGCGATACCGGCCTGTCGACGAAATATCCGCCGGGGGCGCCGACCTACACGTTCGAGGACATGGTGGACGATGCCATGCGCGTGCTCGACGACCACGGCGTCGCCAGGGCGCATGTCGCCGGCATGTCGATGGGCGGCATGCTCGCGCAGAGCGTCGCGCTGAAATATCCCGAACGCGTCGGCGCGCTCACGGTGATCTCTTCTTCGCCGCTCGGCGTCGACACATCCGGCCTGCCCGGGACGACCGAAGCCTATAAGGAACATTCGGCCCAGGGCGCCGATGTCGACTGGTCGAACAGGGACCAGGTGCTCGACTTCATGGTCAAGGACGCCCGCGCGATTGCCAGCACGCGCCATCCGTTCGACGAGGAACGGACGCGCGCGATGATCGAGGCGGACTACGATCGCTCCGGCGGTCTCGCCAGCGCGACCAACCATTTCCTGCTCAAGGGCGGCGGCCCGCAGCGGACGGTGCGGGATCTTCGCGCGCCGCTGCTCGTCATCCACGGCAGCGCCGACCCGCTCTTCCCGATCGAGCATGGCGAAGCGCTGGCCAAGGCCGTTCCCGGCGCAAGGCTGGTCAAGGTCGAAGGCGGCGGCCATGAACTGCACCGCAACGACTGGCCTCAAATCGTCGACGCTATCGCCGCTCACGGGCAGCGCTGACAAGAAGCCGCCTTGACTCAAGCCGCCTGGGACAATAGTGAAGTGATCACTTCAGTATTGTCCAACGGCCGAACGCGAAAGAGAGCCGGAATGTCCCTGACGCTGCATTTCCACCCGCTGGCCTCATTCTGCTGGAAGCCGCTGATCGCGTTCTACGAGAACGGCACGCCTTTCGAACCGGTCATCGTCGATCTCGGCGACGAGGCATCGCGCATTGCCTTCCTGAAAGTGTCGCCGACCGGCAAGATGCCGGCGCTGCGCGACGATGCGCGGGACCGCACGGTGCTGGAATCGACCATCGTCGTCGAATATATCGCCGCGCATTATCCGGGGCCGGTCGAGCTCGTTCCCGCCGCTATCGATCTCGCCCTTCAGGTCCGCCAGGCCGACCGCTTCTATGATTTCTACGTGCAGCATCCGATGCAGAAGATCGTCGGCGACAGGCTGCGGCCAAAGGACAAGACCGATCCGTTCGGCGTCGAGGAGTGCCGGGCGCAACTGCGCAATTCCTACGCCATCGTCGAAGAGGATATGCAGGGCAAGACCTGGGCGGTGGGCGAGACCTTCACGATGGCCGACTGCTCCGCGTCGCCGGCGCTGTTCTATGCCAACAAGGTCGAGCCGTTCGGCGACAAGTTCCCGGCGGTGAAGCGCTACCACGACCGGCTGCTCGCGCATCCGTCCTTCGCTCGCGTCATCGAGGAAGCGCAGCCCTATTTCAAGTTCTTCCCCTACAACAACGGCTAGAGCCGGATGATTTCAGGTCGAATCCACCTGAAATCTGAATCCGTCTCTAAATCAAAGAGATAGAGCATGATGTCGTCCGAAAACCGCTTCACACTTTTCGGCATCATGCTCTAGAGCGCGATGCTGCACGATCCCGCCCAGCTCGACCTGATGTTCCAGGCGCTCGCCGATCCGGCGCGGCGGCAAATGGTGGATCGGCTGTCGCGCGGGCCGGCGTCGGTCAGCCAGCTGGCGGAACCGCTGGCGATGTCATTGTCGGCCGTCGTCCAGCATCTCAACGTGCTCGAGGCGAGCGGCCTGGTGAGGACCGAGAAGCTTGGCCGGGTCCGCACCTGCCGGATCGAACCGCAGGCGCTTCGGGCCGCCGAGCGCTGGATCAACGAGCGGCGGCTCGCCTGGGAGCGCCGGCTCGACCGTCTCGGCGATTTCCTCGCCCAGACCAAAGACGAAATCTGAAAGGATACATCATGAGCGAACGATCCGTCGTCCATTCCACCTTCGTCATCGAACGCGTCTACCCAGCGGCGCCCGAGAAGGTCTATTTCGCGCTGAGCGATCCGGCGGCCAAGAAGCGCTGGTTCGTCGATCCCGACAGTCCCATGCCCAGCCGGCATGAGATGGATTTTCGCGTTGGCGGCAAGGAGGTGAACGCCGGCTGTCCCAGCGACGGGCAGATGCATTTCTACAACGCGGTCTATCAGGATATCGTGCCCAACCGGCGCATCGTTTACAGCTATGAGCTCTTGTTCGGCGAAACCCGGGTCTCGGTTTCGCTCGCGACGATCGAGCTTATCCCCGAAGGCAAGGGAACGCGGTTTATCCTGACGGAACAGGGCGCCTTCTTCGACGGCATCGATACGCCGGCCACCCGCGAGCATGGCACCGGCGAACTGCTCGATGCGCTCGGCGCTGCCCTGCAGGCGGCGGCTTGAGGCCTCCAGCCAAAGCGCATCGCGCTTTGGATCTTTGTCTGATGCATGTCGTTGCCTCAGAGCCGCTGCACACTTCTGAGCGACATGTCAGGACTATTCCCCCGGCGCCGTTTCCCAGAACTGGTCGAGCCAGATGTTGAGTCTGAGGAAGCCGGCGCTGCTGACGGCATAGACGCGCCTCGTGCCTTCGGCCTTGGCATTGACCAGGCCGGCGTCGAGCAGGACCTTCAGATGCTGGGAGACCGCAGGGCGTGAGACGGGCAACCCGGCCGCCAATTCGTTCACCGTCTTCGGGCCGCGCCGGAGTTCTTCCAAAAGATAGCGCCGGTTGGGATCGGCTATCGCCACAAAGGCGTCAGAAAACATCATGCCTTTATTTGTGAGGCAAAGTCTTGCGAATCTCAACTATTGGTTTCAACCTTTCTGCGCGGATCGAGCCGCGTGGCCTCGGGCGTGACCGCGCGGTCCGCGGGCTGCGTCTTGAAGGCATCGCGGTTTTCGATCGGCACCGGCGCGCGGGCGCGGATACGCAGCAGCGTGTAGCCGGCAAGGCTGAGATGCGCGAGCGCGGTTGCCAGGAAAAGCCCCTCTGGACGCACCGAGCCCATCAAGGCCGCGGCCAAGAGCGGACCGATCATCGTGCCGAAGCCATAGAGCAGGAGCAGGCCGCCTGAAACCTTGACGAAGTCCTCGGAGCGGGCGTGGTCGTTGGCATGCGCGACAGCGATCGAATAGAGCGTATAGGCGAACGCGCCATAGGCGGCGGTCATCACGATGATGAAGACGCTCGAACGCGGCGCGATCAGGAAGATCAGCACCGCGACCAGGGCCGCGCCGAAGGCCGCGCCGGCCAGCACGAAGCGGCGGTCGGTTGTATCCGACAGACGCCCGGCCGGTAGCTGCATGGCGGCGCCGGAAATGACCACCAGGCTCATCATCAGCGCGATCTCGGCGGTCGATATGCCGACGCGCGCGCCATAAACGGCGCCCAGCGTGCCCCAGGCACCGTTGGCGATGCCGATCAGGAGGCAGGCCACCGCCGATACCGGTGAATTGGCGTAGAGGCCTTTGACGTCGAGCTTGACGTCCTGCAGGGGCTTGGGATGCGACTGCGTCGACACGGCCGTCGGAATGAGCGACAGGCAAAAAAGGATGCCGGTGATCATGAACAGCGAGGCCGACCGCACATCGCCGCCGGCGACGATCATCTGGCCGCCCATGATCGAAGCATAGGTGACCATCATGTAGAGGCCGAAGACGGTGCCGCGGTTCTCGTTGGTGGCCTTCTCGTTCAGCCAGCTCTCGATCACCATGAAGGCGCCGGCCATGGTGAAGCCGGTGAAGGCGCGCAAAAGGATCCAGAAATATTCGTCGATGATGAGGCCGGTGAGCAACGCGATGATCGCGCCTGACGCGGCGAAGGCACCGAAAGCCCTGACATGGCCGGCGCGGCGCACCAGGCGCGGCGCGAAGAAGCAGCCGGCGACGAAGCCGCCCGCCCAGGCCGTGCCCATCAGGCCGAGCGATGCGGTCGAAAAACCCTCCACCTGGCCGCGCAGCGGCAAGAGCAGGCCGTGCAGGCCGGACGCGGCGAGCAGGAACGCCGTGCCGCGCAGCAGCGAGAGGATCGGTCTGTAGGTTGCAAACATCGCTTGATCCGGGTTCGAGACGCAGGGTCTGAAGACAGATGTATTCGGGCTTTTCGGCGGCGAGCGAGCACGCCGAACAATTTATCCGCGGCGGAACAGCGACTCGGCGGCGGATTTGGTGGCGCCCTTGGCGCTGCGCTCGGCTTCCAGCCTGGCGATCTCGTCGCGCAGCAATGCGATGCGCTCGGACAATTCGTCCACGGACAGCAGCGACAGGTCCTGGCCGATCTCGTGCGGGCGCGGCTTCTTCCTGGGTTCGTCGTCGAAGATCGCCATCCGTCGCTCCTCCCTTACTTGGCCATTTGCCTGATTTGACAATCAGCATACATAGGGCAGGGGCGCTGATGCAAACGGCCGGCGACAGGCCTGGAGCGCCGTGCGCCTTTTCAGACGCGTAGTAAGTCGCGCAACGAGCTTTCCCGATAATCGATTCCGGTTTTCGGGCCGAGGCGCACGCAAGGAGAACGGGACACTATGGCAAACGGGCAGAAGATTCCGGCAAATATGACGGCCATCGCGATCTCGCAGCCCGGCGGCCCCAGGATGCTGAAGCCGGAAACGCGCGACGTGCCGGTGCCCGGCCGCGGCGAGGTGCTGATCCGTGTGCACGCGGCCGGAGTCAACCGGCCGGACGTGCAACAGCGCAAGGGCGCCTATCCACCGCCGCCCGGCGCCTCGGACCTGCCCGGCCTCGAGGTGGCCGGCGAAATCGCGGCACTCGGCGACGAGATATCGCGCTGGCGCATCGGCGACCGGGTCTGCGCGCTGACGCCGGGCGGCGGCTATGCCGAATATGTCAAGGTCCATGCCGGCAGCGTGCTGCCGGTCCCGGCCGGCTTCACCTATTCGGAAGCCGCCGCCGTGCCGGAGAACTATTTCACCGTCTGGCACAATGTGTTCGAGCGCGGCGGCCTGAAGAAGGGTGAGACGCTGCTCGTCCATGGCGGCTCGTCCGGCATCGGCACCACCGCCATCCAGCTCGCCTCGGCATTCGGCGCCACTGTGATCTCCACTGCCGGCAGCAAAGAGAAATGCGACGCCTGCCTCAAGCTCGGCGCCGCCCGGGCCATCAACTACCGCGAGGAGGATTTCGTCGCCGCGGTGAAGGACGCGACCGACAGGAAGGGCGCCGACGTCATCCTCGACATGGTCGGCGGCGACTATGTCGCGCGTAACTACGAGGCGGCGGCCGTCGAGGGGCGCATCGTCCAGATCGCGGTGCAGGCCGGCGCCGTCGCAAGCACCAATTTCGCAACGCTTATGGTCAAGCGCCTGACCCACACCGGCTCGACACTTCGCCCGCGCACCGTCGAATTCAAGGCGGCGATTGCCGCCGCGCTGGAGGCCCAGGTGTGGCCGCTGCTCGGCACGCGCAAGGTTGCCCCCGTGATGGACATGATCTTTCCGCTGACCGAAGCCTGGCGCGCACATGAGCGGATGGAAGAGGGCGAGCATATTGGCAAGATCGTCCTCGACGTCGGCTAGGACGGGCCGATATTCAGGTGAGGCCGGCCTGCGAATAATGGCTTCCTGTGCTTCCGGGGCTCACGTACTAAAGTACGCTCCGCTCCGGTTCTCGGAAGCCATTGTTCTCGGCTCGGCCTGACCTGAATATCGGCCCATCCCGGCTCCGCGCCCTCCCTTAGCGACAAGCTGAACGAAGGCTTAATGCTGCAATGCACAAAACGCATTGCGGCCATGCAAAAGCGTCCGTTCAATTTGTGGGCAGGAGTGCCTATTTACGCGGCATCAAACGATTTGACCAAACGACTGGAGAAACCATCATGAACCCGATCAGTGCTTTCCGTAAGTGGCGCATGTACAACGAAACCGTGCGCGAGCTGAACAAGCTCAATGCCCGCCAGCTGAGCGACCTCGGCATCAACCGTGCCGACATCGAGCGTATCGCCCGCCAGGCGGTGTAATCAGACGCAGTCCGACCGCAAGGCCGGGCTGCGACATGCAAGCCAGAGCCGTCGAGACGCTTGCTTTGTTTCCGGTTCCAAGCCCGCTGGACCTCGTCCAGCGGGTTTTGTCTTTCCAGGGCTGTGAATCGGGGCCCTTCCCAAAAACATTGCGAAAATTGGAGGGAGCGTTTATACAGGCCGCGAATTTCCCATTTTGGTGGCTCTAAAACCACCGCCCGCGGGAACGCGGGCGAACGAGAAGGATTTTTGATATGGCCAATTCGCTGCTGATGCCCAAGGCGACCGCCGTCTGGCTGGTCGACAACACCGCGCTCTCCTTCGAGCAGATCGCGCAGTTCTGCGGACTGCATCCGCTCGAGGTCAAGGCGATCGCCGACGGCGAGTCGGCGCAGGGCATCAAGGGCATGGACCCGATCATCACCGGCCAGCTGACGCGCGACGAGATCGCGCGCGGCGAGAAGGACGTCAACTACCGGCTGAAGCTGTCGGAGCCGAAGGTGCGGGTGCCTGAGTCGAAACGCAAGGGCCCGCGCTACACGCCGCTGTCGAAGCGCCAGGACCGGCCGAACGCCATCCTGTGGCTGGTGCGCAACCACCCGGAACTCAAGGACGCGCAGATCTCGCGTCTTGTCGGCACCACCAAGTCGACGATCGAGCAGATCCGCGAGCGCAAGCACTGGAATTCGGCCAACCTGCAGCCGATGGATCCGGTGACGCTCGGCCTTACCTCGCAGATCGACCTCGACCTCGAAGTCAATCGCGCCTCGCGCGGCCGCGAGCCGGCGCAGCCCGTCGGCGACACCCTGCTGCCCGCGGCGCTCACCGAACGGCTGGTGCCCGCGCCCGAGAAGCCGAAGGACGAAGACCAGGAATTGGACGCCAACGCCGTCTTCGCCAAGCTTTCGGCGCTCAAGTCGAAGAACGAGGATGCGGACGACGAGTAGTTCGCGCTGCGGTTGCTGCACGCTTTTTGAGCGGCGGTATCACGAACCCAACAAAAAAGCCCGCTCGCGCGGGCTTTTTCGTTGGACAATGGCTTGGGAGGAAGTCACGTCCGCGCGGCGCGGTCGGGCGCCATGCCGTAATCTTCTGAGCGCTCGACGGCGCGGTAGAAATCGGCGAGCTGCTTGCCGCGCTCCGGCTTGAAGATACGGCCGGCGATGACGACCGAGGCGATGCGGTCGATGCGGAAAGCGCGGAAATCGTCGCGCATCTCGCACCATGCGACCAGGGTCCAGACCTTGCCCCAGAACCACAGGCCGAGCGGCCTGATGTCGCGCGCGGTGCCGCGGCCGGCCTCGTCGGAATAGTCGATGGTCAGCACCTGGCGTTTCTCGACGGCGCGCTCGATCAAGTCGATGGCCTCGCGCGCGGCGTCGCTCACCACCCACATCGGCGTGTGGATTTCGGTGCGGGCGATGCGATCCTTCTCGGCATCGGGCAGCACGGCGCCGATCTTGACCAGCGCCTCGTCGGCGGCCCTCGCCATTGCCGCGCCGCCGAAAGCGCGCACCATGCGGGCGCCGGCAACCAGCGCCACGATCTCGTCACGCGTGAACATCAGCGGCGGAAGGTCGAAACCCTCCCTCATCATGTAGCCGACGCCCGCTTCGCCGTCGATCGGCACGCCGGTCGACTGCAGGTCGGCTATGTCGCGGTAAATGGTGCGCTCGGAAACCTCGAGCCACGTGCCGAGCTTCTGCGCGGTGACCAGCCGGCCACCCCGCAAATGCTGCACGATCTGGAAAAGCCTGTCGGCGCGGCGCATCGATTTCTCCCCCGGGGTTTATGGCTTCAGCCCTTCGCGCTTGCGTTGCGCGGCAACGAATTTCGCTCCGAAGGACAATCTGCCCGTGGTCGGCGTCCCAGCATCCAGCACTCGCCAGAAGGGCGCGACGTCGCCCGGCGCCATGCCGCGCTCGAGGTTCTCGTGAGCGGCCTCGGCAACGGTGCGCAGATGGTAGCCGATCGTCACCGGGCATGTCACTTCGGCGCCGTGCTCGATCGCCAGAGCGGTACGCAACGCACGAACATCCATTTCGACGCCTTCAGGAATCGAGCGGATGAAGTCGTCGACCTGACGCGCAGTCGGCACCAGCATCGACTGGCCCTCGACGACATCGCCGACCGTGCGCGGCGACGGCTTGATGCCGTTGATGCCTGGCGTGTTCAGCCTGTCGTTCCAGCTTTTCACCATACGCGGATTGGTCCTGATCGTCGGTTCGTGTTCGTTGCTGTCAGGATCGAAGCCGCTCCAACTACCGCACGCCTCCTGACAACATCCTGTCAGGAGGCTGCGGCGAAGCTACCGGCAAACAATGCTTCTTCCCTGAACTCAACATCACTGGCTGCCATTACATCTGGGCGCGGTGCCGCCACAATCCAAGTCGCGGCGGCAAAATTTCAGTTTTCGCGCACGCGGCCCGTGTAAAGGTCCGGCCAGCCAATGTCCTTGCGGATGTCCGCCGGCAATGTGTTCAGGAAACGCTGGGTACGGATCTCGTTGCGCACGGTGCGGATCCTGCCGACATAGTGCTGCACGCTGCGCAGAATGGTAAAACCGTTCATGACCTCACTCCTCTCTTTTCGATGAGGAGAGTATCTCACACGCCTCCTGACAGCAGTCTGTCAGGAGGTTGACAGGGTGCCGAAGAAGCCGGTGCGGTGCCCTTCGCAGGGTTCAAATGAAGCCGGTTCTGTCAGGAATGGTCCGCACGAAGGGTGCCTTAAGAACGGCTTTGACAGGCATCGGCATTGCTGGTCAAAGGCGGCATGACGAAACTGCTCGCCCTTGTCATCTGCGGCATCATGCTGATCCAGGTCATCAAGCCGCTGGGATGGCCGGGGCTGAAGCGGCGTGGCGATTTCTGGAAGCTGGCGCTGCTGGCCATGGCCGCGATCTCGCTTGCGGCGGTGCTTGGGCACTGGGCGTAGGTCTGTCCATATTCAGGCGAGGACGGCCTGCGAGTGGCGTGTCCTGACCTGAGGCTCAACTTACCTGGCTCGCTTCACCACAGCACGAAATCCAGCAGATGCTCCGCCCAGGCGCGATAGCCTGCTTCGGAAGCGTGGAATCCGTCGGAGGCGAAACCGGCCTCGGGATCGGTGATCGGTAGGCGCGCGGCGGCAATGGCGCCGCGCTCGTTGCAGAGCCGCACGCCCATGCGGTTCATTTCCGTGGCGCGGATCTCGAGAATCCCACCGAGCAATGGCGGCATTGCCGGCGAGCGGGTGAATTCCAGCACCGGCGACCACACGACACGCGCTTCCGGCCATTTGGCGCGCAGCGCGTAGAGCAGGCCGCCGAACTCCTTCTTGAAGCGCGGCACGGAGTGGAAGTTCTTGGTGTCGTTGGTGCCGATGGCGAGCACGATATGGGTCCAATGATCGGCCGACAGATTGGGCAGCACATAATCGCGGATCTGGCCGGATGTCGCCGAATTGAAGCCGGCGGCGCGCCAGCGCACGGCGCTGCCGGTGCGATCGGCGATCAGGCCGGCAAGCTGCGCGGCAAGCCCGTATTCGGATTGCTCGATCCCGACCGACGCTGCCGAGGAGTCGCCCAGGACCAGCAAGGCGACGGGCGGCGCCTTGCCCGGTATCTCGTGCAGGACCGGGCCTCGCGCGGGCAGCATGCGCGTGGTGCGCCGCCGCACGCCGAGGCCCTGCCAGACATAGATCGGGAAAGCGAGCCAGGTAAGAAGGGCAAGCAGGCGCGGCATGGCGGTTCCGTTGGCGTGACCCGCAAGCCATTAGCGCATGTTTGGGCTGACGTGAACGACGCCGTTCACGCGCAGCAGTCCGGCCCGTCCTTTTCCTTGTCCTGATACTCGTCGTGGAGGCGCACCCAGTCCATCAACCCGTGATAGGGGCCGGTCTCATCGCGGCCCTTCGGCGTCATGTCGAGATAATGGTAGGCGCCGATCAGCGCGTCGCCGCCGCGGGCTCGCGACAGGAAGGTGAGGAAGATGTCGCCATTGCCGTCGCGGTAAAAGACGCTGGTGCCCGGCAGGTCTTTCGATCGCAACGGACGCTTCTCGAAATTGTAGGTGGTTTCGCCGGCGGCGATCTGCTTGTCGGTGAAGGAGACCTGCAGGTCGAAGTTGAAATCGGACGCGTAGGAAGACACCCAGTCGAACTTCCAGCCCATGCGCTGCTTGTAGGGCAGGATCTCGGCCAGCGGTGCGCGCGAAATGACGACGAGCGAGACGTCATGATACTTCAGATGCTGGTTGGCGCCGTCGATATGGTCGGCGAGGAACGAGCAGCCCTGGCAACGGTGATCGCAACCCGGCGTCATCATGAAATGGTAGACGATCAGCTGGCTCCTACCGGCGAACAACTCGCCAAGGCGCTTCGGCCCCGCTTCGCTTTCGAAGACATAATCCTTGCGCAGCTTGAACCAGGGCAGCTGCCGACGCTCGGCGGCAACAAGGTCGCGGAACCGTGTCAGTTCCTTCTCGCGCTCGAGGTGCGTTCGGTGCGCTTCGAACCAGTCTTCGCGCGAAACCACGGCATTGCGTTGCATGACCATCTCCTGTCCTCTCCTGCCAAGGACGTTCGACATGGGCGCGATCCGACATCGCTGCCGCGTTTCGCTGCATCAGGTAGGGATGCGGCCTGCAAAAAACAAAAACCCGGGCCGATGGCCCGGATCTTCCGTTGACTGCGAAGGGATGGTGTCAGGCGGCTTTCTCCAGCGCCGGCTTCCATTTTCCGAGCGCCGCCAGATGGTTCATCTGAGCGCGGTGGATGAAGGCGGCCTGGCCCGCGGCAACGTTTGCAGCCTTGCCGCTCCACGCCTTCTGCGGCGCGGCCTGGAGGGCGCGGCCATAGGAGAAGGTCAGCTTCCACGGATGCGGCCCGATGGCGTTGATGGCATTGAGGTTGGCGGTCGCCTCCTCGTCCTCCTGGCCGCCGGAAAGGAAGGCGATTCCCGGCACCGCCGCCGGCACCACTTCGCGGAACAGCTTGATCGTCTTCTCGGCGATTTCCTCCGGGCTGTCGGTCCTGCCCGATTTCTTGCCCGAGATGACCATATTGGGCTTCAGGATCGAGCCTTCCAGCACGACGCGCGCCGCATAGAGCTCATCATAGAGCTTGACCAGCGTCGCCTTGGAGACGTCGTAGCAGGTGTCGAT
>NZ_VFTH01000046.1:0-9770 GCF_006439375.1 Mesorhizobium sp. B4-1-1
GCGATATCCGGATGCGGTTCGGCCTTCCACGCGGCCTCCAGTATCTTGGAGCCCTTGCGCACGTCGTTTTGCCGGATAACCAGATCGGCGGCGATGACCGCCGCCGGCGCGAAATCCGGCGCCAGCTTGTTGGCTTCGAGCGCCGCGGTGCGGGCCGCGTTCGGATCGCTATCGACCAGCGCTTGCGCCTTGGCGGTGAGCAGCACGGCGCGGCGGCGGTTGGCCGCGTCGCGCTCGATCTGCCGTGTCGATTTCTGCGCCTCGACCAGCTTCAGCGCGCCGTCCCAGTCGCCGCGTTCGGTCAGCTCCTCGAGCGTCGATTCCGCCGCCCAGGCAAGCTGCGGCGCAACCGCCGCCGCACGGCCGGCATAGTGGCGCGCGGCATTGCGGTCGCCGAGGCGCTCGGCCTCGAGATAGAGCCCGCGCAGCCCGAGCAGCCGCATCTCGGGATCGTCGAGCATGCGCTCGAACTTTTCCCGCGCGCCTTTATGGTCGCCTTCGAGCAGCGAGGCCTGGGCGTCGAGCAGGTTGATCAGCGGCTCCTGGTCGGAGTTGATCAGCTTGGCCGCCTCCTTGGTCTTCTTGCGCGCCAGCGCGCCGTCGCCGGCGCCGGCGGCGATCATGCCCGTCGACAGCGCCTGGTAGCCGCGGTCGCGGCGGCGCACCCGGAAATAGCGCGAGATCGTATACGGGCTGTTCCACAGCGACTTGATCAGCCACCAGACGATCATCACCGCGGCGACCACGGCGACGATCGCCACTGCCGCCACCATCAGCGTGATCTGGTACTGGTAGCCGTTGAAGGTGACGATCATGTCGCCCGGACGGTCGGCCAGCCAGGCAAAGCCCAGTCCCAGCGCGAAGACGACGGCGAGGAAGACGAGGAGGCGGATCATCTTGTCGTCCTCACGCCTTCGTCGCGCCGGCAATCAGCGCTTCGAGCTGCTTTTCGACGTCCAGCCGCGCCTTCAGTTTGCCGGCAAAATCGGCGCCGGCCGCCTTTGCCGCGTCGGGCAGCGTATCGTATTCGCCGAGCGCCTTGGCGTAGTCGCCCTGGTTGACCGCCACTTCCATGCGGGCCACGGTTTCCGGCACACCCTTGCCTTCGATAGTCCCCACCGGCCGTACCTTGACCAGCGATTCCGCACTCGACACCAGGCTCTGGAAGAAGCCGGCGTTCTGGTCGACCGGTGTCGCCGCCTCGACCATGGCATTGGCGGCCGCATCGGCCTCCGACGCGATGGTGGCGCGGGTCGGCACGCCCTTTTCGGCATAGGAGCGCAGCGCCGCGAGCTCCGGCGCATCCGGCGCGATCGCCGCGAACGTATCGAGCTCGGTCGCGAATGGCGCGCCGCGATCGAGCGCCGACTTCAGCGCCGAGGCCGCGATCGCCAACGCGATCTTGGGCTGCGAGGCCTGCGCCTCGACCTTGCCGGAAAGCTGCGACACGGACTGTTCCAGCGCCGCGACCCGGCCGTCCTCGGCCTTGGCCGCGTCGCCGGTCGATTTCACCAGCGCGTCGAGCCCGGCGA
Organism: Mesorhizobium sp. B4-1-1; assembly: GCF_006439375.1. NCBI lineage: Bacteria > Pseudomonadati > Pseudomonadota > Alphaproteobacteria > Hyphomicrobiales > Phyllobacteriaceae > Mesorhizobium > Mesorhizobium sp. B4-1-1. Next base: position 1,533 of record NZ_VFTH01000046.1, read on the forward strand.
TCTTCTCGTTGAGCGGGCCGAGATCGACGGGCGCCGCATTGCCGTTCTTCTGCAGGTCGGCGACGGTCGTCTCGATCTGGCCGACCTTATCGCCGAGCGCCTTGAGCGCGGCGCCGTTGCCGCTCTGTCCGGCCGAGGATTTCAGCGCCGCGACATCGGCCTTGACCTGCTCGAGCGCCGACGAAAGACCACCGACCTTGGCGGCGGCGCCCGTGTCGCCGCTTTCCTTCAACGCCGCGATCTCGCTCTTCAGCGAAGCGATCTCGCCATTGACGCCATCGAGGGATACGCCGTTCGATCCCGGCGCGCCAATCAGCCCGACCGCCTGCAGCAGGCCGGCGCCGGCAAGCGCGATCACGCCGCCGATGACGCCCGCGGCGATGGCGTTGACGCCGGTCTTGCGCGAAGGTTGCGGCGCGCGATCCTGGCTGCGTGTCTCGCTTGGCTTCTCTGTGGAGGCGCCGGCGCCGGGCGCGGAGGCGTCCTCAAAATTATACTCGAAGCCCTTGGATTGGCTCTTCGACGCATCGGAACCGCCGGGGTACGGCGCCTCCGGCTCGTCCTTGCCGGCCTCGGGCCTGTCGGCCGCTGCCTGCGCGGCGTCGCTATGCTCCCACGGCTCGATATCGGCCTGCTCGGCATGGATCGGCTCTTCCGGCGCCTCCGGCTGCGAAGCGGCGGCGGCCTCTTGCGCCTTCGCCTCGTCGGTCTGCGCGGCACTGGCCTCGGCCTTGGCGGCATCCTCGTCGGTGATTCGCGAGACGGCGCCGGGCTCGAGTTCGATGGTCACCGGCTCGCGCCGGGTCTTCGAATGTCGCATCTTCGGCGTCTTGACCATGCTTGGGCTCCGCAAAATGGCTTGAGGATGGATCAATGGGTCCAGAGCGTCAGGATGCTCTAGCACATCACCAAGCGGTGAAAAGGGGGCGGCGTGATGACACGGCTCAGCCTGGCAGCGACAAAAGCGCCAGCAGTGCGTCTTCCTCGGGCTTGGACGCGATGCGGATCGTTTGACGGACGATCCCCTGCAGCGGCTCGGCGACACGCGCCGAAAGCGCTAAAAATTCTGTTTTTCCAAAGAGATGCTGCAGGACTGGCCGCGTTGCCAGGTCGACCAGCGCGGCACTGGCCTTGGCCGAATAGAGCAGCGCCGCCTCGACCGGATGACGCGACAGGCGGGCGATCACGTCGGCATCGCGATAGTCGATCCCTGTTGTGTCGTAGGTCTCGATCGCCTGGACATGCGTGCCCGCCGCCGCCAGCCGCCGCTCGAATACCGGGAAGCGGACGCGGCCGCACAGATAAACGATTGCCTTGCCGGCAAGGCCGCCGGCGATGGCGTCGGCCAGCGCCTCGGCATCGCCCGGACCTTCCGTGACGGAGGCAAATCCCGCCGCACGGCATGCCTCGGCCGTCCTTTTTCCAACCGTGTGGCAACGTAGGCTCGCAAGCGCCGCGATCAGCGCCTTCGGCGCGTGCCGCACCGCATTGGCGCTGGTGACGGCGACCGCGACCGCATCGCCGCCGATGGTCGCCTCGACGGGCAACGTCCTCGTCTCGGTCAGCGGCAGCACGACAGGCTGAAATCCCAAAGTTTCGAGGCGTCGTGCCGTGCGCGACGCGCCGGGCTCCGGCCTCGTCACCAGGACGCGGACCATGTCAGGCCCAGCCGTCGAAGAATTTGGCGCCCGCCCTGGCGCGAACCGTCCGCGCGGCGTCCAGGCCGATCTCCGCCGCGTCGGCGGCCTCGCCTTCCAGCCGGACCTCGTGCGATTCCTTGCCGTCGGGCGAGATGATCAGCCCGGTGAAGGACAGGTTTTCGCCCGATACCGTCGCATGGCCGGCGATCGGCGTGCGGCACGAGCCGTCGAGCGCGGCGAGGAAGGCGCGCTCGCAGGCCAATGCCTGGCCCGTCGGCACGTGATGGATCGCCGCCAGCATCGTCTCGATATCGCAGTCGCCTATGCGCGTTTCGATGCCGATCGCGCCTTGCCCCGGCGCCGGCGGAAAATCCTCAAGCGCCATCAGGTCGGTGACGACATGTTCGAGCCCGAGCCGCTTCAGCCCGGCATAGGCCAGGATGGTGCCCTCGGCGACGCCTTCGTCCAGCTTGCGCAGCCGCGTCTGCACATTGCCTCGGAACATCACCACCTCGAAATCCGGCCGCATGCGGCGAAGCAGCGCCTGGCGGCGAAGCGACGACGATCCGACGATCGCGCCATGCGGCAGGTCGGCGATCTGTTTCACCTTCTTGCCAATGAAGGCGTCGCGGGCGTCCTCGCGCGGCAGGAACGTGGTAAGCTCCAATCCGTCGGGCAGCACCGTCGGCATGTCCTTTGACGAATGCACGGCGATGTCGATGCGGCCGTCAAGCAGCGCTTCCTCGATTTCCTTGGTGAACAGGCCCTTGCCGCCGGCTTCCGACAGCGGCCGGTCCTGGATGCGGTCGCCGCTTGTCGAGATCGGCATCACTTCGAATGCCTGCTCGGGCAGCCCATGCGCCTGCATCAGCCGCGCCCGCGTCTCATGCGCCTGGGCGAGCGCCAGCGGGCTGCCGCGTGTTCCGATTTTCAAAGTTTGCATGGCGCGCGGTCCGTGATAACCCCCGAGTGAACTCGGGGTCTGCCGAGATTCAAGGTCAGGCCGAGCCGAAAACGGTGGGTTTCGAGAACCGGAGCGGAGCGTACTTTTGGGTACGTGAGCACCGGAAGCGCAGAAACCCGCCATTTGCAGGCCGGCATCACCTGAATATCGACAGACCTCCGGCGACACAATCTTTGTGGACAGCGACCAATTGATCCGCGTTCTGGGCATTGAGACGAGTTGCGACGAGACGGCGGCCAGCGTGGTGGCGCTGGACGGCGGCTCCGCGCCCGAAATCCTGTCCAACATCGTGCTCAGCCAGATCGAGGAGCACGCGGCCTTCGGCGGCGTCGTGCCCGAGATCGCCGCGCGCGCCCATGTCGAGGCGCTGGACGGCATCGTCGAGGCAGCACTTGCCGACTCGTCCGTTTCGCTCGACGAGGTCGACGCGATTGCCGCGACGGCGGGGCCGGGTCTGGTGGGTGGGCTGATCGTCGGTTTGATGACCGCCAAGGCGATCGCCGCCGCCGCCAACAAGCCGCTGATCGCCATCAACCACCTCGAAGGCCATGCGCTGACGGCGCGGCTGACCGACGGTCTCGACTTCCCCTATCTGCTGCTGCTCGTTTCCGGCGGCCACACCCAGATCGTCGCGGTGCGCGGCGTCGGCGACTACCAGCGCTGGGCGACGACCATCGACGATGCGCTCGGCGAAGCTTTCGACAAGACGGCCAAGATGCTAGGCCTGCCCTATCCCGGCGGCCCGAATGTCGAGAAGGCCGCGGCCAGCGGCGATCCCCGCCGTTTTGCCTTCCCACGCCCGATGAAGGGCTCGGCGCAGCCGGATTTCTCCTTCTCCGGCCTCAAGACCGCGGTGCGCCAGGCGGCAACTGCCATCGCGCCACTGAGCGACCAGGACGTCGCCGATATCTGCGCCTCTTTCCAGGCGGCGGTGGCCGACGCATTGGGCGACCGTGTGGCGCGCGCGCTTGCCCGCTTCCGCCAGGAATTCCCCGGCCAGGCGAAGCCGGCGCTGGTCGTCGCCGGCGGCGTCGCCGCCAACCGCACCATCAAGGCAACGCTTGAAACGCTTTGTTCGCAAGCCGGCTTCGCCTTCGTCGCGCCGCCGCAAAAGCTCTGCACCGACAATGCCGCGATGATCGCCTGGGCCGGCATCGAGCGGCTGCGCGCCGGCATCGCCGACGAAAACACCGCCGATTTCGTGCCGCGTTCGCGCTGGCCGCTCGACAGTGTTTCCGCGCCCCTGGTCGGCTCGGGCCGGCGCGGTGCCAAGGCATGAGCGCGAAGATGGCGGGCGGCAGGAAATCGGGCAGCGGCTGGCGCGTTGCGGTGCTGGGCGGCGGCGCCTGGGGCACGGCGCTGGCGCTGGCCATGCTGCGCGCCGGCCATGACATCCGGCTCTATGCGCGCGACACTGAGACCGTCGCTGCCGTCGCCCACGGCGAGAACCCGCGCTACCTGCCCGGCATCCGGATCGCGCCCGGCATCGCGGCCACCAGCGATTTGGCCACGGCGCTCGACGGCGCCGACTGCGTGCTCGCCGTGACGCCGGCGCAGTCGCTGCGCGCGGTCCTGGCCGCCGCACGCAACCATGTGCCTCAGGGAGCGCCGCTGGTGCTCTGCGCCAAGGGCATCGAGCGCGACACCGGCGCGCTGCTGTCGGCGATCGTCGCGGAGACCTTGCCCGGCAATCCGGTCGCGGCGCTGTCCGGTCCGAGCTTCGCCAGCGATGTCGCGCGCGGCCTGCCGACGGCAGTCGTGGTTGCCGCTCGCGAAGGCGATCTGGCAGCGAAGCTCGCCGCGCGCTTCTCGGCGGAGAACCTGCGCTGCTATTCGAGCGACGACCTGATCGGCGTCGAGATCGGCGGCGCGCTGAAGAATGTCTTTGCCATTGCCGCCGGCGCCGTCACCGGCGCCGGGCTTGGGGCCAGCGCCCAGGCCGCCATGGTGACGCGCGGCTTCGTCGAATTGCGCCGCATCGGCGCCGCCTTCGGCGCCAGGCCGGAAACGCTGATGGGGCTTTCCGGCCTCGGCGACCTCTTGCTCACCTGTTCGTCATCGCAGTCGCGCAACTTCGCCTATGGCCTGGCGCTCGGCCAGGGCAAGCCGCTTGCCGGCCTGCCGCTGGCCGAAGGCGTGCCGACGGCCGGCATTGCCGCCCGAATCGCCGCCGAGCGCGGCATCGAGGCCCCGATCATCTCCGCCGTCGCCGCCATCCTCGACGGTAAGATAACCATCGGCCAAGCCGTAACCGCGCTGATGACACGCCCGCTCAAAACCGAAACCGACATCTGAGCCATCGGAGTTGAAAAATGCTGTTTGCGTTGATTTGCAAGGACAAGCCCGGCAGCCTGCAGTTGCGCATCGATACAAGGCCACCCCATGTCGCCTTCCTCGAAGGCCTCAACGCCGAGGGCAAGCTCGCCTTCGCCGGGCCTTTCCTCAACACCGAGGGCAAGCCGGACGGCAGCCTGGTCGTGGTCGAGGCGCCTGATCTGGTAGCGGCGCAGGCGCTGTCGGCGGCCGATCCCTATGCCAAGGCAGGCCTGTTCGAAAGCGTCGAAATCCGGCAGTGGAACTGGACCTTCAACAAGCCGGCGGCTAGTTAATTCGCGAAGCCAAGCGCCGCAGGAGGAGCAATATGAACTACTGGCTGTTCAAGTCCGAACCTTCGGTCTTTTCCTTCGAGGCGCTGAAGGCCAAAGGTAAGGCCGGCACGCAATGGGACGGCGTGCGCAACTACGCCGCCCGCAACAACATGAAGGCGATGCAAATCGGCGATCTCGGCTTCTTCTATCATTCCAATGAGGGGCTCGACATCGTCGGCATCGCCGAGGTCTGCGCGCTGGCCCATCCCGACACCACGACCGACGATCCGCGCTGGGAATGCGTCGACATCCGCGCTTACGAGGACGTGCCGAAGCCGGTGACGCTGGAACAGGTCAAGGCCAATCCCAAGCTCGCCGAGATGGCGCTGGTTCGGCTCGGCCGGCTTTCCGTTCAGCCGGTGACGCCGGCCGAATGGAAAGAGGTCTGCCGCATGGCCGAGCTCAACCCGGCGCCGTGACGAAGCTCACGCCGAAGAGCGCGAAAAAGTTCATCCTCGACAACACGGCGCTGATGGCGCCGCCGCATGTGCCGGAAGTGTTTTTGCATCTCGCCGACGAGGCGCATGATCTGTGGCTGCGCACGGAGGAAGAACTGGCCGAGATCGGCCTGCCGCCGCCCTTCTGGGCCTTCGCCTGGGCCGGCGGCCAGGGCCTCGCCCGCTATGTGCTCGATAATCCGGGCACCGTCCGCGGCAAACGGGTGCTCGATTTCGCCTCCGGTTCCGGCCTCGTCGCGATCACAGCGATGAAAGCCGACGCGAAGCAAGTAATCGCCGCCGACATCGACCCGTTCTGCGAGACGGCGATCGCGCTCAACCTCGAAGCCAACGGCGTTGAAGCGCAATTCCGCAGCACGGATTGCGTCGGCACCGACGATGGCTGGGACGTCGTGCTCGCCGGTGACGTCTTCTACGACAAGGCCTTCGCCGAACGGGTGCTGCCCTGGTTCGGATCTCTGAAGGCGCGCGGCGCCGAGATCCTCGTCGGCGATCCCGGCCGCGCCTATCTCCCCAAGACCGGGCTGGAATCGCTTGCCATCTACCAGGTTCCGGTGACGCGCGTGCTGGAAGATGCCGAGGTCAAGCGCACCACCGTCTGGCGCCTTGCTTGACGCGATCGCCGAACAAGCGTTCCATCGCCTATCGACTTGGAGGGGAAAGCATGGATTTTTCGGTCGTGAATTGGCTGGCGGTGATCGCCGCCGCTGTCGTGGCATGGTTGTTCGGCGCCGTCTGGTACATGGGCTTGAGCAAGCCCTGGCTGAAGGCGGCCAAGCTCGATCCCGCCACCATGAAACGCTCGGCCGTTCCCTTCATCGTCAGCTTCGTCGCCGAGCTCATCATGGCGCTTGTCCTGACACTGGTGGTGGGCGCGATAACCGGCGGCGAGCCCAACCCGATCGCGGGGCTGCTGTTCGGCTTCGTGCTCTGGCTCGGCTTCATCGCCACCACGCTCACCGTCAACCACCGCTATGAGGGCTTCGGCTGGGCCCTGACGCTGATCGATGCCGGCCATTGGCTGGGCGTGATGCTGATCATCGGCGCCGTCATCGGCTGGTTCGGCGCACCGGCCGCGCCCGCGGGCTGACCATCATAGTCTATGTCTATGTCTGCGTCCTCGCCGCTTCCTCGGTAAGCCATTCGCGGAAGGCGGCGATGCGCGCGTCGTCCTTCGCGGCCTCGGGATAGACCAGGAAATAGGCAAAATCCGGCGCGACCTTGATGCCGAGCTCGAAAGGGCGCACCAGCCGCCCTTGCGAAAGGTCGTTTGCCACCATGGCGAAATCGGCCAGCGCCACCGCGTTGCCGTCGAGCGCCGCCTGCGTGGCATCCGTCGAGGACCTGAACACCAGCGTGCGGCTGTCGTCGAAATCGTCGACGCCGGCCGCCTGCATCCACATGCTCCAGTTCGGCCATGTCACGCCCTGCCGCGACCATTCGATATGCGCAAGCGTATGGTTGAAGAGATCGCGCGGCTCCTTCAGCGGTGGACCTGACGCCAGCAGCGCCGGGCTGCACACCGGGATGATGATGTTCTCGAACAGCCGATGCGCGCAGAGCCCGGGATATTTGCCAGCGCCGAAGCGAATGCCGACATCGACGTCGTCGAGGTCGAAATCCCGGACATCGTAGGTGATGTCGAAGCGCAGCTCGATGCCCGGCTTTTGCTTGCGGAAGTCGTCGACGCGGCGCATCAGCCATTTCGTCGCGAACTGCGCGTCGAGCGTTACCTTCAGCAGCGCCGTGCCGCGGGTCATCTTGCGGGCGCGGCTGACGGCGCGGTTCAGCAGGTCGAGCGCATCGACCGAGGCCTCCAGCAGCACATTGCCTGCCTCCGTCAGCCGGATGGTGCGGCTGGTGCGCGTGAACAGCACCAGCCCGAGCTGATCCTCGATTTCCTTGATCTGATGGCTGACCGCCGCCGGGGTCAGGCCGAGCTCGTCGGCGGCGCGGGTGAAGTTGAGATGCCTGGCGGCCGCTTCGAACGTCCGCAGCGCCCGCGTTCCTGGCAGCAGCTTGGACATACGATCTCCAAATAAAACTTGATGATCAGAAAAGAACTACTCGTTTCCCGTTTGTTTTTCAATCCGGCATCATGGCTTCATCGAAACACTATCAAACCGGATTTAATATCCGGAGAACACGGATAGAGCCATGTCTGAGATCGCCCTGAAGTCCTGCAGTCCCCCGGAACGCCCCTCCGGCCTCACCCTTTGGCTGCGTTCGGCACGCGATTGGCTGCGCCAGGCCCGGGTCGCCGCCCGGCTGCCCCACGAGTCGGTCGAAAACCTCTCCGACAGCCAGTTGCGCGACATCGGCGCCGGGCGCCGGGATGTGGCGAAGGCGATGGACCGGGAGCTTCACGAGATCGGGCTGCTCGGCACGGGTTGGCAGAAACAGGGAAAGAGGCAGTAGGGATTAGGCAGTAGGCAATAGGGAAGGAGACGCCTACTGCCTACTGCCTACTGCCTACTGCCTACTGCCTACTGCCTACTGCCTACTGCCTACTGCCTACTGCCTACTGC
>NZ_VFTH01000047.1:0-9716 GCF_006439375.1 Mesorhizobium sp. B4-1-1
CGCCGTTCAGGCTGGCGCTGACCTTCGCCTTCCTGTTCCTGCTGGCCTTCATCCTGTCCGGCGCGATCGTCTATCAATTGATGAGCGCCTCGCTCGCCAGGCAGCTCGATCAATCGATCAAGGAGACCTATTTGCTGATCGCCGCGACCTATGCCGAGAGCGACGAGGAGGATCTCGTCTCCACGGTCAGGGACCATGCCCAGTTCAGCCAGGACAAGGACGAGATTTTTTCCCTCACCGATCGGAACGGCAACCGCCTCGCCGGCGATTTCGCCGCCTCCGCGCTGCCGGATGGCTTTTCCATGTTCGCCGCCAATCTGCCGGGTGTGCCGCCCGACACCGAGTATCGCGCCTATTCGGGCAGGGTCGGCGACAACAATTTGACAGTCGCCTTCTCGCTTTCGGAAACCGAGGATCTGGAAAGGATCGTGCTGATGAGCTTCGGCTGGGCCACGCTCTTCATCACCGTCCTGGCGATCGGCGGCGGCGCCGTGCTTGCCTCGCGCGTCCAGCGGCGCCTCGACGGCATCGCCAGCACCATGGTCGACGTCTCGCATGGTCGTCTCGATGCGCGCATTCCGCTGATCGGCAGCGGCGACGACATCGATGCCGTCTCCGCCCAGGTGAACGCGGCGCTCGAGCGCCTGTCGGCGCTGGTCGACGGCATGCGCGAAGTCAGCGCCAACATCGCCCATGACCTCAAGACGCCGCTCAACCGGCTGCAGATGATCCTGGAATCGGCCGCCGACAAGACGGTGTCGGGCGAGGACGTCTCGACCGAGCTGACCGACGCCCGCGCTGAGAGCCAGCAGATCAACAGCACGTTCGACGCCTTGCTTCGCATCGCCCAAATCGAAGCCGGCGCCCGCAAGGCGCGCTTCGTCGATCTCGATGTCGGCCCGGTCGTGGAGACCATCGGCGAGGTCTATGCCGACGTCGCCGAGGATGATGGCAAATCCCTGTCCACAGGGATCATTCCGGGTACGAAATGGTATATTCACGGTGACCGCGACCTGCTGATGCAGATGCTGGCCAATCTGGTCGAGAACGCGCTCAGGCATTGCCCTCCGGGCACCGCGATCGAGCTCTCGGTGACCAGGGAAGGCAGCCATGTCCTCATCCATGTCCGCGACAATGGCCCGGGCATCCCCGCCGAGGAGCGCGAAAAGGTGTTCCGCCGGCTCTACCGGCTGGATGCGAGCCGCACGACGCCAGGCAGCGGCCTGGGCTTGAGCCTGGTCAAGGCGGTGGCAGACCTGCATGGCGCGGCAATAACGCTCGAGGAGTGCAATCCGGGTCTCGGCGTAACAATCAGCCTTCCGGCCGTGCGAGCTCCGGATACCTGAGGCAGGCGGAGCCCGCGTCCAGGCCGCCTTACGCATTTGTAAAGCCCCTGCCAGCTGCACGAAAACTCCGGTCTCTAGGTTTGTGCTGTTCCCGCCGGATCGGGAGCGCGGCCCGACGAGGTTCGGGCCAGCAACCTCACAGAAGAAAGGAAAGAAGATGAAAAAATCCGTCATCGCAGCTGCAGCGATCGTGGCTCTTGCCTCCGCGACCGGGGCCTATGCCAAGGCGGCCAGCGGCACCATCGTCAGCGTCGACAAGCAGGGTGATTCCTTCACGCTGAGCGACGGCAAGACCTTTGCCCTGCCCGAAAACATCGAGGTTGAGACCCTGAAGGTCGGCGAAAAGGTCACCGTCACCTATTCCGCCAAGGCCGGCAAGCTCATGGTTTCGGCCGTCCAACCGGCCAACTGAGCCGACAATCACGACACGCCGGCAGGGTTTTCTCTGCCGGCGACGCCATTCGGCGATGCTACCGGGCGGCGCCCGCCCGGCGGAAATCGGAAGGCGACATGCCGGCCAGCTTGCGGAAGGATTTATTGAAGGCGCTGAGCGAGCCGAAGCCCGATTCCATGGCGACCCTCAGCACATTGGCGTCCTCATGCATCAACAGCGCCTGCGCGTAGCTCAGGCGCAGCAGATTGACATATTCGTTGAGCGTCATGCCGGTCGATTTCTTGAACAGGCTCATGGCGTATTTGGGATGGATGTCGGCGGCGCCCGCAATGGTCACGCAGTCGATGTCGTAGAGGAAATTCTCGGCGATGTAATCGCACATGCGCCCGACATTGCGCGAGGATTGCTGGTCGAAGGGGTTGCCTGTGCCTTGCCCGGGGGCGCTTCCCGGCACCAGGCGGTAGGGCTCGAAGCGCACCCGCTCGAGCCTCAGAAGCAACTCGTTGACGGCGTGCTCGGCTCTGGCTGGATCGCCCGAGCGCGCATATTCGTTCCAGCGCCTGAAATTGTCGTTGTCCGACTGGTCGGTGGCGTTGGTCACCAGGGTCGCGCCGGTCATCAGCCGATGGCGTATGTCGGCCGGCAGATGCAGGCGGAAGAAATGCACCAGCGGCAGATGCGCGCCGGCATAGACGGCGTCGTCGGAGAGGTCGTCCATCTGGTGCGGCAGGCCGCCCCAGAACAGGCACATCTCGCCGGCCGACAGCGCAATCTCGTGCTCGGCCATGCGGTAATGGACGCTGCCTTGAACGATGAAATTCACCTCCACCTGGGCGTGCCAGTGCGGCTTCAGCATCACCAACGGGTGGTTGTGGAACATCTGCAAAACAAGCGGCAGTCCTTCGACGCTGCTCGCGCCAGGCTGGTAGAACGGACGACCCGGCATCTTACTTTCCGCCAACTTCTTATTCCCTTCGACGGGGACAAGCCTTCCGCGCCGCATAGTCTAGCCACGCTCACAGTGAGAGAGCAAATGAAATGGGAGGATTTCAATGCGCACTACACTGACCTGCGCCGCGCTTATGCTTGCCCTGGGCTCCGGCCCGGCCCTGGCGCAGTCCGGCGAGATCACCATCTGGAGCTGGAACATCGCCGCCTCGTCGCTGAAGGCGACGGTCGAGGGCTTCAACAAGAAATATCCCGACATCAAGGTCACGGTTCAGGACCTCGGCAACCAGCCCACCTATGACAAATCGATCACCGGCTGCGCCGCCGGCGGCGTTGGCCTGCCCGATATCGTCTCGGTCGAGAACGGCGAGGCGGAGAATTACTGGAGCCAGTTCCCGGACTGCTTCGTCGACCTGCACACGCTGGGTTACAGCGCCGAGGACCAGAAGAAATTCCCCGACTTCAAGCGCACCGAGCTGGAAGTCGGCGACAAGGCCTATGCGATGCCCTGGGATTCCGGCCCGGTGGCCGTCTTCTACCGCCGCGACTTCTACGAGAAGGGAGGCGTCGACCCGGCCTCGATCAAGACCTGGGACGACTTCATCGCCGCCGGCAAGAAGATCCAGGCCGCCAATCCGGGCGTGTCGATGACCAATGCCGATTTCAACGGCGACACCGAATTCTTCCGCATGATTTCCAACGAGCAGGGCTGCGGTTACTTTGCCGAGGACGGCCAGTCGATCACCGTGGCCGAGCCGAAATGCGTCGACGCCCTGACCAAGGTCAAGGAGATGAAGGACGCCGGCATCGTGTCGTCGGCCGACTGGTCCACCAAGATCACCAACAACACCGCCGGCACCGTCGCCAGCCAGGTCTATGGCGGCTGGTATGAAGGCACGATCCGCACCGAATCGCCGAAGGAGAGCGGCAAATGGGGCGTCTATCCGATGCCGAGCCTCACGGCAGACGGCCCGCGCGCCGCCAATCTCGGCGGCTCGTCGCTGGCCATCACCTCGGCTTCGAAGAACAAGGAGGCGGCTTACGCCTACCTGAAATATACGCTGGAGACCAATGAGGGCCAGATCACCATGCTGAAGGATTTCGGCCTGGTGCCCTCGCTGATCTCGGCGCTCGACGACCCTTATGTCGCGCAAGGGCAGCCCTATTGGGGCGACCAGGCGGTCTGGAAGGATATCCTGGCGACGCTGCCAAAGGTGGTGCCGAGCCGCGGCACGCAGTTCCAGAGCGACGCCGAGATCATCATGCGCGCCGTGCAGACCAAATATCTGGCCAGCGGCTACCCCGACGCCAAGGCCGCGCTCGACGACGCCGCCAAGCAGATCGCCGCCGCGACCGGCCTGCCGGTGAAGTAGGCGATTAGCCCCTCCCCTTGTGGGAGAAGGCAAAACAGAGAAGGAGGAGGACGATGCGCACGCAGAACGCCACCGCGTACCGCTTCCTCACGCCTTACCTTTTGATCTTCGCCATCTTCTGGATCTGGCCGATCATCTCGTCCTTCCTGATCTCCTTCCAGGCGACGCGCACCGTGCCGTGGCGCTTCGCGCCGGCCTTCAACTGGGGCCGCCTGATCGGCGACCCCGCCTTCTACAATGCGCTGAAGAACACGCTGCTGATCCTGGTCATCCAGGTGCCGGTGATGATTGCGCTGGCGATCGTCATGGCGGTGCTGCTGAACTCGCCGCTGCTCAAGGCGCGCGGCCTCTACCGCTTCGCCTTCTTCGCCCCGGTCGTGGTCGGCGAGGTCGCCTATTCGGCCGTCTTCCGCCTGATGTTCAGCCTCGATTTCGGCATCGTCAACAAGCTCTTGAACAGCGCCGGGCTGGCCAAGATCGATTGGTTCTCCAACGTCACGCCGGCCATGGCGCTGATCATGATCGCCGTGACCTGGCGCTGGGCCGGCTACAACGCCATCATCATCCTGGCCGGCCTGCAGTCTATCCCCGAGGACGTCTACGAGGCGGCGACACTCGACCGCGTCAGCAGGCTGAAGCAGTTCTTCTACATCACCTTGCCATTGCTGAAGCCAGTCATCGTCTTTTGCGCCGTGCTGTCGATCATCGGCACCATGCAGCTCTTCACCGAGCCGTTCCTGATCACCGAGCGCGGCGGCCCCGGCGGCGGCACCGAGACGCTCGGCCTGCTGCTCTACCGCCAGGGCTTCCGCTCGCTCAATTTCGGCTACGCCTCGGCCGTCGCCTACACCATGGCGGGGCTGGCGATCGCCATCACCCTGGTGCAGCTCTGGCTGATGAGGGAACCGAAATGACCTCGCGCTCGCAGGCAAGGCTCGGGCGCAGCATTGCGCTGCATCTTTTCCTGACGCCGCTGGCGCTGGTCTGGCTGTTCCCGCTTTGGATGATGGTGGTGTTCTCCACCATGCCCGACAACGGCATCTTCAGCGCCGGCATCGAGCTTCTGCCGCACGACAATTTCCTCGACAATGTCGCCAACCTGCAGCGCGACACCAATTTCATCGGCGCCATCGGCATCTCGGTGTCGGTCGCGGTGACCTACACGATCCTGTCGGTGCTGCTCACCTCGATGGCCGGCTGGGCGCTGGCGCGCTACGAATTCCACGGCAAGGGCGCGGTCGTGGCCATCATCTTCGGCACCATCACGCTGCCCTACGCGGTGGTTCTCATCCCGCAATTCATCATGGTGGCGCGCGACTTCGCTCTGGCCAACACCTGGATCGCGCTGATCGTGCCGCCGCTGTTCAATTCGCTGGGCGTCCTCTTCATGCGCCAGGCCTTCTCGATGATGCCGGCGGAGCTGTTCGACGCGGCGCGCGTCGAGGGCGTCAAGGAATGGCGCATCTTCCTGTTCGTGGCGCTGCCGCTGGCCCGCCCGATGCTGGCGGCCTTGGCCATCATCCTCTTCCTCGCCTCGTGGAACAACTATCTCTGGCCGCTGCTGATCAACAGCCAGCCGGGCGCGATGACGGCACCGGTGGCGCTCGGCACGCTGATCGGCCTGACCAAGGTCTCGTGGGGCGGCATCATGGCCGGCGCTGTGATGCTGACCGTGCCGATGCTCATCGTCTTCGTGCTGTTGCAGCGCCATTTCATCGCCGGCATCGCCGCCGGCGCGGTCAAGTAGGAAGGAGCGCAATGGCGGCCGTCACCCTCACCAATGTCGTCAAACGCTTCGGCGTCTTCGAAGTCGTCCACGGCGCCAACATCGACATCGCCGACGGCGAGTTCGTCGTCTTCGTCGGCCCCTCCGGCTGCGGCAAGTCCACGCTGCTGAGGATGATCGCCGGGCTGGAGGACATAAGCAGCGGCGACATCGCCATCGGCGGCAAGGTGATCAACGATGTCGAGCCGGCCGAGCGCGGCATTGCCATGGTATTCCAGTCCTATGCGCTCTACCCGCATATGACCGTCGAGCAGAACCTCTCCTTCGGGCTCAGGATGAACGGCAACCCGAAGGCCGACACCAATCGCCGGGTTAGCCGGGCGGCGGAAATCCTGCGCATCGACGAATTGATGCAACGCCGGCCGAAGCAACTCTCCGGCGGCCAGCGCCAGCGCGTCGCCATCGGCCGCGCCATTGTGCGCGAACCGCAGGTTTTCCTCTTCGACGAACCGCTCTCCAATCTCGACGCCGAGCTCCGGGTCCAGATGCGCGTCGAGATCTCGCGCCTGCACAAGGAGCTCGGCGTCACCATGGTCTATGTGACGCACGACCAGACCGAGGCGATGACGCTGGCCGACCGGATCGTCGTGCTGAAAGCCGGCAATGTCGAGCAGGTCGGCGCGCCGCTCGACCTCTACGACGACCCGGCAAACCGTTTCGTAGCCGGCTTCATCGGCTCGCCGAAGATGAATTTCCTCAGCGCCAAGGTCGTGGAGATCTCCAACAGCGCCGCAATCCTCGAGCTCGTCCATCATGGCGGCGCGCGGTTGCGCAAACCGCTCGCCGAAGCTTTTCCCGCCCTTGATGCCGAGGTCGTGCTTGGCGTCAGGCCGGAGCACTTCTTCGAGGCCGGCAAGGGCGATTGCGACATCCCGGTCAAGGCGGACGTCGCCGAGCATCTCGGCTCGGTCAGCTACGTCTACGCCAATGCCGGGCCGGAGGAGCTGATCGTCGAGCGCGAGGCCTCGCGCCAGCGCGCCAGCGGCGATCATTTCACCGTCTCGATCAAGGCGGAACGCGCGCTGCTCTTCGACAAGAAGGGCGCAAGGATCCGTTGACCCGCAAGTTTTCTTTGCCGGCATGCCAGGCGTGGCGGCGACCCATGGAGTATTTGATATGACATCCTCATCCAAGAAAATCCGCTGGGGCATCCTCGGGCCCGGCAGCATCGCCAAATCCTTTGCCGGCGGCGTGGCGCGTTCGCGCACCGGCGAACTGACGGCGCTCGGCGCCCGCAATCCCGCCAAGCCGGGCCTCTCCGAGACCTTTCCGGGCGCGCGCATCCTCGACGGCTATGACGCGCTGCTTGCCGACAAGGACGTCGACGCCGTCTACATTTCGATTCCGCATCCCGGCCATGCCGAATGGGCGATCAAGGCGGCCGAAGCCGGCAAGCATGTCTTATGCGAAAAGCCGCTGGCCCTGACCGCCTTCGAGGCCGATGCCATGATGCATGCGGCGCGCAAGGCAGGCACCTTCCTCGGCGAGGCCTTCATGTACCGGCTGCATCCGCAGACGCTGCAGCTGGTCGAGCTGATCAAGTCGGGCGCCATCGGCGAGGTGCGCATGATCAAGTCGAGCTTCGGCTTCGCCATGCCGGGCTTCATGCCTGAGTACCGGCTTTACGCCAACGAGCTTGCCGGCGGTGGCATCCTCGATGTCGGCGGCTATCCTGTGTCGATGGCGCGGCTGATCGCTGGCGCCGCGATCGGCCAGCCTTTCGCCGAGCCCGACAAGGTGATGGGCACCGCTTATCTCGGCCGGTCCGGCGTCGACGAATGGGCCTCGGCCTTGCTGCATTTCCCCGGCGGCATCGTCGCCGAAATCTCCTGCAGCATCTCGCTCGACCAGGACAATGTGCTGCGCATCCTCGGCACCAAAGGCCGCATCGAGGTGCCCGATTTCTGGTTCGCCGGTGGCAACCGCGATGTCGGACCGGGCCGGATCGAGGTGATCCGGTCCGGGGCCGCTCGCGAGGTGATCAGCCTCGGCGACACCCGCCACCTCTATTCCTTCGAGATCGATGCCGCCGGCGAGGCGATCCTCGCCGGACGGCAGGAATTCGCCTGGCCCGGCATGTCCTGGGCCGAGAGCCTCGGCACGCTGCGCGTCCTCG
This sequence comes from Mesorhizobium sp. B4-1-1, assembly GCF_006439375.1. Taxonomy (NCBI): domain Bacteria; kingdom Pseudomonadati; phylum Pseudomonadota; class Alphaproteobacteria; order Hyphomicrobiales; family Phyllobacteriaceae; genus Mesorhizobium; species Mesorhizobium sp. B4-1-1. The sequence continues at coordinate 7,964 of NZ_VFTH01000047.1, forward strand.
ACAGATGGCGCGCCGCCGTCGGGCTCGAATATGAGATCGAAAAGCCGGCTAAGCGTGTCAACACCATTTCCGGCCGGCCGCTCAGGACCAACGGCGCCGCCATCGGCAAGCGTGACATTCCCGGCCTGTCGATGCCCGTCTCGCGGCTGGCACTGGGCTTCGAGGATTTCCGCACCTTCTCCTCCGGCTCGATCCTGCTCGATGCCTATTTCGAGGCCGGCGGCAATCTGTTCGACACCGGTTTTGTCTACGGCGCCGGCTACACCGAGACGCTGCTTGGCCAATGGCTCGCCAATCGCGGCGTGCGCGCGCAATCCGTGGTCATCGCCAAGGGCGCGCATTCGCCGCTCTGTTATCCCGACGTCATCGGCAAGCAGCTGGCACAGTCGCTCGACCGGCTGCAGACTGACCATGTCGACATCTATTTCATGCATCGCGACAATCCGGACGTGCCGGTCGGCGAATTCGTCGACGCCATGGACGCGGAGGCCAAGGCCGGCCGCATCCGCGGCCTGTTCGGCGGCTCCAACTGGACGATGCAGCGCATGGATGCGGCGATCGCCTATGCCGAAAAAAACGGCAGGCAGAAGCCCGGCGCGCTGTCCAACAATTTCTCGCTGGCCGAGATGCTGGAACCGATCTGGGCCGGCTGCGTAACCTCCTCCACCGATGCCTGGAAAGCATGGCTGGCGGCGCGGCAGATGCCCAACTTCGCCTGGTCGAGCCAGGGCCGCGGCTTCTTCACCGACCGCGCCGGCCGCGACAAGCATGACAGCGAGGAGCTGGTGCGGGTCTGGTATTCGGAAAAGAATTTCGGCCGCCGCGACCGCGCCATCGAACTGGCCCAAAAACTCGGCAAGAGCCCGATCCATGTCGCGCTGGCCTATGTGCTGGCTCAGCCCTTCCCCTCGGTGCCGCTGATCGGCCCGCGCACGCTGGACGAGTTGGAGGACAGCCTCAAGGCGCTGGATATCAAGCTGACGCCGGAGGATTTGGCGTGGCTGGACGGGGGGCCGGAAAGGCGCAGGGCTTAGGGGATAGACCACGAGCAAGATGACGGGCGCTGCGTTCCTTCGCCCCCCTCTCTGCCCTGCCGGGCATCTCCCCCTCGAGGGGGGAGATCAGATGTCACGCCGGCTTTCGCCAATCACCAATGTTGCAGAAAAGGTGCCAGCGTCGAAGCTGCCAATCTCCCTCCTTGAGGGGGAGATGTCCGGCAGGACAGAGAGGGGGCCTCGCGCCGGCGCCTCCTTCGTCATTCTAGGGCGGAGCAAGGAGCGAAGCGACGCGCGCAGACCCTAGAATCCATGCCATGACGGTTGAGAGCCGCCACGGTCCAGAACGCTCACCAGCCGATCCCGCGAAACAGCTCGAACCATTCAGGGTTGGTCTTCTCGATCAATTCGACCTTCCATTGGCGTGGCCAGCGCTTCAATGACGTCTCACGCTGGATGGCATCGGTGATGTCGAAATGCTCTTCGTACCAGACGAGGCGCTGCACGCCGTAACGGCTGGTGAACGTGGAGCCCTGGCCGGTCTTATGCTCGGGCATACGGCGAGCAAGATCATTGGTGACGCCGATATAGATCGTGCCGCCTTTCTGGCTCGCGGTCATGTAGACGTAGCCTGTCACGTGGCGATCTTACCTGGCGCTACTACCAACGGCTATTCTGGGTCGTTGCATTCTATGGCCAATGTCACGGCATGGATTCTAGGGTCTGCGCGCGTCGCTTCGCTCCTTGCTCCGCCCTAG
>NZ_VFTH01000048.1:0-8715 GCF_006439375.1 Mesorhizobium sp. B4-1-1
CGACGCCAAGCGTTTTCGCGTGTCGGAGAAAGGCATCTGCCTCATCACCCAGGACATGATCAACAAGCTGGCAACCTCAACTGTTCGATCCCGGAAAGAGGTGGCGCGGATTGATGTTGAAAGTTGATGGATCGTCGTCCATGCATCTTGGTAACTCTCGGAGAGCGCGGTTGCTCGCGACGGGCCATGCTGTAGGACGGGCCATGATGTAGAAGGCAATTTATGGGGCGACCCGAGAACTTTACGGAGGCAGTGTCATGAAAGCGGCCCTTTCGCGCAGGGATTTCCTGAAGGCGAGCGCCGTCGCCGGCGTTGCGATCAATATTTCATTCCTTCCTTCCAGGGCCGAGGCGCAGTTGATCGAGACGCCGCCACGACCGGGTCCTGACTGGCTGAACGGCCACGCCAAGCCGAAATACCGCCTCGACGCCATGGCCAAAGTTACTGGCGAAAAGGCGTTCACGCGCGACTACCGCGCCCGCGATCTCGAAGGATGGCCGAAGGAACAATCGCATGCCTTTCTGTTGCATGCGACCAGAACGGACCAGGCATTCGCCAGGATCGATCTCAAGGTGCTGGGCGACGACCTCAAGCCGGACCGGGTGGTGATGCATGAGGACCTCGTCGCGGATGGCGTCGAGATTCCGGTGCCAGGTTTCTACGGCGACGTTTTCCTGGTGCCGAAGGAGCAAACGGCGCGCCTGCTCGGCCAGCCTGTAGCCCTGCTGATCTATCACGACTTCGCTCGCTACGACGCGGCCAAGCGTATGGTGCGCTTCGACGACACGGTCGTGCGCTATGGCGGAAAGGCAGCCCCCACCACGCCGGCCAATTATTCCGCGACGCGCTATATCCGCATCGACAGTGGCGATCCCTATGCCGAGGATCGATTTTCATCACTGAAGGACACGGTCATTCGCGCAGGCTTCAAAGGCGATGATCCGCAATGGCCGGCAGCTGGTAATGGCGACGCAATGGCGCGCGGGATGGCCGCCGCGCTCGAAATCGAACGGGAGATTGCAACCGCCGGCGACGACGTGCTGGTTTTGAAGCGCAGCTTCTTCTCCCAGTCGACCGATGCCTCGGCCATGGAGGCCGACAACGGCAATATCTGGTACGATCCGGCGACCCGTGTCCTGCATGCGATGATCGCGACACAGTCGCCCTACGAAGTCGCCGAGGTTGCGGCTCACATGGTGTCGAAGTCGAAGTACCCTCTCAAGGAAGTCGATCTCCAGGTCGGCTATACCGTCGGCTACGGTACGAAGGACCACGCCATCTTTCCCTTCTACTGCGTGCTGGCGGGCCTCTACGGCGAGGGTCGGCCGGTGCGGCTTGCCAACGACCGCTACGAGCAATTCCAGATGGGATTGAAGCGCCACGCCTTCTGGATGGACAACGTGCTGGTGGTCGACCGCAAGACGGGGCAGTTCCGCGCCATGACCGGCACCTACAAGAACGACGGCGGCGGACGCGAGAATTTCTCGGCCTCCGTTGGTGCTGTCGGGGCGACTGCGGCGCAATCGATCTACTACCTGCCGAAGAGCGACTTCTCGGCGGCAACGGTAGCCTCGCGCGCCGTGGATGCCGGTTCGACACGCGGTTATGGCACCCTGCAAACCATGTCGGCGACGGAGATGATGGTCGACGAGATTGCCGAGTTGCTCGGCATGGATGTGATGGATCTGCGGCTGAGGAATGTGTTGCGCTCGGGCATGAAGAACACGCAAGGCGCCATACCGGCCGGTGCGATGCGCCATGAGGAGATCATTGCCAGGGCGCGCGAACATCCGCTGTGGAGCGAGCGCGCGAAGAAGAAGGCGACTTTCGAAGCGTCCAATCCCGGCAAGAAATACGGCGTCGGCTACGGTCATGTGCACAAGGACTACGGCACGGGAGCGGAGGCTGCGCTCGCCACGATCGAGTTCGATGCCGAAGGACGCGTGAAGCTCGCGCATGTCGCGCACGAGATCGGCACCGGCGCGACCACCTCGCAGGCCATCATGGTGGCCGATATCCTCGGCGTGGCGCCGGACGAGACCGAATACGGCAAGGTCCGGTGGGCGCAGATGCCGCTCGAAACCACCGAGCAGCCCTATACCTTGTCGCAGTCGGAGGAAGACCAGCGAAAGCTCAATCCGCGATGGACTCCCTCGTTCACTTCGCCGATGAGCGCTTCCAACAGCGTCTATTATCTCGGCCACGCCACGCGCGAGGCGGCGCGAGCTTTGATCGACCTTGCCATCTGGCCGGCGGCACAGGCGCTGTGGTCGCGCGGCATCGGCGGTGGCCAGATGGCGCCGGAGACGGTGCGGCGCGACGACCTGCGGCTCGCCGGCGGGATGGTCAACGCCGCGGGCCTGCAGCCCCTCTCCCTTGCGGAGATCGCGGCGGAGGCGCATCGGCAGGGGTTCGTCACGGGTGTGACCGTCCACACCTTCAATCGTTGGCAATGGGCCGAAGCGGAGTTCGATCTCGGCTCAGCCGGACAATATCGCTTCGCCATCGACGCGCTGGCAGTCCGATATGGCGAGGGTGCGCCCGACGAACGCAAAGCGCTCATGACACTGGACGGCTGGCAGTTCGTGGACCGCAAAACGGTTTTCTACCCGCCTGTTCAGCGCAACAATGCCGGCGTGACCTATTATACGCCCATGGCCACCCTTGCCGAGGTGGTCGTCGACACCGCAACCGGCGACGTCACTCTGCTTTCGCATCATTCCATCATGGACTGCGGCAGGCAGATCGTACCGGAACTGGTATCCGGCCAGATCCAGGGCGGCCTTGCCATGGGCATCGGCCATGCGCTCAAGGAGTATCTGCCACTCTACGAGGACGGCCCCGGCGACGGGACCTGGAACTGGAACCGCTACGAGCTTCCCATGGCAGAGGATGTCGCCGTGTGGTCGCAGACCGTCGATATCCTGCCGGCACTGTCCGAGACGGACCCGCCGAGGGGCATGGCTGAGGTGGTGATGATCGCGGTCGTCCCAGCCATCGCCAACGCCGTCGCACACGCCACCGGCAAGCGGTTCTACCGCCTGCCGATCACTTCGGACAAGATCCTGGAGGCGCTGGCATGACACTGGTGTCAAAGCAGCTCTCGCTCACCATCAACGACAAGCCCGTCGGCCCGATCGACGTGCCCGAAGCGATGATGATGCAGGACTTCCTCCACGAGTATCTCAACCTGACGGGCTCGCGCATGGGCTGCGGCCAGGGCATCTGCCACGCCTGCACCGTGATCGTGGAGCAGGAGGACGGCTCGCTCGGTGAAATGCGCACCTGCATCACCGGTGCGCATTGGTTCGCGGACAAGAGATTGCGCACGGTCGAAGGTCATGCCAGGCGCGACGCGAGCGGCGCGATCATGGAACTGTCGCCGGTCCAGCAGTCCTTCATCGAGCATTTTGCCTTCCAGTGCGGCTATTGCACGCCCGGTTTCGTGACCGCGGCGACCGTTCTCATGGACCAGCTCAAGCGCAAGCCCGTGCCCCGCGCCGAACTCGATCAGGCCATCACGGATGGGCTCGGCAAGCACATCTGCCGCTGTACCGGCTATGTGCGCTACTTCGAGGCGGTGCGAGATCTCGCGCTCAAAACACCCGGTTTGGTGAAAGCGTAGCGCGGTCATGATGAAAAAACTGCTCTGGGCCATGGCCGGCGCGATCGTGCTGGGGGCGGTCGTTGCGGGCGTGATTTTCGCTGGCCTGTTCGAGAAAAGCGTCGTCGGGAAGGACATTGACCAGCCGTTGACTGCCGACCAGATCAAGACGCTCGCCAAGCGTGGTGCCTATGTCGCCGTGGCGGCCGACTGCTATGCCTGCCACACCGCCAAGGGCGGCGCGCCCTGGGCTGGCGGCCTGCCATTCGAGACGCCCTTCGGCACCATCTATTCGACCAACATTTCGCCGGACAAGGACGGCGGCATCGGCGGTTGGACCCGCGCCGAATTCCATCGGGCCGTGCGTGACGGCGTGGGCAAGCACGGCCATCTCTACCCGGCCATGCCTTACGCCTCTTACCGCAAGATGACGCCAGAGGATGTCGATGCTGTCTATGCCTATCTGATGACGCGCGAACCGATGAAGGTCGCGAACAGGCAAAACGAGCTCGGCTTTCCGTTCAACATCCGCCAGAGCCTCACATTCTGGAATCTCGTCAACCTGTCCTCCCATGTCACGCTCGAGGAGCCGGCGCGCTCGGCCGACTGGAATCGCGGGCGCTATCTGACGGACGCGCTCGCCCATTGCGGCGAATGCCATACGCCGCGCAATGTTGTGCAAGGAATGAGGCAAAACGCCTATCTCCAGGGTTCAGAGTTCGAGGGCGCTCACGCGCCTGACATCACCAAGGATGGATTGACGCGGATGGGCTTCGGTCCTTCGGTGCTGGCGGCTTTCATGAAGTCGGGCATTTCGGCCCAGGGCGCGATGACGGGCCAGATGTTCGAGGTCGTGCATTTCTCGACGCAATATATGACCCCCGGCGATCTCAACGCCCTGTCGGCCTATCTGTTCGATCTCGACGACGTGTCGAAGGGACAGGCGCCGGCTCCATCGCCGCCGGTCGAGGTCGCCCCCGAACTCGTGGCGTCGGCAAGACCCACCTATCTCGCGCTATGCTCCGGTTGCCATGGCATCGACGGCCAGGGCATCCCGCATGTTGTAGTACCACTTGCCACCAACGCATCGCTGAGATTGACCAGCGCTCGAAACTTGGTGCGTGCTATAGCCGATGGGATCCCGGCCCAGCGCTTTCCCGGGCTGCAACGCATGCAGCCGATGCCGAGTTTCGCCGACCAACTGGATGACCGCCAGTTGGCTGACCTCGTGAACTGGATGCGCGAAACCTGGGGCGATCAGGGGTCGAAAGTATCGAAGGAAGAGATCAAACAAATGCGTGCGCAATAATGCGGGCGGGCCGTCGCCCGGCTCGTTTCGTCATTCCCGCGCAGATACCGGTAGGTTCTGTCGAGATGCAGCCGTACGGCCGGAAAATCGCTGTACAATGCTGTCTCCATCGTCGGCGCCCGGAATATGCTGACACGAGCCCCAAACGGATCGGCAATATCCACAGGCAACTTTCATTCAAAGCCTAGCGGAGAGGCGCACAGCCGGCATTGCGCAGGGCTGCTATGAAAAGGATTGCGTGTCCCCGGATATCATTGTTTGCCTGGTCCCGAAGCGGCAGGTTACTCCAGCATTCCAATGGTTCGATAAAGCTGGCGAAGCCGCCACCGGCGATACTGGACCTGACGGACGCGCCGTCCTTGTCCAAGACGAGTATGCCTATCTCTCCACGCGCATAGCTTATGGCGGCAACCCGCTGATAGTGCGCATCACCGTCCAGGCGGATTTCGAACAGCAGCCGACCTGATGTCTGACGGGCGATTTCGGTTGCTTTTTCTGCAAAGCCCAACGGCAGCGATCGGACATTTCCGACCGCCATTTCAAACAGAACCGATTCAGCCGCCGCCATAAATGCACTTTGCGCCAAGTGCCGCGTCGTGCAATCAAGACGTGCAGGTTATTCACAGCCTGCCAAAAGCGTGACTGCCCGGAATTCTCCCGCTCACGAACCTCATGTCCTATCCCAAGGGCGCTTTGACGGCGCCCGTTTCCCTTTCACTAGCTATGCGAAACGCTAGGGGATCATCTTCGGGCGCATGGGCATAGTAACTATCGGCGGCCATCACCAACAACGCGCGAGTGATTTCGGCCGGCGCCCAGCCCGCCCTTGCGGCAGCCATGAGAAGGCTTTGGAAATGCGGCTCCAAAGCTTGCCGACAATCGTCGGGATAGTTGGGGTTGTTTGCCGCACGCTGCGGACCATTGATGCGCGGCCGCGCCATGTCCGTTTCCCTTCAATTGCGCTCGCAAAATGCCCTTGGGGTACCCAGCCTCAGACGAAACCGGGCAAAGCCGATCTCAAAACGGTCCCTACGTGATCATCAGCAGCACAAAGATCAGCGAGACTGTCGCTAATACGACTGAGGCGACGAAGATCGCCAATATCGGAAAGTCGATTGACGACGAAGTCGCTTCCATATTCTCCCTTCGCAGCAATCGCCGCAAATCGGCTCTGGAAGCCGTAAGGGTCGCCGTAAAATGAGAGGGCCGTGTCATTTTAAAGCATTAAACCAATATTGATCTGTTTCAATCTAGCTTTTCGCGTTGAAGAGCACATCTGCCGAAAGTCAGGGGCGATGATGACGAAAGTCATATTCGTTTGCGGCCGGTTCGGGCTTACGTCAAAGTGGACTGCCGCGCCCTGCGGCTGTTTTTGCGAGAACGAATGATCGATATCGGCACAGAATTACTGCCGGCCGCGCAAGCGGAAGTCATCGGGCTTGCTGTTTTGCGGGCCGACAGGACAGTTCAGGAAAAAGTTGGGCGCCTGGTCGAGTGGCTCCCCGCCCTTGGAGCGGACTGCTGCCTGTGCACGCTCCTGGTCGGGATGGAGGCCGAGATGGCGGCCTTGTCCGCGGGACGCCGCGATCTGATCGCCTTGTCGGGCGTTCGGGCCGAATTGCCGGGGCTGGACCGCCCCGTCACCGCGGTCATCCTGTGGAATGGCGATCGATCGCACTATGTCGTGATCGCGATGCCCGACTTCACGGCGCGCCAGGCCGAGATCATGTTCGAAAGCGAGCGGCGCGCCCGACGCTTGATGGAGCAGCAGCTCGAAGCCGCCAATTCCGAGGTGCGCTTCGCCTCGCTCGCCCGCACGCGCCTTCGCCTGGCGCGCGACCTCCACGACACGCTCGTGCATTCGATCGTCGCGCTGCTGACGCAAATCCGGCTGACACGGCATTTCCTGGCGACCGATCCAGCCCGTGTTTCGGACGGGCTCGCGGTTGCCGAGGAAGCCGCGATAACCGGCTTGGCGCGGGCGCGCGACGCCATCGCCCGGCTCAGGATGCCCGACGACCTCGAACCGGGTTCGGATGTCGAGAAGATGCTGTCGGACTTCGCGCAGCAGACCGGCATCGAGGTTTCCACGCAAATCGCTGACGCAGCCCGCCCCGGGCTGCAGGATCACGCGTCGACGATTCGGCGCATCCTCGGCGAAGCGTTGCGCAACGTCGAGGCGCATGCGAAGGCGCGACGGGTCCGGTTCGACGCGGTCGTGGAAAGAGCCGAAGCTGGCGCAAGGCTCATCGTCGATGTCCGCGACGACGGGCGCGGCTTTGACGGGACCGTCCCCAGACAGGGACATTTCGGGCTGGTTGGAATGGCCGAATTCGCCGAGCTCGCGGGAGGACAATGCGCGGTGGAAAGCGCGCCAGGGGCGGGCACGCTGGTTCGGACATCCCTTCCCCTGACCGTGTCGGCAACGAGCGACCGGTCCGGCGTCGTGGGTGCGTAGAAAGCTGGGGGTGCAGCAAGATGACCGATCCGCGCCTGAAATCCGAAAGGATACGCGTGCTGATCGCCGAGGATCAGACATTGATCCGGGAAGGCCTTGCCACGCTGCTTGCCCAGCAAAACGACGATTTCGAAATTGTCGGCGCCGCGGCCGACGGCGAGCAGGCGATCGAGTTCGCGCGCCGGTACCGTCCGGACGTCGTCTTGATGGATCTGCAAATGCCGCGCGCCGATGGCGTCACGGCGACCCAGCGTATCCTGCGCGAATTTCCGGAAACCGGCATCGTGGTCCTGACCACGTTCGAGACCAACGAGCTGATTTTCGAGGCTGTCAGCGCCGGAGCCAAGGCATATCTGCTGAAGGACTCGAGGATCGACGAGATCGCGGCGACGATCCGCACCGTGGCGAACGGCCAATCCGCGCTTTCACCCGGTGTCGCCGCAAAAATTCTCGAGGAATTCAAGCGATTGCGTCCGCGCCACGCCCCGGCGAGCGCGCCGTTGCGCGGCGACCTCACCGCGCGCGAGAACGAAATCCTCAAACTGATCGTCGAAGGCAAGAGCAATGGCGAAATCGGCGCCCAACTGCATTTGGCCGAGGGGACGATCAAGAACTACGTCAGCACGATCCTCGAGAAGTGCGGCGCCAAGAACCGGACCGAACTGGCCATCTGGGCAGTGAAGTGATTTGAACCGATCTGAGTTTGACCCGGTCGAGAGGATAACATTCACGCCATCCGCACTGGCTTGCCGGTGGCGGGGTACTGGAAATTGCGGAGTTGGGCACTGAGTCAGGATTCGACGCGGGGCGCCGAGACTCGACTTCTGCACCATGGCGAGCACACCCTGGTAGCCGCCGGCGCCAGCCGGTGCTTCGGCAAGGAGATTGAGGTCACTGTTTTGACGGTCGCCTGACAATACACTTTGCATTTGAAGACTGTCGAAAAACTTCGATCGAAATCTCATGTCATAAGAACAGCCTGCTGTTGCCTCGCAGGTTTACCGATGGATGGCTAAGACGTTTCGGCGGGCTGGGCACCTGACGACCGTCAGGATCGACAACGATGGAGGTCATATTCCTCGGCGCAGGGGGTCAGCTTGGTGTATGCGGTAAAAGAGCAAGGGCGGACCGGCAGCATACCGGTCGTTGAGATCACGATGGATACAGCGCCAGCCGCTGATCGGTATAGGTCAATCGCCGTAAAGTGATTTTAAGAGTTGGTATAGCTCATCGTGGTAACTTTCCACGGCGGCGGGTTGGACAACTGGAGGAAAGAACATGAAAGGCGCCGAGCAAGCTGCAAAAGCCGCGGATGGAGCCGCATCCGCGAACGGATCCGAAGCC
>NZ_VFTH01000049.1:0-7008 GCF_006439375.1 Mesorhizobium sp. B4-1-1
GGCGCTGCCAACGGCGCGGTTGGCTCGTTGGCCAGCGCCGTCAACGGCACGATCGGTGGAGCTGGCGGTGCCGGTGGTACGCTCGGTGGCGCTGTTGGTGCCCTGGGTAGCGCCGTGAACGGTGCGGTCGGTGGAGCCGGCGGTGCCGGCGGCTCGCTCGGTGGTGCCGTTGGTGCCCTGGGCAATGCGCTCAATGGAGCAGTCGGCGGTGCTGGTGGCATCGGTGGCTCGCTCGGCGGAACGGTCGGCTCGCTTGGTGGCGCTGCCAACGGCGCGGTCGGCTCGCTGGGTACTGCGCTGAACGGAGCAGTTGGTGGAGCCGGTGGTACCGGAGGCACGCTCGGTGGTGCCGTTGGTGCCCTGGGCAATGCCCTCAACGGAGCAGTCGGTGGTGCCGGCGGCATCGGTGGTTCGCTCGGCGGCACGGTTGGCTCGCTTAGCGGTGCCGCGAACGGCGCGGTTGGCTCGTTGGCCAGCGCCGTCAATGGAGCAGTCGGCGGTGCTGGTGGCATCGGCGGTTCGCTCGGCGGAACGGTCGGCTCGCTTGGTGGCGCTGCCAATGGCGCGGTCGGCTCGCTGGGTACTGCGCTGAACGGAGCAGTTGGTGGAGCCGGTGGTACCGGAGGCACGCTCGGTGGCACGGTCGGCTCACTCGGGAACGCCGTGAACGGCGCGATCAGCGGAGCCGGTGGTGCCGGCGGCACGCTCGGCGGCGCCGTTGGTGCCCTGGCCAACGCCCTGAATGTTGCGACGGGCGGTGCTGGCGATGCCGGCGGTACGCTCGGCTCACTCGCCACTGCCCTGAACGGCGCGACCGGTGGTGCTGGCGGTACAGGTGATGCCGGCGGTACGCTCGGCAGCGCGATTGGCTCGCTGGGCACTGCCCTGAACGGCGCGACCGGTGGTGCTGGCGGTACAGGTGATACCGGCGGTACGCTCGGCAGCGCGACTGGCTCGCTGGGCACTGCCCTGAACGGCGCAGGTGGTGCTGGCGGCACGCTCGGTGGCACAGTCGGCTCGCTGGGCAGCACAGCTAATGGCACAGTCGGCTCGCTAACCAATGCCGCAAATGGCGCGGTCGGCTCGATCGGCGGTGCCGTCGGCGCACTGGCCAGCGCCGTGAACGGTTTGATCGGGAGCGCTAGCGGCCTAGTCGGCGGGATTATCGGCTCGATCGGCGGTGGCCTCGGCGGAGGTGGCACTGGCGGTGGCGGCACTGGTGGTGGTGGCACTGGCGGTGGCGGCACTGGTGGTGGTGGCGGCACTGGCGGCGGCGGCACCGGCGATGGGGTCATCGGGAGCGTCCTGGGAAACATCGACTGCGACACTTCAACCCAGGGCGGCGCTCACTGCGGCAATTCGCTCGCTGGTTTGGTCGTCCTCTCGGACAGCCGCAGCCCTGCCAGGTCCGTCGTCGACGCTGACTCGACCAGCAGTATCTCCAACGGTGCGACCGGCGGTGCCGGCTCAACTCGCCTGCTTGCTAATGCGGCTGGAGGTGCTCCGAACGGCGGCATCGGCGGCGGCTCAAATGGCCTGCTTGCCAACATGGCTGGCAATTCGGCTGGCGGTGCCTCCAATGGTGCGACCGGTGGCAGCGGCGCTGGCTCGAACGGCCTGCTTGCCAACACGGCTGGTGGTGCCTCCAATGGTACGGCGGGCGGCTCAGGCGGCTTGCTTGCCTATGGTGGCCTGCTTGCCTATGCGGACGGCAATCCGGCTGGCGGTGCCTCCAAGAGTGCGGCCGCTGGCGTCGGTACCGGCTCGGCTGGCATGCTTGCCAACGCGGCCAGCAATCCAACTGGCGGTGCCTCCAAAGCTGGCTCAGGTGAACAGCTTGCCAACACGGCATGCAGTTCGGCTGGCGGTGCCTCCAAGGATTGCGGTGCAGCCGCCAGTACCCTTGCGGCCGATGTCGCAGGCACGGCTCAGTTGAATCGCGAGGTTGTTCCGGCGATCGATATCAAGGACTTCGCCAACATCAAGATAACGCGCCCGGTCTATGATGTGCCGGCATCCGAGATCGACGAGCAGGTCAAGCGTGTCGCCGAAGCGGCTCGCACCTACAAGCCTGCCGCCAGCAGAGCCGCCGAAGGCGACCGCGTGACGATCAACTATGTCGGCAAGATCGAAGAAGCCTTTTCCGGCGGGACTGGCGCCAACCAGCCGCTGGTACTCGGCGCCCAGGATTTCATCCCGGGCTTCGAGGGCCAGTTGATCGGCGCCAAGGCAGGCGATGAGAGGAAGATCACCGTGACCTTCCCGGAGAACTACCAGATCGCCAGTCTGGCCGGCAAGCAAGCGACCTTCGACGTCACCGTCAAGGAAGTGGCGAAGCCTGGCAAGCTGGAGATCAACGACGGGACCGCCAAGGCGCTTGGCCTGGAGTCGCTGGGGCGCCTGCGTGAAGTCGTGCGCGGCCAGATCGAGAACCAGTTCGGCTCGATAGCGCGCCAGAAGGTCAAGCGGCAGTTGCTGGACCAGCTCGCCGCTTCCTATCAATTCGAGGTGCCCTCGCAGTTGGTAGAGGCTGAGTTCAACACCATCTGGGCACAGGTCAGCCGGGATCTCAAGGCGACAGGTCGCACCTTCGCCGACGAGGGCACGACCGAGGAGAAAGCGCGTGCCGACGCCATGCATCTTGCCGAACGTCGCATTCGCCTCGGCCTGATCCTAGTCGAGGTCGGTAAGAAGGAGAGCATCTCGGTATCGGACGAGGAGCTGCAGCGCGGCGTGCTCGAGCAGGTGCATCGCTTCCCGGCCAACCAGCAGCAGGCGGCGCTTGGCTTCTACAACTCCAATCCCGAGGCGCTGCGAACGCTGCGTGCGACGATGTTCGAGGACAAGGTGGTCGACCGCCTGCTCGGCCAGATTTCCGTCACCGACAAGAAGGTGAGCAAGGAAGAACTGATGGCCGAGGACAACGGGCTCGAAACCACCGCTTCGCCGAAGGCGACTGTAAAGAAGGATGCCAAGTAGTTCGGTCCAGCTTTTGCCCCTTCAAGGAAAGGCCGCTTTCGGGCGGCCTTTTCATTGTGCCTATTTTCCGCCCTTAGCGTCGCTCGTGATCGCTGCAATCGCCCAACGTCCTGTTGGGCGGCCGGATCGGGTTGTCCGGCCGCCCAACAGCATTTCACCCGCAGTCTGCACTGCAAAGGTGCTCAAGGCGCCTCATGCGATGCATTCACCGTCTGCAATGGGTTCGTATTTTCCGCCTGGAGGGCCGCAATTTAGCTCCACCGGATCCTTCGGTTCCGAGCGTTCATCGATGTTGCGGGCGGCTGCCCGCATATCGCGCAGATCGAACGAGTTGGAAGGCGCTTTAGCTGACTGAAGCTTTACGGAATGCACCTGGCGGCTGGCCGACAACTTTCGAGAAGGCTCTGCTAAAATGCACTTGGTCGGCAAATCCGCATTCCGTGGCTATCTGCACGATCGGCATTGAAGTTCTCGCCAGCAGGTAGCGTGCGCGCTGAATCCGACTCTCCAGAAGATATTGATATGGCGTCTTGCCGGTAGCGTTCTTGAAAAGATGAGCAAAGTGACTCGTCGACAACCCACTCCCTTCCGCCAAATCGGATAGAGAAAGCTTCTGCTGCATTCTGGCTTCGATAATTTGATGAAAGGACGAAAGCTGCCTTTTTCCAAGCTTTTTGTCTGAAAATTCACCTGCCTGATAGAGATATAAACTCGAATACCTGCACAAAACCCGGCCCACCGCGGCCCGTGCGAGATGTATCACGTAAGGATACAATCCTTCGGCGTCGAGCTCCAGCGCCTGGTCGATCTCGGTAGCGAGCCACTCGAGCAGCGGATCCGTCAATGCCAACCCGCTCAGGATCCCGATGGGCTGGCCATGGCTTTCGAAATCAGCACTAATTTCGGCCAGAAGGGAGGCATGCAGATAAAGATGCGTCGTGTGGACGCGTCTATCCCATCCCAGTTGGATTGGCTGGCCGGGGGCGACAACATCCAACTGCCCGGGGCGGCTGTTCGCACTGTATTCGCGTCCGCCGATGTTGGAGACGGTTTTGGCGGATCCGGATGTTGTCAGCCTGATGAAAAGATGCGGGCTGGCCGGAAAGGCCACGCCATTGGGATCTTCAATCTGTGTGGACAGGTACACTTTTTCCCAGCTGCGGCCAGCGCTCGTCCGGAGAGTCCTGCAGGAAGCGAGTGCGCCAAAACCGTGGATTTCTTCAACCGGAAAACCGGCGCTAGTCGACCCTCCAGCGCCAGCAGTTTGCTCCCTGGATGGAGCCGGCGTTTGCACGCTCTGGTGCCGAGCATGCGAGTCCCTGGGCCAGCTTGTTCGAATGTTCATCGCAGCTACCCGACCGTTCTGCGTAGCTCAGGGCCCGACCAAAACTCCCGGCCTGCCAGATAGCTACTCTCACAGCGATAGAACGGTTGGGGAGATGACGACACCTACCGAAAGTCATGAGCGATGATGACGAAAGTCATACCGATTACGATCATTTCTTGGATACGACCGCTGACCAAGTACTTGGTGGTGGTTATTGGAACTGTTGGACAAGTTGATGAAATTTCTGGTGGACGTAGAGGTTTGAGACTGTCGCGCCACCCAGCGCTCTATGAATGGGCTCCCGAGAGGATTTCCATCAGCTTCATCTCGATCCATAAGGCCGTCAGATTTTTCCAGGAGTAGCCGCAGGCAGATCGCCGCGCCTTTTTTCGGACGCTGATCCTTACAGAGCTGGTACACGTGGCGATTATGCCATTTCGGCGCGCGGCCGACCGCGCGCCGTGAGACTGACTGGTACGGAGTGGGTGTCGGAGTTAAGTCCTCGCGGCTGCACTTCGCCTACAACTGCCGACGCCGTATTGTTTCGGCGAGCTCGGCAAAGGCATCGACGATTCCCTCACCGTTCTTGGCGCTCACGAACTTGACGCTCGATCGCGGCAGCTGGCCGATCTCTTCGGCGCTGCCGGGGGCTTCGGCGAGATCGATCTTGTTCACGAGGGCCCGGTATGGCCTGCCTGGAAATCGCGCCTCGAAGCTGCGGACCAGCTCGACCATGCGCGTCACGGTTTGCGGGCGCGTCACGTCCGACACGACGATCGCGGCCGACGCGCCGGTAACGTAAACGGTGTCGAAAATACGCGTCCCGAAATCGCCGTCGGTGTCCCACAGCACAAGCCGCGCCGCGTCGCCTCCGCGAACCGGATCGGCCGGAACATCGTAGCTCAGCACCTCGACGCCGAGCGTCGATTTGTATTCGCCGTCGAAACGATCGTGCACGAGACGGTACATGATGGATGTCTTGCCCACACCCATATCGCCAAGCAGCATGACCTTTGCGCTGAGCATCATTGAGGGCGCTCGGCGCGGAACACGGTTTCGAAGGTGACGCGGCGGTTGCCTTCGCTCGGCACGTCGGAAATCGGAAGCGACGACGAGCGCGAAACCACAAACAATCGCGACGGCTCGATGCCGAGCGCGGTCAATCTTCGCACCACCTGGTCGGCCCTCTTGCGGGCAACCGTCCGGTTGGCGACATCCGTTCCGGTATCGTCCGCGTGCCCTACGACACGGATTCTCAGATCGTTGCCCGCAAGCAGCCCTGCCAGATCGCGAAACTGCTGGTCCGCCGCCTTGTCATCGGCAAAAGTGTCGGCGTTGCCAAAGAAAATCGCCGTCGAGGCCATGAAGCGGTTGAGCCGCTCGGCCGGGCTGTCGGCTATCGATTGCAGGGCGTCGTACTGCTGGTTCCTGGATTTTGTCTCCCCGGCGATCGCCGCGCGTGTTTCATCGATGCCCGCCCGCAGGCCGGCAAGGGATTGCAGCGCTTCTTCGCTCAGCCCGCGCGTCTGATCGATGCGGGCCTGCAAACCTGCGAGAGCCTGCCGCTGACCGGCAACCGCTTCGCCGGTCTCGCCCGCGGATTTCTGCACATCGGCAAGAGATTGCCGCAGTTCGGCGATCGCCCGGCGGTTTTCGTCGATGCCCGCCTGGAGGCCGGTCACCGATTGCCGCAGGGCGTCGATGTCGGCGCTGAGCGCTGCCAATTGTTCCGTGCCCGGCACGACGCCGATCCGGCCGACGACCCGATAGGGCGCCGCGGCCTCGGCCAGGGCGTCGACCAGCGGAGCCGTCTGCACCTGGCTTGGCTCTATGCCGGAGACCGAGACGCTGCGATTGCGGTGGTCAAAATCCAGCCGCAACGGGAAAGATTCCAGCAGCGGTTCCTTGCCGGCCAGTTCCTGGAGCGCATCGTTGGCGCGCCGCTCCAGCATCGTGCGGGTCAAATAGACGCTCGCCAGCCATGCCAGCCCGGCGGCGACGAGAGCCGCGAGCACGAACAGGACGACCTTTGCGCCCCGACGCGGTTCGGGTTCGGCAGCCGGACCGGCTTCGATGGAGGCGGCCAGCGCAGCCAGCATGGCGGCGTCGCAGTCGAGGCCGCGATCCATGCTCTCGATCGTGTCGAAGAAAAGCGAATTGATCCTGTCATTGTCGGCGGGGCGAAGGGGGCCGATGCATTCCGCGGCCAGGATGAACCGGGGCGAGGCGCGAAGCACGATCTCGCGTCCGCCGAAATCGAGCTGCTGCAGGTTGCCTTCTCCTGCCAGGGCCTGGACGGAAAATTCCAGGATCGCCGCGACCATCGCGCTCAGCAGGTCGGCCCGCTCGTCGGAGGTTTCTTCGCGCTTCCAGTCGGCGACGAGGCGGCCGTTGCCGCGCTCGATCATCAGCAGCCGGTTGACGCGCGGCGGGCTGGCGTTTGCCAGAACGAACTCGCTGATCGGCCGGCCGGTCGCCAGCGACTTGACGCGCCCGATCCACAGCTCCGTCGATGTCAGGGCGTTGAGGCGCTGCTCCAGCCGCGCGACGAGTTCCTTGAAAGCGTTCGCCACGGCCGCGCTGACCAGCCTGCCCGTGATCGGGTAGAGCGCGTCGACCATGAGGTCGCGCGAGTTCCTGATCTCGCTGCGGATCGCGGAGACTACCGATGGCGCGATGACGTTCGCCAGCTCGCGCGGCCG
>NZ_VFTH01000005.1:0-365406 GCF_006439375.1 Mesorhizobium sp. B4-1-1
CGACGGTCCAGAATTCTGCTCCGCTGCACCCCTCGCGCGAGTTCATGGAATGGATTCCAGGGTCTGCGCGCGTCGCTTCGCTCCTTGCTCCGCCCGTGGATGACGAAAGGACGGACGCCTCGGCTAATCTCCGTGGGTGGCTCGATCTAACGATGCGATTATTCCTTGCCCTGACAATTAATGAACCGCCGCATACATAATCTTCTCCTCCGTCGCCTCCGCCGGCGAGAACTCCTCGACGATACGGCCCTGCCGGCAGACAAGGATGCGGTCGGAAAGGTTCATGATCTCCGGCAGGTAGGACGAGATGACGACGACGGCGAGCCCTTCGTCGGCCAGCCGGTTGATGATCTGGTGGATCTCGGCGATGGCGCCGACATCGACGCCCCGGGTCGGCTCGTCGAAGATGACGATGCGCGGCTGCTGCACCAGTCCCTTGCCGATCACCACCTTCTGCTGGTTGCCGCCGGAGAGCTCGACGACGCGGGCATTGTCGTTGATCGCCTTGATGTTGAGCGTCTTCGTCCATTCGGCCGAGAGCTGCCGCATCTCCTGCTGGTTGATCACCCAGGCCTTTTCGCGGCCCGCCGCCAGCAGTCCGCCGAACAGGTTCTCGGCGATGCCCATCGTCTCGAAGATGCCTTCGCTCTTGCGGTCCTCGGTGACGTAGACGATGCCGTCGGCCACAGCTTCGCTCGGCACGAGATAGCGCACCGGCTTGTCGTCGAGCTCGATCGCGCCACCGCGCCGAAAATCGCGCTTGTAAATGCCCGACACGATCTTGAAGGTCTCGGTGCGGCCGGAGCCGATCAGGCCGAACACGCCGGTGATCTGGCCCTCGAAGATCGAGAAGGAATTGTTGCGCACGACATTGCTCATCGAGATGTCCTGCACCGACAGCACCTTCTTGCCCGCCTTGCGCAGCTTCGTCTCGTCGCGCTGGCGGTAGATCTGCCCCGACAGCGTGCGCCCGACCATGGCCGACACGATCTTGTCGCGGTCGAAGGCCGAAGTGTCGTCGGTGGTCACCAGCTCGCCATCGCGCAGGATGGTGATGCGGTCGGCGATCAGCAGCGCTTCTTCCAGCGCGTGGCTGATGAAGACAATGGAGACGCCTCTTGCCTTCAGCCGGCGGATCAGCGCGAAGAAATGCCGCTTTTCCTCCGGAGTCAGCGTCGCCGTCGGCTCGTCGAAGATGATGATCTCGGCATTGTGGTGGACCGCGCGCGCGATCTCGACCATCTGCCGCTTGGCCGCGCCAAGCGTCGCCACCATGGCGTTGGGGTCGACCGGGAAATTCAGCGACTGCAGGAACTGCTGCGCCGAAATGTAGGTGCCGCGCAGCCGGTTGAGGAATTTCTCGGCGCCGAGATAAAGATTCTGCGCCACCGTCATTGACGGCACCAGGCTGGTTTCCTGGAACACCATGGCGATGCCGGCCTCGAGTGCTGCATGCGGCGAGGCGTAAGCCGTCTCGATGCCCTTGTGGAACATCTTGCCGGAAGTGGCGTCGACTACGCCGGCGATGATCTTGGTCAGCGTCGATTTGCCGGCGCCGTTCTCGCCGAGCAGCGCGTGGATCTCGCCCTTGCGCAGTTCGAAGCTGACATTCTTCACCGCGGGCACGCCGCGATAGGTCTTGGTGACGTTTTCCAGGCGGACGATCGGCTCCATCAGAAACCTCCCGAAGCGACGTCGAGGGCCAGCACGCAGTCGCCGCCTTTGGAAGCGACGAACAGCCGGCCGTCCTTCTCCGCCACGCTGCAGATGCCGTGGCGCTTGCCGTTGGCGCGGCTGTGCAGGCTGAATTGCGGCTGCATGTCTTTGTCGAGCTTGACCACCAGCCCGTAGGAGCGGCTCGGCGACCACGGCTTGTGGATGCCCATGGTGCGGATACCGCCGCATTGCAACGGCTCCAGGAAACTGCGGTTGGAGGCCAGCGCCGGCGCGATCCAATAGGCGGGCGGCACCTGTTCCAGCATGTCCTGCCGGTAATGCGTCTCCTGCAGCACGAATTCGATCAGCCGGTTGCGCGGCGCAAACAGCGTCAGCCACGCCCCGCCGTCGCTGGCCGGCGACAGCCGGGCGGGATAGCCGGGCAGATGTGTCAGAACGGTCGAGCGGTTGCCCGTCGCGCCATCGAAGCGCACCAGCTGATGGCGCCAGCTTTCCGACACCACCACATTCCCGCCGACCGGATGAAGGCCATAGGGAAATGCGATGTCGCCGGCGACCTTCTGGAAGCCGATCGCGCCAGGCCCGCACTTCCACAGCGAGCCCGACACGCCCTTCTTCATCAGGTCGGCGGCCCATTGCGACGGCGCATGCTCGGCCGAGCCGTTGGCCAGCCACAGCGTGCCGTCTTCGCCGTAAGCAAGTGCGGTGATAGACCGGACATCGCCCGGCAGCACGACCTCCTTGCCGTCAATGATCAGCTTGCCGCTCTCCAGCCCGATGGTCAGTTCGCCTGAAGGCGAAACCGCCAGCGCGGTAACCGGAGACGCGAAGGTCTCGACCACGCCCGGATCGACCCCCGCGGCAATCGCATAGACGGCGTTGCCGCTGCAGACCATCAGCCTGCTATCGGCTATCGCCAGATTGTCCGGCTCGTTCAGCGCGGCAAAAGCCGGAGCATCGTCCAGCCGCGTGTTCGGCCGGAAGGCGCCGTCGAGCGGCGGAATGGTGACGGCCTTGCCGCGGAAGACATCCAGGATCGGATCGAGGATCATGGCTGGCCTCCCCAATAGGAAGCGGGGCTCGTCCAGTTCGGATCCGCGCCGGCGATCTTGTAGCGCCCGATGCGGTTGTTGAGGATGCCGCCAACGAACAGATAACCCTTGTGCTCGCGCATCGAGGTCACCATCGGATGCGCGTTGCCGGAAAGATCGCCGAGCGTCTCGACGATGCCGCCCTTCTCGTTGAACTTCACCACCCCGCCGGTGTTGATGTTGGGGAACAGCCACTCGTCCTGCGGCAGGCGCCGCGTCATGCGCTTGCGCATATCAGGGTGGCGCAGCGACAGGTCGAAGCTCGGGGTGCGCATGCCGAGCCAGGCCATCCAGTAATTGCCGTCGGAGGCCCGGTTGATGTTGTCGGGGTAGCCCGGCATGTCGCGGATGACGCATTCGGCGGTACCGGCCTTCGGTCCTTCCAGCCAGTAACGATGCACGCGGCAGGCCCAGCTTTCGGCGAAGAACAGCGACTTGCCGTCATGCGCCATGCAAACGCCGTTGGTGTAGCGATAGCCGTCGAGCAGCGTCTTGGTCGAACCGTCCTTCGGGTCGTAGACCAGAAGGCGGCCGGTGGCGCGATTCTCGATCGAGTCCAAGGCCCAATCGTGGGCGTCATAGCGCTTGGTGGAATCGGTGAAATAGATGCGGCCATCCGGCGCGATATCGCAATCGTTCGGGTCGCGCAGCCTTGCGTCGTCGACGATCGAGGTCCAGGAGCGTGCCGTCTCGGCCGACAGGCGCTTCACGTCCCGCTCCGGCGAGACCGAATAGAGCCCCATGGCGCCGACACAGCTGATCAGATTGCCTTCCTTGTCGAAGGCCAGGCCCAGCGGGAAGCCGCCGATATGGGCAAACACTTCCGACTTCACATAGTCAGGCGCGAAGAAGCGGACGATCTCGCCATGGCGCGTGCCGCAATAGAGATGGTCGTCGCGGTCGAGGATCACGTCCTCGGGCCCTTCCAGCTCGCCGAGCCCGATATGATCCGCCGCCGAAAGCCGGTTGTCGAGCTCGTAGGATGTGCCGGAACCTGGCGCGGCCGATTGCGTCTCACCCATCCTGAGGTAGACCGGCGCGACATAGACCTCGTTCAGCACCTTGTGGCGGTTCTTGAGCCAGCGGATGTCGATGGTGACGGCGACGGCCAGAAGGATGCCGAGCACCATCTGGTTGGTGCCGGTGCCGTAGCCCAGCCGGATCAGGCCGTTGGTCATGGTAAGCACGATGATGGCGCCCATCAGGCCCTTGACCACCGAGCCGCGTCCGCCGCCCAGGCTGACGCCGCCGACCACTGCTGCCGTCAGCGCCATGATCTCGAGATTGAGGCCGGTGCCCGGCCCCGCCCCACTCAACCGGCAGGCGATGAGGAAGCCGCCGATCGAGGCGCAGAAGCCGGAGAAAACATAGGTCATGAACACGGTGCGGCGCACGCGGATGCCGGCATTATGCGCCGAGCGCCGGGAGCCGCCGACCGCCAGCACATGCCAGCCGGGGCGCGATCGCGTCAGCGCGATATGCGTGATGATGGCGAGGACGATTGCCAGCCAGACCGAGACCGACAGACCCCAGAACGTGCCGTCGCCGATGAAGTCGAGCACACCGGAGCTCGCCTGGGAGAGCTGCACGTCGGCGGCATAGGTGGTGACGAGGATGTCGAACAGCGCCCGCCCGAAAATGAAGGTGACCAGCGTGGTGAGGAAGGCGCGCAGCCTGAGATAGCCGACCAGGTAGCCATTGATGGCGCCGAAGACGAGCCCCGTGCAGAGTGCCGCGGCCAAGGCCAGCCAGATCGACTGTTCGAGGATGAAGAAGACGTAGACGGCGGAGAAACAGGACAGCGCGAAGATCGAGCCGACCGCAAGATCGATGCCGCCGCCCAGCATCACCACGGTCATGCCGATGACCACAAGCGAGAACTCGCCCAGCTGGCGAGTCGATTCCTGCAGCGAGGTGAGCTTGAAGAAACCCGGAATGATCGAGCCGAACACGCCGAGCGTCGCCACCAGCGCCAGGAAAGGTATGGCGTTGTCGGTCCAGCGTTTGGTCAGGATCTCGCCGACCAGATGGTCGGGCACGAGATTGTAGCGCCAGGCCTGGAGGCGTTCACGAAGAGTCATCGGCTGCTGCTGTCATCAATGGGAAAGAGGTGGCCGGAACAATCCGGCCACCCCGGGGATGCGTTCTGGCGGCGCGGCTTATTTCGCCGCCGCTTCGGCCTGCAGCGCCTTCAGGTCCCAGCAGCTGTCGGGCTTGAGGTCGGCCTTGGTCGTCGCCTTCTCCAGCGTGTAGATGTAGGTGTGCGAGGTGCCGGCCGGCTGGCCGCTCTGCAGCAGGAATTTGATGATGGCGTTCATGTCGCCCGACTGGCGGGCAAGATCGGTCATCACCACGGCGCCGTAGGTGCCGTCTTCCAGCTTGTCGCAATCGGCTGCCTTCTCGCCGCCGCCGGTGGTGACCAGGAACACCTTGCCGTCGAGCTTGGCGTCGCGGATCGCGGCCGAGGCGCCGGTGGCGTCGCCGTCCCAGAAGTCGATGATCGAGCAGATGTCCGGGTGCTGCTGCAGCATCGTCGTCGTCACGTTGCGCGAGGCGGTCGCGTCCCAGTTCGAGTCGGGCTTTGCCACCACCTGGAAGTCGGGATGCTTCTCCAGCACCTTCATGATGCCGGCATACTGGTAGAGGCTGGAGGAGTTCGCCTGGTCGCCCTGCACCAGCCCGATCTTCTTGGAGGAATTGTCGCCGCAGCCCTTGATCGCCGCTTCGGCTTCGAGCTGGCCGAGCTTGTCCCAATCGCTGCCGACGAAGGCATCGGCCGGGAAGTTGGCCGGATTGTCGACCAGCAGCACATAGGTGCCGGCGGCCTGCGCCTTCTTCATAAGCTTCGAATAGGAGTTGAGGTCGGGCGCGTGGATGATGAGCACGTCAGGCCGCGTGTCCGAAGCGATGGCGTCGGTGATCGCCTGCGCGCCGGCATCGACGACCCAGTTCGGATCGCGGGTCTCGAACGTGCCCCCCCAGGCCTCGACTTCCTTCTTCAGATAATGCGCCCAGCCCTGAGCCAGGTCGAAGCCCATCGCCAGCGGCACCAGCATGACACGTTTGCCGTTAAGCGACTTGGCATAGGCGGCCGGACCCGGATCGTCGGCGGCGAAGCTCGGCGCCACGAAGGCGGTAATGGCAAGCGCCGTCGCCGCGGCCATGAGAGTTCTGATCAGTTTCATATCACACCTCTGGTTGGTCGTTGTTGGCGGCCGGCCCCAAACCGACCGCGTCTGGTCTAAATGTCGCCCTGCTGCGCGGTCTGCTCGTCACGCGGATTGATGATGCCGTCGACGATGATGGCGCCGAGCAGGATCGCCGCCTTGATCAGGTTCTGGTAGAGCAGCGGAATGTCGATGATGGTCATGGCGTTGAGCAGGATGCCGATCAGCGCCGCTCCCACCAGCACGTTGCGCACCCCGCCCCTGCCGCCCGAAAGGCCGATGCCGCCGATCACCGCCACCAGCACGATGTCGTAGAGCAGCGTCGAGTTGACGATGCGGGTGTTGATCGAATGCAGGCTGGCCGCCGTCAGCAGGCCGGCGATCAGGGCCACGAAAGCCGACAGCACATAGCGCAGCACCAGCATCGGCCGCACCGGGACGCCGATGTTGCGGGCGGCGACCGGATTGTCGCCGGCGAAATAGATGAAGCGGCCCCATTTGGTGTAGCGCAGGAACAGGAAGACCAGGAAGGCCAGCCCGGCGAAGACGAACACCTCGACCGGAATATCGAGGAAGCGGATGCCGCCGAGCAGCTCGACCCAGTGCCCCCCGGGCACCGGCACGGCATCCTGGGTGATCAGTTGCGAGCGCACATAGCCGAACACGAAGGAGCCGGTGGCCAAAGTGACGAAGATCGCCGGCACGTCGGCATAGGCGACGAGAAAGCCGTTGAGCAGGCCGATGGCGAGCACGCCCGCCAGCACATAGGCAAAGGCCAGCCCGTCAGGGGTGCCGGTGTTCAGAAGTTGCAAGTACCAGGCGACCGACATCGCCATGATCGCCACCGCCGACAGGTCGATGCCGCGGCCGATGATGACGACCGCCATGCCGAGCGCCAGAATGCCTAGCACCGACACCGAGCGCACGATGGCGACGAGATTGTCCGCGGTGAGGAAGCCGGGCAGCCCGATAGCGGCCGCGGCAAACAGCAGGATGGCGATGGCAAAGACGATGCCTTCCTGATTGAGGCGCCTCCAGTCCGGCCAGCCGATCGCATTCATCGCTTATGTCTTTCGCCCCGATGGCAAGGCCGTGTCGGCTCCCATCCCGCCCGAAAGCTAATCGGCTCAACAGTGGCTCGTCAAATGAATCCGCGTTCAAGAACCGCGCCTCTCCAACTATTTTCCAAATGGACGCATCGATTGCCGAAACTGGCGCAATAGCCGGAAACTCCTGCGCTTTTGGCTATCCGTTGCGCCGATCGCCCGGCAGGCGGAAGAGCCTGTTCGACGACGGCGGAGACGACGCAATTTAAGTCCGAAAAATGCGACCGGCGCGACCTCAATTGTTCGTCGAATGGCCAGAAACCTCAGCCCCGGCATTGGCCGGCAGGACCAGGAAGCGCATCGCCGCGGCGAGACCGAGCAGGCCGATCGCGACAAAGGTGATTCTGAAGTCGGCAAGGTCGGGCACGGCTTCGCCCCTGACGATCTGCGACAAATTGAGGATCGCCGCCGCGATCGCCACGCCGAACAGCATCGCTATCTGCTGCAGCATGCTGGACAGCGTCGCGGCCGAGCTTCGCTGCGGCGCGCCGATATCGGCGAAGGCAAGCGTGTTCAGGGCAGTGAATTGCATCGAGCGCGTGAGACCGGCAACCAGCATCAGCGCGACGGTCAGCGCCAGCGGCGTCTGCGGCGAGATCGCCCCGCAGGCCATGATCGCCAGCGATGCGATCATCCCGTTCACCACCATCACGGTGCGGAAGCCGAAGCGCCTCAGCGTCGGTGTGGTCACGGTCTTCATGCCGAGATTGCCGAGGAAATAGGCCAGCACCAACAGGCCGGCATCGACTGGACGCAGCCCGAAGCCGACCTGGAACAGCAGCGGCAGCAGGAAGGGCGTGGCATTGATCGCGACACGGAAGACGGTGCCCGCGGCAAGCGTCGAGATCGCGAAGGTCAGTATCTTGAAGGCCGAAAGGTCGAGCAGCGGATGCCGGGCCTGCAAGAGGTGGCGAACGGCGAACCAGCCGATCACGACGCCAATGCCGATGGAGCCAGCCGTCGGCAGCAAGCCGTCCTCGGGATGCGCCAGGCGCTCAAGCCCGTAAAGCATCACTGCAAGGCCGAGCGAGGTGAGGAAAAAGCCCGGCCAATCGAATGGCGTCGCCTCGGATACACGATCGCCCGGCACGAACCGGGCGACCAGCGCAAGTCCGGCCAGCCCCAGCGGAGCGTTGATGAAGAAGTTCCAATGCCAGGAGAGATAGGTGGTGATGAAGCCGCCGAGCACCGGACCGACCACCGGCGCGAACAGGGCCGGCCAGGTGATCAGCGCCGTGGCGTTGAGCAACTCCGACTTTTCGGCGTTGCGCAGCACCAGGATACGGCCCACCGGCGTCATCAGCGCGCTGCCAAGGCCTTGCACGATGCGGGCGGCGACGAACTCACTCAGGCTCTGCGAAAAACCGCAGGCGATCGAGGCCAGCGTGAACAGCGCGATCGCCGCGAGGAAGATGTTGCGCGCGCCGAAGCGGTCGACAAGCCAGGCCGACAGCGGCACGAACACCGCCATGGTCAGCATATAGGCGGTGATGCCGATGCTCATCGCCACCGCCGGCACGCCGAAGGACTGCCCCATCTGCGGCAGCGAGGTCGAGATGATCGTCGAATCCAGCAGTTGCATGAAGAAGGCGACCGCCACGATCAGCGCGACGCGCCGGGACTGCCGCGCGAAAACTATCGGCCGGGACACGTCTTCGTTGCCGGGAATACTGGTCATGACGCGCTGGTTGAACAGCATAAGCATGGCCCAGTCCAGAGCTTATCCAACAAACTTCCGTGTCGCCGTTTCGCCTGTTATGGATGAGCCTGGGGGTGGCCGAGGAAAACGCATGAAGCCGATCTATATCGACTACCTCAATGCTCTCGACATCGAAGCGCTTGCCATGACCGACGCCGAGATCATCGGCGCCGTGGAAACGGGGCTCGTCGCGCAGGGCAACGGCCGGACTGTGATCGAGCCGCGCGTCCATCTCGAGCCCGACCCGTCCTTCCACGGCCACTTCAACGTGCTGCGCGGCTATGTGGCGCCGCTCGACGCCGCCGGCGTGAAGATCGTCGGCGACTATGTCGACAACTACAAGCACGGCCTGCCGTCGGAATTCGGCATCCTCAACCTTTTCGATCCGCGCACCGGCACGCCGCGCGCCATCCTCGACGCCACCGTCATCACCGACATGCGCACCGGCGCCGTCACCGCCATCGGCGCCAGGCATCTGGCGAAGAAGTCGTCCAAGGTGCTCGGCCATATCGGCGCGCGCGGCACCGCCTATTGGAATGTGCGCCTGCTCGATCATCTCTTCGACTTCGACGAGATCCGCATCCATTCGCGCCGGCCGGAAAGCCGCGACGCCTTCGCCGCGAAGCTGGCCGCCGACCTCGGCAAGCCGGTCCTGGCCGTGGCTGACTGGAAAAGCTGCGTCGAAGGCGCGGATATCGTGGTCGAGGCCTCGCGGCTGCCGGAGCCGCAGCCGCTGCTCAAGACCGAATGGATCAAGCGGGGTGCGCTGGTCGTGCCCTACGGCACGATGAGCGCCGTCGAACTGTCGCTCACCGACATCATGCAAAAGATCGTCGTCGACGACTGGGGGCAGTGCAAGGGCGGCAAGTTCGGCTCGCTGCGCGCCCATATCGAGACGGGACGGCTGAGCGAGGCGACACTGCACGCCGAACTGGGCCAGATCGCGGCCGGCCTGAAGCCGGGCCGGCAAAGCGATGGCGAGACGATCCTGTTCTGGCATCGCGGCCTCTCGCTCTCCGACATTGCGCTCGGCAAGGCCATGCTCGCCAAGGCCGGCGAAAACGGCATCGGCCAGCGGCTGCGCTTCGCATGAGCCCGCTCGTTCTCACCGGCGCAGGCGTCAGCATCGAGGATGTGGTTGCAGCCGCGCGCAATGCCTGCAAGGTCGAGGTCACGCCTGCCGTCCTCGAAAGGCTCGCCAAGGCACGCCAGGTCCTCGATGCCGCCGCGGCCGGCGGCCAGCAGATCTACGGGTTGAACAGAGGCCTCGGCGCCAATCTCGTCGCCGCGGTCGAAGGCGACGCGAGCGCCTTCCAGCGCCAGTTGATCGAAGGCCGCAGCGCCGCCGTCGGCGAGGCCCTGCCCGTGCCGGTGGCACGTGCGGCGATGTTCGCCCGCATTGCAATGCTGGCGTCCGGCGGCTCTGGCCTGTCGCCGCGTGTATTCACGGCGCTGGTCGAGGCGCTCAATGCCGGCGTGCATCCGGTGATGCCGTCGCTTGGCTCGATCGGCGCCGGCGACCTCCTGCTGATGACGGCGATCGCCAGGGTGCTGATCGGCGAAGGCGAAGCGGAATATCAGAGCCGCCGCATGCCTGCCGCCAAGGCGCTGATGATGGCGCGGCTTGCGCCCGTCACGCTCTCGCCGAAGGACGGCCTCTCCCTGATCAACGCCTCGGCGGTTTCGGCCGGCACCGGGGCGCTGGCGCTGACCGATGCGCTGTCGGCGCTCGAACAGCAACAGCAGGCCGGCGCGCTGACGATGGAAGGTATTGGCGCCAACCGCACCATCCTCGATCCGCGCCAGCACCAGGCACGTCCTGGCGCCTGCCAGCAGCTTGCGGCGAAGGCGCTGCGCGACCTGCTGGCGCGCGATGAGGCGCCGGCGCCGACCACGATCCAGGATCCGCTGTCGATCCGCTGCATGCCCTCGATCCATGGCGCGCTCATCCAGGCGATCGACCATGCGCGGCTGGCGGTCGAGATCGAGCTCAACGCCGCCGCCGACAATCCGCTGGTGCTTGCCGAGGATGAGCTGGTCATGTCGACCGGCAACTTCCACACCGCGTCGCTGGCGCTCGCCTTCGAGACGCTTGGCCTGGCGATCGCGCAATGCGCGGCAGCGTCCGCCGCGCGCTTCGTCCAGCTCACCGGCTCAACCCGCCACGGCCTGCCGAAATATCTTTCGCCTATCGGCGGCGCCTCGGCGGGCTTCGTCCCGCTGCAGAAAACGGTGACGGCTATCCTGGCCGCGATCCGCCACAAGGCCAATCCGGTGATGCTCGATTTCCTGCCTGTGTCCGAGGGCGTCGAGGATCACGCGACGCAGACGCCGCTCGCTGTCGCCAAATGCGCCGAGATGATCGTGCTGTGGCGGCGGCTGATTGCCTTCGAGCTGATGGCCGCGGCGCAGGCCGTCGACTTGCGCGAGGGAGCCACGCTCGCGCCGGCCACCGGCGCGATCCACGCGGCGGTGCGCTCGCATGTGGCCACGCTCAAGGAAGACAGGCCGCTCGGCATTGATTCCGAAGCGCTCTATGCCGTCCTCGCCAGCGGAATCTGGCAAGGTTCACCAACTACAGGCTGAAGCTCGCGGCGGATCAGGCCTTCGCGTCCACCTTCTTCATGAAGCGTGTGAGCTCGTCCGGATCCATATGCACGATATGCCTGTCTTCCGGATAGGCGCCGCTGTTGACATCGGCGACATATTCCGAAAACGCCGCGATGCGCTCCGCCTGCAGCCGGTCGTATTCGGCGGCGAAGTTGCGGTAGACTTTCGAATGGCGCGGCATGTGACCGCGATTGGTGCCGAGAATATCCTCGGCGAACAGATATTGCGCATCGCAGCCCGTACCCGCGCCCATCGACAGCATGATCAGCGAAGTGCGCTCGGAGATCGCTTTCGCCACCTCCACCGGCACCACTTCGATCTCGGCGCCGATCGCGCCGGCGGCCTCCAGCTGCTTGACCGCCTCGAACACCTGCATGGCCGTATCGGCGGTCTTGCCGACCGCCTTGAAGCCGCCGGTCCATGTGGCGCGCGACGGGATCAGCCCGACATGACCAATGACCGGAATCGCATCGTCGGCCATGCGCTTGATCGTGGCGTAGCCGGCGCTGCAATAGATGGCGTCGGCGCCGGCCTTGTAGAGCCGGAACGACCAGCGCACGAAATCGTCGGTGGTGCCGATCTCGAAAAAATTGTCGCCCGGCATGGTGAAGAGGCTGGGCGCGGCATCGCGATATTGCGGATTGAGCACCAGTTCCGGCGGCACCGAGACGATGTCTACCCCTGCCCGTTCGGCGGCCTCGGCTTCTTCCAGCGTCAGCACGCGTAGCATGGTAAGCTGCCGCTTGCCCTTCATGGCGCGCAGATCGGCGACGGTCGGTCTCTTTCGGCTCATCGGTACATCCTGTTTTTGTCTGACGGCTTTCAGCCGATATCGATCATCACCTTACCGGCCTCGACCTTGACCCGATAGGTCTTGAGGTCGACGCAGACCGGCGCGCCCTTGGCCTGGCCGGTCTTGTAGTTGAAGCGGCCATTGTGCTTGGGGCATTCGATGATGTCGTCCATCACCAGCCCGTCTGCCAGATGGGTCTTTTCATGCGTGCAGAACCCATCGGTCGCGAAGAAATCATTATCCGGCGAGCGGTAGATCGCGAAGGTACGGCCGCCATGGTCGAAGCGGATCACATCCTCCTCGTCCACATCGCCCACCGCGCATGCTTCGACCCACTCCGCCATCGTCGCTCTCCGGCCATCGTCTTTCTGTGGATTGCTGCGCCACGCCTACTCGGCGGCCGCGGCCGTTATGTCGAGATCATGAAATTCGCCGCGATAGGGCTTTGCCGTCGGCGGCAATTCGCGCTTGAGATAATAGTCCTCGTATTTCAGCTGCCTGAGCAGTACCGGCCAGACCTCGCGATAGGCGTGCCACATCGACGGGTTCGGCACCGGCAGATCGTGCTTGATCAGCTCATGCAGCTTCGGCAGCGCGTGATAGGGGACCATCGGGAACATGTGGTGCTCCACATGGTAGTTCATGTTCCAGTAGATGAACCGGCTGATCGGGTTCATATAGACGGTGCGGGTGTTCAGCCGATGATCGGTGACGTTGTCGGCGAGGCCGATATGCTGCAGCAAGCCGGTCGTCACCATGTGCCAGGTGCCGTAGAGGCGCGGCAGGCCGATCAGCACCAGCGGTATCCATGACCTAAGCGCCATTGCGACAGCGATCGTCGCAACATAGACCGCCATGTGCCAGCGCGCCGCGGTCACCGCCTTGTGCTGCTCCATTTCCGGGATGTAGCTCTTCTCGTCGTCCGACAATGTGCCGAAGGCCTGGCGCACCAGCGTCGGCAGAGAATAGCGGAAATCGAGGATACCGGTGAAGGCCAAAGCCGCCTTGATGAGATCCGGCGGCCGCATCACCGCGATCTCGGCGTCGCGGCCGACGATGATGGTGTCGGTGTGATGGCGCGCATGACTCCAGCGCCACTGCACTGGATTGCGCATCAGCATGAACGAAGCGATGTGGTAGACGACGTCGTTCATCCAGCGCGTGCGGAAGGCGGTGCCGTGGCCGCATTCGTGCCAGCGCGAGTCGCTCGAAGAGCCATAGAGCACGCCATAGACGAACAGGAACGGCACGACCCACCAGGTGGCCCAGAACCAGACGATGCCGGCGGCTGAGCCCAGGATCGCGGCGATCCAGATGATGGTGTCGCGGATCGCCGGCCCGTCGGAGCGCTGCATCAATTCCTTCATGGTCTTGCGCGCCACGTCGGTGTGATACCACTCGGCCGAGGCAAGTCCGGTCTCGATCGCCGTACGTGTGCTTTCGCCGACAAGGCTGTAGTCGCGCTTTTTCGCCATGGTCAAATCGGCCTCCAATCAAATCCGGTCCGCCGGCCGGAGGGCTTGCTATGGATATTTGTCGCGCTCATGTCCTGCCCGCCAGTCTTGGGAAATTGCCGGAGGGCTGAGGATAATCCTGCTCAGGCTGGCGGGCGATGGCCGCGATCCTGCGTTCAGCGCCAGCAATCGCCTCCTTGCCGTCGAGGACGCGGAACACCGCGTCATAGGCGCGGGTCTCGTCATGCTCCAGCCAGATCATCTCGCCACGCTCGCGCGCGGCAAGATTGCCGAGCACATGGTGCGTCGAGGGCTCGATGCCAAGCGCATACTGCCCGGCCTGGAAATTCTGCCATTCATAACAGCAAGGCAATTGGTCCTTGCGGGTGACGACCTCGAAGCCGAGGCCGAGGCGGTCGTTGACGACAGCCACCGGCACCTCGCCCGTGGCGTCGGCGCCCAGCTCATGCTGCCAGACCTGCTCGCTGAAGCCGAGCTGTGGCTCAGGCATGGTGCGGTAGCCGACCTCCTGCGCCTCGTAACGTTCGCCGGCATGCGCGGCCCAGACGACGTCGCGGATCGGCGCCAAATAGCGCGAGCCTGCGTCGAGCAACGGATGCCCGACATTGACATGGTAGAAATACATATGCGGCGTGCGGTGGAAGCCGTGATTGACGACACGGTCCGAGAGCCGGATCTCGTTGCCGCCGACATCGGCCTCGATGCGGCGGATGAGGTGCAGATCCTCGCCGAACACGCTCGCCTGCTGGACGATGCCTTCGGCCCACAAAACGCAGCGGTCGCCGTTCCAGGCCTCGCCATAGCCGGTGAGCCGCGCCGGAATAGTGCCGACGCGCCCATGCAGCGAATGCGTCACGGTCTTGCGTCCGGGATAATTGTAGTTTTCGGCCGGCACCTCGTTGCGGCCGAGAATGTGGTCGAGGCCGCAGGTGACCAGCAGGCCGGAGAAGGACCGTCCCCAGGCAAAGCCGTCCTCGCCTTCATAATCGTGCAGGCCTGGGTTGCGAAACCCGCTCGGCGAATGCCAGCCGATCGCTTGGCCCTTGTACTCGCAATCGGCGATGTCGAGCGCGCGGTCGACCAACGCCGTGAAGCGCAGGCCTGAGCCGGTGCGGAACTCGAGCATGCGGATGCCGCGCTCGACGCCGTCGCCAAGCGTCATCAGCCGCACCCCGGCGAATTGCGACAGCATGCCGGAGCGTTCGGCGACCTGCCGGCGCGAAAGCGTTTGTCCGTAGAGCTTCACCATGCCGTCACTGCGCCCTTTTCATCAGGGCCGACAGGTCGGCGCCGGTTATCAGGCTTTCCACCGTCAAAAGATCGGTGTCGGCGACCGTCTGTTCGGCGACGATCTCGCCGCGGCGCATGACGATGATGCGGTCGGCGACCTCGAACACATGGTGGATGTTGTGCGTGATCAAGAGCACCGAATGCCCGGCCTCGCGCATCTCTTTGACGAAGCGCAGCACGCCATGCGTTTCCTCGACGCCGAGATTGTTGGTCGGCTCGTCGAGGATGATCACCTTGGCGGCGAACTGCATGGCGCGCGAGATCGCGATCGACTGCCGCTCGCCGCCGGAAAGCGTCGAGACCAACGCGTCGGCGTCGAGCTTCTTCGAGATGCCGACGCGCTTCAGCAGCGCTGAGGCAGCATTGCGCAGCTTGGCGAGGTCGAGCGGCGCGAAGACGCCCAGCCATTTGAGATTGACCGGCTCGCGGCCAAGGAACAGGTTGCGCGCGATGCTGAGATCCGGCGCAAGCGACGTGTCCTGGTGGATAGTCTCGATGCCGAGGTCCATCGCCTCGCGCGTCGAGCGGATCGAGACCTTTTCGCCGCGCACATAGATGTCGCCGCGATCGATCGGGAAAACGCCCGAGATCGCCTTGATCAGCGTCGATTTGCCGGCGCCGTTGTCGCCAAGCAGCGCCACCACTTCGCCTTCCTTGAGCGTCAGCGAGGCATTCTTCAGCGCGCGCACGCTGCCGAAGGATTTTTGCAGATTCTGCAGCCGGAGCACTTCCTGCATCATCATCAGCTCCTTGCGGCGTTTTTCTGCAGCAGTGCGTGCAGGATGAGCATGGCGAGGATGATGACGCCGACGAAGATGTTGTAGGCGAGCCCGGGCACGCCGACGAGCACGATGCCGTTGCGGATCGCGCGCAGCATCAGCGCGCCGACGATGGTGCCGAGGATGGTGCCGCGACCGCCGGTCAGCGCCGTGCCGCCGACCACCACCATGGCGATCACTTCGAGCTCATAGCCGGTTCCTGCCACCGGCGAAGCCGCCGAAATGCGGAAGGCGCTGATCATGCCGGCGAGCCCGGCAAGCACCGAGGTCAGGACGAACAGCCAGATCTTGACCGCGTCGGCCGGCACGCCGCGCGCCACCGCCGCGTTGCGGTTGGAGCCGATGGCGCTGATCCAGTTGCCGAGCTTGGCGTAGCGCAGGATGTAGATCGCAAGCAGCGACAGGCCGACGAACCACCACAGCGAGGTGTAGAAGCGGAACGAACCAACATTGAAGCTGCCGGCGAGCAGCGTGACGAAAAACCCGGGCTGGTCCCATGACTTCAGCGGAAAACCCTGCGTGATGTAGAGCGCCGCACCCCGTACGATCAAAAGCATCGACAGCGTCACCAGGAAGGACGAGATGCCGATCTTGGTGACGATCACGCCGTTGATCGCGCCGATGACGATGCACAGCAAAAGGCCGGCCAGCAGCGCCACGCCGATATCGACGCCGGCGTTCTGCACCAGCAGCATCACCACCACCGGCGCCAGGCCGAACACCGCGCCGACCGACAGGTCGAATTCTCCGGCGGTGAGCAGCAGCGTCATGCCGAGCGCGATGATGCCGAGCTCCGGCAGGAACGCCATCATGTTGGAGATGTTGAGCGGCGACAGGAAATTGCGGTCGGCGACGCCGAACACCACGAGAAGCATGATGAGAATGACGAAAGACGAGAATTGCGGCGAGCGCATCAGCCTCGACCTGCTCCTTGCCCCTCGTGCGCCGTCTTCCGCGGTGACTGCCATGACCTGTTGAACCATGCTTGCTATATGGCGCCCGCCGCTCACGCGGCGGGCGCCAGTTCCTCACTTCTTGTCGTAGAGCTTCAGGATCGGCTCGACGCTGGAGGCGTCGTAGAGGCCGAAGGTGTGGATGTCGTAGCCGATCGGCTCGCCCGAAGCCGCAAGCCCGAGCAGCGCGACCGGCATGAAGCCTTGCGCCGAGGGATACTGCCAGGCGGCGGCGTTGACGAAG
Organism: Mesorhizobium sp. B4-1-1; assembly: GCF_006439375.1. NCBI lineage: Bacteria > Pseudomonadati > Pseudomonadota > Alphaproteobacteria > Hyphomicrobiales > Phyllobacteriaceae > Mesorhizobium > Mesorhizobium sp. B4-1-1. The sequence continues at coordinate 16,885 of NZ_VFTH01000005.1, forward strand.
CCGTCCTTCACCGCCTGCGCCGTCTCCTTGGAATTGCCCCAGCCGACGACCGGGATCTTGCCGGCCGGAATGCCGGCGCCGTCGAACACCCGCTTGACGCTGGCCGCCACGGAATCGCCCAGCGCGATGATCGCCGGCGGATTGTTGGCGACCATGTAGTCGGTCATCTTGGCGATGATGCCCGCCGGATCGGTGCCGCAATCGACCACGTCATATTTGATGCCAAGCGGATCGAAGACGCCGGCGATGCCTTCCGTCTCGAGCTGCTGGTAGCTGGCGCCCGGAACCTCGACCGGAAGGAACACCTTGTCGCCCTGCTTCACCATTCTGTGGTCGACGAGATATTTCGCCCAGATGGCGCCGGCTTCCTTGAGGTCGGCGCCGATATAGGCCTGGCGGCCGGTCGCCGGATCGTCCGTGTTGAAGAACACGATCGGTATGCCGGCAGCCTTGGCGGCCTTCACTTCCTCGGTCCACAGTCCGGGCTGCGCTGACGTCGTGGCGATGCCGTCCGGCCTGGCGGCCAGCGCCGAGTTGAAAGCCTCTTTCTGGGCCGCCATGTCGCCGCCGCTGAAAGAGATCTTGCAGGTCACCTTGAGCTGGTCACAGGCCTTGGTCGCGCCGGCATTCCAGTCGATCCAGAACGCGTCGGACGGGCCGCCATGCGACAAGAGATAGAACGTCTTCTGGCCTTCCTGCGCTTGCACGGCCGAGCCGAACGCGACGCCGGCAAGCACCGTCGCCGCAGCGACCAGCTTCAATCCAAACTTCAACATCTCGTTTCCTCCTATCTTGCAATGCAGGCGCCGCTCCGGAACGGGCGGCGTCCTGCGGTCTCACAGGCCGTTGGCGCGCAGCTTCCCGTCGAGGAATTTCTTGGCGCGCGGCACGTCGTCTTCCGACAGATGCTCGATGATCATCGGGATGTTCGGATGCTTTTCGGCGAGCCGCTGAAGATAGAGGTCGTAGTTCAGCGAGCCGAGGCCCGGCGCCGGCAGTTCGATTTCACCGACACCGCGGAAGGTGTGGCTTTCCATCGCGTCGGCGTCGCCGATATCGGCATGCTTCTCGGACTTGTCGTCGCCCGAGCGCTTCACGTCCTTGGCGTGGGCTATTCTGATCTTGTCGGTCAGCGTGTCGAAGACCTGGTTGAGTATCTGGTCCATCCGGTCGATGTTGTGGGTCTCGAAATAGTTGGTCGGGTCCATCAGCAGGCCAAGGCCAGGATGGTCGACCTGCGCGAACATCTTCACCGTCTCCTCGACCGAGCCGACGACATTGTTGACATAGGTTTCGAGCAGGAACACCGCGCCGTGGTCGTAAGCCGTCTGTGCAAGGTCGGCGATGACCTTGCGGCATTCCTCGAACCCTTCCTCGGTCTTGTTCTTCGGGTGATGCACCCAGTCGGACTCGGTGTTGTAGGTGCCGGTCTCCGAGATCACGTAAGGCGAGCCGAAATGCCGGGCGTTGCGGATGATCTCCTTGAGATAGCCGACGCGCTTCTCGCGCTCCGCCTTGTCCGGGTGGATGATGTTCGTATAGCCCGACACGCAGCAGACCGGCAGGTTATGGTCACGGAAGGTGTCGCGCACCTTCTTCGCCTTGTCCTTGGTGATCTGGCCGGCCGACAGGTCGACATCCTTGAAATGCAGATCGAGCTGCACCGTGTTGAAACCGAGGCCGCGGATTCTTTGCGCCGTCTCTTCGAGGCCATACGGGAAATAACCCGTGAAAATGCCTGCCTGCATCATGGTGTGAATTCCTCCCTGTAAGCGATTCAGTTGCCAGTAATTTCAGTTGATTGGGTTGATTCAGTTTGTCGGGATTTCGGAGAGCTTGACCGTGCGGCCCGAGGCCATCGAGCGGTAGCCCGCCTCGACCAGCGCCATGGTCTTGACGTTGTCGGCGACGGAGAGCGCCGGCGGCGTGCTGGTCTTCACCGCGTGCTGCAGCTGCTCCATGACGCCGATGAAGGCGTGCGGAAACCACATCGTTTCCCAGCTCGGGCTCACCCATTCGCCGCCGGTCGTCTCGGCCGAAGCGTAGGTCAGCGTCGAGGCGGCACCGGTCGGCCAGCCGATCGTGCCCTTGGCGACGCCCTTCGTGCCGTCGACGCGCCAGTTGATGTGCTGGTCGTCCTTGTAGCCGTCCTGGCGCGGGCCGGACCAAACGTCCTCCAGCGACACGGCAAGCACACCCGACGGGAAGCGCATCGTCGACACGGTGATGCCGTCGGAATGGTCGAATTGAGTACGCGGGTCCTTGCGCGTAAGCGTCGTGATCTCGTCCGGATCGCCGAACAGGAAGCGCAGCACGTCGAGGTGGTGCACGCTCATATTGGCGAGCGTCAGCCGGTCGTAGCCCTGAAGGAAGGTCTGCCAATGCGGGATCGCGTGCATGTCGATCTGCGCGAAGACGATGTCGCCGAGCGCGCCGCTGTCGATGATCTGCTTCAACACGCGCATCGACTGGTCGTAGCGCATGTTCTGGTTGACCGAGAGGATCTTGCCGGCCTTCGCCGCCTCGTCGCGCAGTTTGACGGCTTCCTCGACCGACAGCGCCAGGGGCTTCTGCGCCAGGATCGCCTTGATATGCTTCTGCTTCAGCGCGTGCCGGATCAGCGCCGGCTGCTGGTCTGGCGGAAAGGCCAGGTCGATGATGTCGACGTTGGTATCCTCGATCAGCTTTTCCGGCGTGTCGTGAACGGTCGGAATGTCCCAGCGGGTGGCGACCTTCTCAGCATTCGCCTTGGTGCGCGAGGCGATCGCCACCACCGGAAAGCCGGCTTCCTTGTAAGCCGCCAGATGGCACTCGGCCATGATCATGCCGGCCCCGACACAGCCGATTTTGTAATCCCTGGTGCGAACCTTGACGTCCGGCTCGAAGCCTTTGCCTGCCATCTCTTCCTCCCGAAATTCTTTCCTCGCGGCCGCCGTCACAGCGCGCCTCCATCCTGGCCGAAATAATGCACGCGACCCGGCTCGCAGGATATCGCCACCATCGCATCCGGCCTGATATCGGGCTGCCCGCGCAGAAGTGCCCTAAGCCGCGCTTGCCCTGCCGCGAGCGTCACCACGGTGTAGCCGCCGAGCGGCTCGACCTCGAACACCCGCGCCGGGCGGCCGTCCTTCGTGTCGCTGTCTGCCCAGGGCCGGACCTTGATGTCTTCAGGTCTCAGCCCGATCTCCATCGCCTCGGCCGGCGCCTTGGCATCGGTGATGCGTATTGTCCCCTCAGCAGCCTCGATCCCACCAGCGCCGCGAACCGACGGCAGGATGTTCATCATCGGCGAGCCGAGCATGCGCGCCACATAGGCGCTTGCCGGCCGATCGTAGATCTCGGCCGGCGCGCCGATCTGCCTGATCCGGCCGTTTTCCAGGATGGCCATGCGGTCGGCGACCGACATCGCCTCCTCCTGGTCATGCGTGACATAGATCAGCGTCTTGCTGAGCTCGCGCTGGATGCGTTTCAGTTCGACGCGCGTCTCCTCGCGCAGCCGCGCATCGAGCGCCGAGATCGGATCGTCCATCAGATAGGCTGCCGGGTCGCGCACCAGGGCGCGCGCGATCGCCACGCGCTGCCGCTCGCCGCCGGAAAGCTGTGCCGGCGGCTTATGCAGGATGTGGCCGATGTGCAGCTTGGCCGCGACGTCGGCCAGTCGCTTCTCTATCTCGGCCTCGGCCACTTTCCGCTCGACCAGCGGGAAGCGGACATTGTCGCGCGCGCTCATATGCGGAAACAGCGCCAGGTTCTGGAACACCATGGCGACGTTGCGCTCGGCCGGCGAGACGCTGTTGACCGGCTTGCCGCCGATCAAGATCTCGCCTTGATCCGGTACTTCCAGACCAAGCACCAGCCGCAGGATCGTCGACTTGCCGGACAGCGGCGGCCCGAAGAAGCAGAAGAACTCGTTGTCGTTGACGGTGAACGAGGCGTCGTCGACGGCAAGCGTGTTGCCGTAGCGCTTCGTGACATGGCGGAAAACGATGTCGGCCATGTCTCAGCCCGCCTTCACTGCGAGGCCGCTGGCGGCGTCGAAGACGCGCACCGACGAGGCCGGCGGCGCGACGACCGCCGTCTGCCCGACCGACAGCCCGACATCGTTCTCGAACACCGCCTTCGCCGCGCTCCCGCCTTCGCCGAGATGAACGATGGTGCGCGCGCCGATCCGCTCGACGAAGCTTACCGGCATCGACAGCCCGCGCTCGGCAAGCGCCACCTGCTCGGGCCGGAAACCGTAAAGCACGTCGCCGCGCGCCGCTCTCGCAGCTGAAGCCAGTTCATCCGGCAAGGGCGGCGTGACGCCGAGGGGTCCGAGATCGATCACCAGTCCGCGATCGCTTTCCGCCGGCCTGCCTTTCAGCAGGTTCATGCCGGGCGCGCCGATGAAGCGTGCGACGAAGACGTTGGCCGGATTGTTGTAGACCTCGAGCGGCGTGCCGACCTGCTGCAGCACGCCGTGATCCATCACCGCGATGCGGTCCGCCATGGTCATCGCCTCGAGCTGGTCGTGCGTGACATAGACCATGGTCTGCCTGAACTGGCGCTGCAGCTGCTTGAGCTCAGTGCGCATCACCGCGCGGAAGGCGGCGTCGACATTGGACAGCGGCTCGTCGAGCAGGAAGATCGCCGGCTCCATGATCGCGGAGCGGCCGATCGCCACGCGCTGCAGGATGTTGACCGACAGCCGGTCCGCCTTGCGGTCGAGCAGCGGCGAAAGCTGCAGCATCTCGGCGATGGCGCCGACGCGGCGATCGATCTCGGCTTTGGCGGCGCCGCGCATCCTCGGCCCGTAGGCGAGGTTCTGCCGAACCGTCATATGGGTGAAGATGGCGTAGTTCTGGAAGACGAAGCCGACGCCGCGCCGCCCCATCGGCACGCCGACCATGTCGCGCTCGCCGAACAGGATCTTGCCGCTGGTCGGCTCCTCCATGCCGGCGATCATGTTCATCGTCGTCGACTTGCCGCAGCCCGAGGGTCCGAGCAGCGCCATGAACTCGCCGTCGGCGATTTCGAGGTCCATCGTCTTTAGCGCGGTGAAGTCGCCGAATGTCTTGACCAGGTTCTTGAGATGGATCGCGCTCATGCCGGCACCTCCCGCGCCTTCGCCATGCGCTTCATGGCGTAGACCGCGACGATCGAAAGCACGATCAGGATGGCCAGCGCGATCGCCGCCACATAGCCCCAGATCAGGTCCTGCGTGGTGACCTTGTAGATGTAGACCGAGATCGTCTCGGTGGCCACGCCGGGACCGCCGCCGGTCATGATGTAGAGCGTGTCGAATATCTTGAAATTCTCGATCACCCTTATCGCCAGCGCGATGATGATGATCGTCTTCATCTTCGGCAGCACGATGGTGATGAAGCGCTGCCAGGCATTGGCGCCGAGCAGCGTTGCCGCCTTCATCTGATCTTCCGGCACGCCGACCAGGCCGGCGAGCAGGATCAGGAACATCAGCGGCGTCCACTGCCAGATGTCGGCGATCATGACCGCGATCAGCGCCAGGTTCGGATCCGACAGCCAGGCGATCGTCACCGGCGTGCCGACGATCCTCGACAGGATGTCGTTCACCGGGCCGCCCGACTGGAACAGCATGAAGAACATGTAGCCGGCGACCGCGGGCACGACCATCATCGGCATCAGCAGGATCGAATAGAAGATGCGCTTGCCGGGAAACTCGTCGGCGAACAGGGTCGCCAGAGCCAGGCCCAGCAGGAACTCCGCCGGCACGCAGACCAGCATGACGATCGCCGTGCGCTGCAGCGCGCTCCAGAAGCGGGTGTCGGCCGCGAGATCGGTGTAGTTGGCGAAACTGTTCCACATCTCCCAGGCGTTCCACCAGCCGGCGCCCGAAAGCGGCGACCAGTCGGTGACGCTGATGTAAAGCTGCATCAGCAGCGGAAAGGCCGAGATGAACAGCACCAGGACCTGCGCCGGCAAGATCAGTCGGAAGCCCAGCCTCGAGCCCTCGTCAGGCGTGGCGGGCTTTGTCCGCGCGCCCATCTCGTCCTCCGAAATCGTCGCCGTCACCGCGCTCATTGCTTGAGCGCTCCGAAGGTCAGCCCGCGCACCAGATGGCGCTGGATGGCGATGCCCATGATGACCGGCGGCACCGCCGCGATCAGACCGAGCGCGGCCTTGGCGCCATAGAGCTGTCCGGTCATCGAGGACGACAGCGATGCCATGTAGACGGGGATCGTCACCCATTCGCGCGTCGTGAGCAGCAACGCGATGAGATAATCCGACCAGTTGAGGATGAAGACGAAGAGCGCGGCACTCGCCAGCGGCGCGCGCATCATCGGCAGCGTGATGCGGGTGAAGACGCGCAGCCGCGAGCAGCCCTCGACAAGTGCTGCCTCCTCGATCTCGCGCGGCATGTCGTCGAAGAAGGTCTTCATCAGCCAGAAGGCGAAGGGCAGCGTGACGATGCCGTAGATCAGCGCCAGCCCCCACCATGTGTCGTTGAGGTTGAGGAACGCCCACATGATCATCACCGGGATCATGACGGCCATCGGCGGAAACAGCCTCAGCTGGATCAGCGCCAGCGGCAGGTTCTGGCCGGAGCCGAAGCGCGACAGGCCGTAGGCCGCCGCAGTGCCGGCCGACATGGCAATCGCGGTCCCGAACACCGCCGAAAGCAGCGACGACAGGATCGGCTTCAGCGCCGTGTGGTCGAGCGCGACGATCAGATCGTTGTCGGATTCGCCGAACACGAAGCGGAAATTGCTGAGCGTCGGCTGCTTCGGCCACCAAGTCAGGTCGGCGCCGGTCGCCGACCACTCGCCGATCGGCTTGAAGGCCATCGACACCATCCACAGGATCGGCACCAGCGTCACCGCCATCGCCGCGAGGATCGCGGCGTAGCGGAATATCTCGAAGGGAACGGAACGCTTCATCTGGCTGCTTTGCTGGTGGCGTTGCTGGCGAAGGGGAGGAGCAGTCGCCCCTCCCCTCCTTTTCTGATCCAGGGAGACGGATCAACTGATCGGATCGAGAACGGTGGGCCATGCCTCCTTGTTGGTCTTGATGGCTTCGAGAAGCTTGTCCTCGCCGATGCGGCGCGCGATCTTCTTCCACTCGCGCTCGGTATCGGCCATCGCCTGGTCCGGCGTCTTGGCCTTGGTCAGCGAGGCCATCAGGTTCTCGTCGAGCGCATTGTGGAAGGCGGTGGCGCCGGGATAGTTGATGGTCGGCACCGTGCGCGCCACCGTCTCGCGAACGACGTCCATGTGGTAGGCGTGATAGGTCTGGCGGACCAGCGGATCGGCGAAATCCGAGAGCCGGAACGGATCGAGATAGCCGCCGGGATTGGCGCTCATCCAGGCATAGATGCGGGCCGAGCCCAGCCACTGCAGCAGAAGGTAAGCAGCCTCCGGATTCTTCGACTGCGACGACACCATGCCGGTCAGCGAGAACCACAGAACGGAGCGGCTGATCAGCTTGCCGTCGATCTCGCGTCCCGGCGGCAGCATCGAGCCGATCTTGCCGGTGACGGCGGAATCCTTGTTGCCGGCATTGTCGAGGAATTTAGGCAGGTTGGAGAAGGCGCAGGTCATCGCCGCACCGCCCTTGGCGAAATTGCCATACTGCTCCGGCCAGCCCCACGAGATCGCGTCCGGCGAATGATGCGCCAGCGAATCCACATATTCCTTGGTGGCGGCGATGCCTTGCTCAGAATTGATCAGCGGCTTGCCGTCGTCGCCGAACAGGAATTGGTTGGGCGAGGCCATCGAGACATAGCGCTGGTACCAGTTGGTGTAGCCCCAACCCTGGTTGCGCAGGTCGGTGGAGCCGAACAGGCCCTTGTCCGGCCGCTGGAAGAAGGCCGCGACATCGCTGTGCTGCTTCCAGGTCTTCGGCGGCGCAAGGTCGTAGCCGTACTTGTCCTTGAACGCCTTCTGCTCCGCGGCGTCGCCGAACAGGTCGGCGCGGTAGACCCATGTCTGGAAGTCGCCGTCCAGCGACACGCCGTAGGTCGAGCCGCGATACTGGTTGAGCAGCGACACGCCCTTGGCGCCGTTGACGTAACCCTGCTTCGGGTCGTCCCACTCCGGCTTGTGCTTGGCGACGAAGTCGTCGAGCTTGGCGATGCCGCCGGTTTCGGCGAGATCGCCGAGGCGGTTCCATTCGGTCGAATAGATGTCGTAGGCCCCACCCTTGGTGGAGATGTCCTGCATCGTCTTTGTGAATTCCTGGCCGTTCGGCAGGCCGACGATCTCGATCTGGATGCCGGTTTCCTTCTCCCACAGGTCCTGGATCGACGGCGCGCCGGCCGGGAAAGGCCTGGTCAGCTGGCCGATCGAGCCGTCGGAGAGGCCAAGCACGATCTTCGCCGGCGCCTTGCCGGCCGCCTTCAGGGCTTTGGCCGCCTCGACCGCACGCCCTTCCGGCGTGTCGGGTCCGTACTGATAGCGTTCGGCTCCGTCGAAGCCGGTCGGCCCGCCGATCATGCCGGGCGCCAGCGCATCCGCCGCGAAGGCGCGGCCGGGACGAATGAACTGCGGTGCAATACCAGTCGCGGCGACAAACACCGCCGCCTTTCCTCCGGACGCCAGCAGGCGGCGCCGCGACATGCGGATCAAATGAGACATCGAATTCCTCCCTCGGGGCCTGTTCCTCCATGGCCCACGTGAGGGATATTGACGACAGCGCGTGAAGCCTGTCAACATCATAAATACTCAAAACACGTCATAAGATCGCAAATGAGGGGAGAAAATGCAGTCCGCCGAACCCATCACATCGCACCCATTGCTTGGATTTGAGGGGCTTTCGCCGCGATCCGACCGGCTTGGCCGGACCTTCGCCGCCTTATGTAGCGCGCCGGCTTGCGCGCAAGCCAAGGGCGGTTACATCATTTCACATCAGAATCGCGGTCGCTGCTGGGGCGTTTTCCGGAACTGAGTGGAAGCTGCGTGATTTTGATGCTTGCGATGAGGTGCTCGACGTGCGGTCAACCCTGACAGACATAGCCCGGGAAGCCGGCGTTTCTCCGGCCACGGTCGACCGTGTGCTCAACAACCGGCCAGGCGTGCGCGCCCGCACGCGCGAGATCGTCATCGAGATGGCGCAGCGCCTTGGCTATATCGCCGAGACGCCGAACGGCGCGCCGCGGCGAACCGCACCGGGACAGACGATCAGGCTCGACTTCGCGCTGCCCGCCGGCACCAACTCCTTCATCAAGCTGCTGCACCGGCACATCGAGGCGCAGGCGCTGACGCGGCCCGATCTCGACGTCCGCGTGACGACCATCGAAGGCTTCAATCCCGACCGGCTCGCCCGCCTGCTTCAGGACCTGCATGGCCAGACGCAAGGGGTCGGCGTGATTGCGCTCGACCATCCGACGGTGCGCGAGGCGATCCGCTCGCTGTCGGCCAGCGACATCAAGGTCGTCACCATCGCCTCCGACATCCTGCATGTGCCGCGGGTCGCCTATATCGGCATCGACAACCGCGCCGCCGGGCGGTTGGCCGGCTATCTGCTCAACCGCTTCATGGCCACAGGACGTCCGGGCAAGGTGGCGCTGTTCGCGGGCTCGCTCGCCTATCGCGGCCATGAGGAGCGCGAGATGGGTTTCCGCCATATCCTCGCCGAGGAATCCCCCAACCTCGAGATCGTCGAGATGCGTGAAATGCTCGACGACCGCGAAAAGGCCTATTCGGAGGCTTCCGCTTTGCTTGAGCGCCACCCCGACCTCGCCGCGATCTATAATGTCGGCGCCGGCAACACCGGCATCGCCCGCGCGCTGAAGGAACGCGGACGCGCCGAAGAGATCATCTTCCTCGGCCATGAGGTGACGGACGGCACCAAGGAACTCCTGCTCGACGGCACGCTCGACGCGGTGATCGACCAGAACCCGCGCGTCGAGGCCAGGGAGGCGCTCAACATCCTGTCCCACTCGGTCAGGGGGTTGCCCTACGAGCTTCACCAGCCGCGGCTGCAGGTTATCTTCCGCGAGAGCATCCCGGAGATTTGAGGTATAGGAACGCGTCTTTACAAGTCCTGTCAGGCCTCCGATCCGAAATGATCGACAAAGGCCCTGAGCAGACCGAGCCGGCCCAGCGATTTCGGAAAAAACACAAAGAAGCCCGGACGCCGCAGGCTGTATTGCGGCAAGACTTCCACAAGATCCCCTCGTCGCAGATCCTCGGCAACACCGGCACGCAGCGACCAGCCGATGCCCAGGCCTTGCCTTGCCGCCTCTACGACGGTGCGCAGATCATTCAGGACAAGTCTCCCCGAGACATCCACGGAAATCTCACTGCCATCGACTTGGAAACGCCACTCGGCGATCCGCCCCGAGGATATCTGTCGGTGTCGGATGCAGCTGTGCGACAGCAGGTCGCGCGGATGCATGGGATGCCCGTGGCGATCCAGATAGTCGGGAGCGGCAACGTAGGCGCCGTTCAGCGGCGATGTCAGGCGACGTGCGATCATATCGTCCTGCAGGTGATCACCGAGCCGAATTCCAGCATGGAACCCTTGCGAAACAATGTCGGTAAGGCCTTCATCTATCGAGAGATCCAGTTCAACCCGCGGATAGGCAGCTTCAAATGCCGCCAAACGGGGAGCGATGATCAACTGCCATGCCCGGTAAGGGAGAGTGACGCGCAGTTGACCTGATCGCGCCTTGCCGGTCTCGCGCGCGGTATCCAGAGCTTCTTCGATTGCTCCTATCAGATGACGCGTGCTCAGGAAGAGTGCCCGCCCGGCGTCGGTCATCATGACGGATCGCGTGCTGCGAGTGAACAGCGCAGTGCCGAGCCGGTCTTCGAAGGCCTTTAGCTGCAGGGAGACCGCCGGTGGATTTACGCCGAGCACGCGCGCTGCCGAACGCAGCGACCCATGCTCGGCGATCGCCAAAAAAGTCTGCAATCCTGACAGCTCTACTCGCGGCATTGATTAATATGACCAATCATACTGATCATATTATGCCGCCTATTCGCACCGATCAACAGTTGCAAGACTGGGAAATCATGACGGGAGACAACAGATGGCTGCCCAACCGACAGAACGATCCCTGCCAGTCACCGGTGTGATCGTCATTCTCATGACCGTGTTTGCGATGGCGCTGACCGACGCCTTCGTAAAATTCTCCAGCGCCAGTCTGACGCTCTGGCAGATTTACGTGCTGCGCTCCTCGATCGCGTTTCCAATACTGCTCCTGCTCACACGCGGCGCGGTCTGGCCGTCGGCTCCCGGTTGGGTAGCGCTCCGCAGCGGAGCGCTGCTGCTGATGTATCTGGCGATCTACGCAGCGATCCCGATCCTCGACCTTTCCGTTATCGCTGCGTCTCTTTACACGGCGCCCCTGTTCATCGTGCTGCTGTCGTCGCTCGTCCTTGGTGAGCGCATCGCGCTGCTTCATTGGGTGGGCATCGCAATGGGGTTCGCCGGCGTACTTTTGATTGTGCGCCCGACGTCGGACGGTTTCTCGCCACTGCCGCTGATACCGGTCGCCGCCGCACTCCTCTATGCAATCGCGGCGGTTCTCACACGCGCCAAATGTGCTGGGGAAACGCCAATGACCATGGCGTTGTGGCTGAACGCAACGCTGCTTATCGCCGGGTGTATCGCGAGCCTCGTCATCGGGCTCGCCGGCTCTTGGCCAGCCTATCCATTTCTGTTCGGAAACTGGGCCGCCATGGGGTCGCGGGAGTGGCGGATCATCGTCATCCTCGCGGCCCTGATCATTGCTGTGAGCATAGGTTTGGCTCGTGCCTATCAATCGCCCAAACCCCAGATCATAGCCACATTCGACTACGCCTATCTGATCTTCGCTGCATTCTGGGGCTATGTGTTCTTCAACGAGGTCCCCGGCCGGACGACTGTCGCCGGAATGGTATTGATTGGCCTTGCCGGCGTGTCGGTGCTTTGCATCAAGCCCTCAGCGGACGGCACCGCGACCGCCCGATCGGGAATATCAGGCCCGGTCAACGAGCAACCGTGATCCTAATTCAAGGCGATCAGCACCGTGCTGTCCGGCGACCAGCTGAGCACCACCGGCTCGCCCTCGGCAAGCCGCTCAGCGCCAGTATTCTGGACGATCACTTTCAGCGTCTGGCCGTCGCGCTCGACGAAGTAGGTGCTGTTGTTGCCGGCAAAGATGCGTTTCGAGACTTGTCCCTTGAGCGTGTTCGCGTTGCCTTCATCAGCCTTCCCCGCACCGCTCGAAATCCGGATGCGTTCGGGCCGGACCGCGCAACTCGCCTTGGCCCCGGCCGGCACCGATGCGCCTGTCGATGCCTCGATCGTCGTGCCGTCCGGCAGCTTGATCCCGGAGCCGGTCGCATCGCCGCGAAAGATATTGGCGTCGCCGAGGAAGGTCGCGGCGAACTCGCTTTGCGGCCTGTCGTAGATCTCCTCCGGCGGCCCTTCCTGCACCATCCTGCCATCGCGCAGGATGCCGATGCGGTCGCTCATCGTCAGCGCTTCTTCCTGGTCGTGCGTGACGAAGATGGTGGTGATGCCGATCTCGCGCTGGATGCGCTTCAGCTCGATCTGCATGTCGACGCGCAGCGCCTTGTCGAGCGCGCCGAGCGGCTCGTCGAGCAGGAGCACGCGCGGCTTGGTGACGATGGCTCGCGCCAGCGCCACGCGCTGGCGCTGGCCGCCGGAGAGCTGGTGCGGCTTGCGCGCGCCGAGCTTGCCGAGTTGCACGAGATCGAGCGCGCGCTGAACCTCCGAAGCGATCGTCGCCTTCGGCTCGCCGCGCACCGAGAGGCCGAAGGCGACATTGTCGGTGACGCTCATATTCGGGAACAGCGCATAATTCTGGAACACCATGCCGATGCGGCGCTTTTCGACCGGCACGCGCTCGACGCTTTCTCCGCCGATGGCGATGCGGCCAGCGTCGGGAAAATCGAAGCCGGCGATTTGCCTGAGCAGCGTGGTCTTGCCGCTGCCGGACGGACCGAGCAGCGCGTAGAAGCCGCCATCGGCGAAATCGATCGACACATCGTCCAGCGCCTTGTGCGCGCCGAAACTGCGGGAGACGTTCGCGACCTGGACGCCAGCCATCATTTTTCTCCGCCGAATTTGAAGAAGCGCGCCGTGAGCAGCATCAGCGCCATCGACACCACGATGATGATCGTCGAGACCGCGTTGATCTCAGGCGTGAAGCCCTTGCGGATCGCGGCGTAGATTTCGACCGGCAGCGTCGTCTGGCCGGGCGTCGACAGGAAATACGAAACGACGAACTGGTCGAACGACACGGCAAAGGCGAACAGCCCGCCGGCGATCACGCCGGGCATGATCCAGGGCAAGGTCACGCGCATGGTCACCTGCCACTGGTTGGCGCCGAGCGAGCGCGCCGCCTCTTCCAGCTCAGGCGCGAAGGTCTGCAGCCGGGCCGACACCACGACGATCACGTAAGGCAGCGCCAGCGCGACATGCCCGAGCAGGATAGCGACCAGCCCTCGGCCGATGCCGACGCCGAAGAAGAAGATCAGCATCGCCGTGCCGGTGATCAGCCAGGGAATGGCGATCGGCGGGAAGAGCAGCGCCTGCAGGAATTTCTTGCCGCGGAACTCGTAGCGATAGAGCGCCAGCGAGGCCATCGAGCCCAGCACCGTCGAGATCAAAGTGGTGATGACGGCGATCTCGATGCTGTTCCAGGTCGCCGCGATCAGCTGGTCGTTCTGCCAGAGCGAGGCGTACCAGTCCGTCGTCCACTCGAACGGCAATTGGTAGAAGGGCGAGGCGTTGAAGGACATCGCCGCCATGATGACGATCGGCAGATAAAGGAAGCCGAGCAAAAGCACGATGTAGAAGCGCCCGAGCCATTCGAGGATGCGCGTCGTCGCCATCAGCCGGCCCTCCGCAGGACCGGCGCCGCCAACGCCAGGATGATCAGCACGACGGCGAGCAGGATGAAGGAGAGCGCCGCGCCCAGCGGCCAGTTGAAGACGGCGACGAACTGGTCCTCGATGACTGTGCCGTAGAAGGTTCCGGTGCGGCCGCCGAGGATACGCGGCTCCATGAACGAGCCGACGACCGGCACGAAGATCAGCGCGGAACCGGCGATCAGGCCCGGCATCGACAGCGGGATGATGACCCGCCACAGCACCTGCCGCCGCGAGGCGCCGAGCGAGCGTCCGGCCTCGATCAGCGAGTCGTCGATGGCCTGCAGAGTGAGGTAGCAGGTCAGCACCATGTAGGGCACATAGGAGTGCACCAGGCCGATGATGACGGCCGGATAGGAATACATGAGATCGATGTTGATCTTGAACGGCAGCACCGCGTTGAGCGCCGTGTCGAGGATGCCGCCTTCGCGCAGCACCATGGCCCAGGAGAATATCCGCACCAGTCCGTTCGACCAGAACGGCAGGATGACGAGCAGGAATATCGCCTCGCGGCTGCGCCCTTTGAGCACTTTGGCCAGCACATAGGCCGCCGGATAGCCGATGAACACGCACCACAGCGTCACTTCGAGGCCGAGACGCAGCGATGAAAGCAGCAGCCTCGAATAGAGGCTTTGCGAGAAGAAGGCCGCGTAGTTGCCGAGGGTGAAGGCCCACTCCTTGCCTGCCAGCGGCAGGTCGGTCATGAAGGAGAAGAACACCATGGCCGACAGCGGCAGGAAGATCGCCACCGTCAGCCACAGATAGGCGGGAAGGAGAAGCGGCAGGGCCGGCTTCAGTCCGCGCCGCGAACCGATCGCAACCTGGTCGGCCATTTTGCCTCTCCTCCCCGAAAGACGTGATTACTTCACGTTGACCTTCAGCTCCTGCCACAGCGCCAGATACTTCTCGCGCTGCTCGTCGGTGATCGGCGCCTGGAACTGGATGCGCTTGGCGACGTCGGGGCTGCCCATGACCTTGCGGTTGAAGGCATCCTCGGGCAGCGCGTCGACCGCCTTGGTGTTGGCCGAAACCGGCGCGCCGACCTTGGTCACCCATTCGACATAGAATTTCGGATCGATCATGTAGTTGATGAAGGCCTCGGCGCCGGCGACGTTCTTGGAGCCGACGGGGATCGAGAAAGCATCCAGCCAGGCGACAGAGCCTTCCTGCGGGATGACCAGCGAGACCGGCAGCTTGAAATGCGTCTTGGCGCGATCAGCCGAACCGCTCCAATAGGTGCCGATGTCAATCTGGTTGGAAGCGACCATCTGGTTCCAGTCGTTTTCCGAGCTCCAGAAGGTCTTGATCTGCGGCATCAGCGACGTGAGCTTCTGCTTGACCGCGTCCATATCCTTGATGTCGTTGATGTTCTGTCCCGACGCCAGCGCACCGAACTGCACCGCCTCGACGGCGTCGTCACGGATGATGACGCGGCCCTTATGCGCTGGGTCCCACATCTCGGCGATGCTCGTCGGCGGCTTGTCGAAGGACTTTTCGTTGATGGCCAGAGCCGTCAGGCCCCAAACCCACGGCACTCCATAGACCTTGCCGTCATGGTTCAGCATCGGCGAGCCCACCTTGTCCTTGGCGATGTCGGCGTAATTGGAAAGCTTCGAGACGTCGATCGGCTGGATCAGCTTGCCGGCCATCGCCTGATCGTTGAAAGCGGCATTGATCATGACGACGTCGTAGAGGCCGGGATTGGTACGGATCTTGGTCAGCATCTCCTGCTCGGAGTTGAAGAAGTCGTTGACTACCTTGAAGCCGGTCGCCTTCTCGAAATTGGCGACCGCCCAGGGCTCGTCGGCGCCGTAGCCCTTCCAGTTGAGCACATGCACTTCCTCGGCTGCTTGTGCTGCCAATGTGAAGGCGGAAACGAGGACGGCGGTCGCCGTCAGAAAAGCGGTCAGTCTGGGCATGCGCATGGTATTTCCTCTCATTGTTTGCCCGGTTGACGGGCTTGTTAAGTTGCAGTCGCTTCCTCACGGCCAAGCGCGATCGCCGCTTCGCCGCGCAGGGTCAGGAATTCCTGGATTTCCGTACCGGTCGGCGCCGAAGAACCGCCATGGCGGGTGACCGAAAGCGCGGCGGCTGCATTGGCGTAGCGCGCCGCCTCGCAGGCGCGCATGCCGCGCGACAATGCGCTGACGAAGGCGCCGATATGCGCGTCGCCGGCGCCATTGGTATCGACCGCCTCCACCTTGAAGCCGGGCACCGCGCGGGTACCGCCGTCGGCCATTCGCACCAGGCAGCCATGCGCGCCGGCGCGGATGACGACGCCTTCGGCTCTGGGGCAATGCTCGGCGAGCAACCGGATGGCGACGGTTTGGGCATCGCCGGCGCCAGCTATTGCGGCGGCCTCATGAGTGTTGCAGCTCAGCCAGGTCGTGCGCGCGAGAGCCCTGTCCAGGATCGGCCGCGGAATGTCGGCGATCACCGGCGTCGGATCGAAGACGAAAGGAATGTCGGCCGGCAGCGCCTCGATCCAGTCGGTGAGCGCGTCGCGGCTGCCGGGATAGCTCAGCGTATAGCCGGAGGTGAAAACCCAATCGCCGGGAACGACGTGGACGGGCGCCATCATGTCGAGCGTGAGCCGGCTCTCAGCGCCAGGCCACGAGACGAAGGTTCGCTCCGCGTCGCTGCTGATCATGGCAACACAATTGCCGCTATCCATGAGGGGCGACGGCGGCGTCAGCGCCTCGATGCCTTCGGCGGCGAAGGCGGCGCGCAGGAAGTCTCCGTCCGGCCCGGTGCCGAGCTGGCCGCCGAACACCACCTTCATGCCGGAGCGGCTCGCCGCGACCATCATGTTGAAGCCGCCGCCGGCGACGCGGGTGTAGCTCGTCGCCGTCTTTTCCGTACCGGCCGCCGGCAAGGCGTCGATGCGGTAGACATAGTCGACCACTGCGCTGCCGACATGGACGAGCCGCCCACTCATGCCGCGTCCTCCGTGCCTGGACCGGTCTTGGCCGTCCGGGCCGCGACCAGATCCTTGGCCAGCGCGCGGACATCCGCGATGTCGATGCCATGCAATTCGCAGATGCGATCCTGCGGCAGCCTCGACAGGCCGGCGCAGGCGCCGGCCATGCCGGCCGCAATCGCCCCGATCGTGTCGGTGTCGCCGCCGAGATTGGCCGCGATCACAGCAGCCCGCCACGCATCGCCTTGCGCGATTTCCAGCACCGCGAAGGCCGCCGGCACCGATTCCTGGCTGGCGACGCCCGTGCCAACCAGTTCGACGATCAGCTTGATTGCTTCCTTCTCCGCCTTGCCGCGGACAAGCGACTGCGCCCAGACAATGCGCGCGGCGATGTCGCCGCCGGTGACCCAATGGCCGAGCGCAGCACCAAGTCTCGCGGCGGCGGCCGCATGGCTAGAAGCGGCGCGCCAGTCGCCACCCGAGACACCGAGACTGACAGCGGCGGCGACCGCTGCGGCCGAGGCGATGGCTATCGAGGTGTTGTGCGTGGCCCGGCATGTCTGCGCCACCTTTGCTACGAGCGCGTCGAGCGGCTCCGGCGGCATCATGATGCCGACCGGTCCGATGCGCATTGCCGCGCCATTGGTATCGCCGC
Source organism: Mesorhizobium sp. B4-1-1 (assembly GCF_006439375.1). Taxonomy (NCBI): domain Bacteria; kingdom Pseudomonadati; phylum Pseudomonadota; class Alphaproteobacteria; order Hyphomicrobiales; family Phyllobacteriaceae; genus Mesorhizobium; species Mesorhizobium sp. B4-1-1. Next base: position 34,301 of record NZ_VFTH01000005.1, read on the forward strand.
TGCGTCCGGCCTCTTCGGCCGGCACGCCGCTGTTAATGGCGTCGATGGCGCGCTTGGTCGATGGTCCAAGCAGGTCGTAGCTGCCGCGCGCCTTGACGTCGCGCTCCCAGTCGAGCAGCGCGCTGACCCAGCGCGCATGATCGAAACGCTCACCGGACTCGACCAGGATACGGCCAAGCAGCAGCGCTTGTTCGGTGTCGTCGGTGATCGCGCCGGCCGGCAGTCCTTTCGACACGGGATGATCGGCGGCAGGCGCGACGAAATCCTCGACATGGCCATAGAGCTCGGCGATGCGGGCCGGCGACAGAAGCTGCGTCGGCATGCCCAGCGCATCGCCCAGCGCGCCGCCGATCAGCGCGCCCATTGCCCGATCCATCGAGGCAGCGGCCGCCATGCTCAGAACTCCAGGTGAAGCGCGAAATGCGCGGGGTTCAGCAGGCTGGTGACGAATTCGATGGCGCGCCCGTCGGCGGCGCGCGTCAGGCGGCGTGTGCGCAGGAACGGCGTCCCGGGCGCGCAGGCGAGGATCGCGGCGTCGGCCGCGCTCAGCATCTCGATATCGACCCACTCCTCCCCGTGATCGGGCACCAGCCCTGCCCCGCGCAGCGTCTGGTGCAGCGTGCCTTCGCGCAAGCCGCGCAACGGTATGTCCTCCAGTTCCGGCGACAGCGGCAGGCGGCTGCGCTCGATCGAGATTGCGTGGCCGTCATCGGCATTGGTGCGGGCGCGGTCGACCGCAATGAAGGACGAGTTCTTGACGCCGAGCCTGGCCGCCAGTTCCGCGTCCTCGATGATCTCGAGCCGCAAGGTGCGGGTCTCGGCATTGGCGCCCGCGTTGGCGAGCGCGCGCGACCAGCCGATCGCGTCGTCGACCGGCATGCCGTCGAAAGTAACGAAGGAGCCGATGCCGACCTTGGTGGTGATCAGCCCGCGGTTGGACAGCTCCTCCAGCCCTTTGCGCACGGTGTTGCGGCTGACGGAAAAGCGTTGGACGAGCTCGTTCTCGCTCTGCAGTCGGTCGCCGAAGCCGAGCAGGCCGGAGCGTATCTCATGCTCCAGAACCGTTGCGATCTGCTCGGGCTTTCCCGTGCCGGGTGAGAGCTGCATCGCGCGACGGGCCATATCAATACCTGTTCAATGAACCTGTATAGTCCTGTTCATTAGCGTATCTGAAATGAACCGTCAACGGCCTTCGGCCCAACGGTCGGTTGGGCATCAAACGAAGAAGAATTCCTCGACGCGCTGCTTGGCCTTCCGCAGGACCGGCAGGATGTCGCGCTCCATCGCCTCGACCGAGAAACGCGCCGACTGGGTCGAGACGTTGATGGCGGCGACTGTGCGCCCGGCGCGATCGACGATCGGCACCGCGATCGAGCGCAGGCCGAGCTCCAGCTCTTCGTCCACGACGGCGAAGCCCTCCGCCCTCGCCTTGTCGATGGCCTTGCCGAGCGCGGCGCGGCCGGTGATCGTTTTCGGCGTCCGCCGCTCGATGGACGCTTCAGCAAGGAAAGTCTTCAAGTCATCCGTCGGCAGGCCGGAAAGCAGCACCCGCCCCATCGACGTGCAATAGGCCGGCAGCCGCGTGCCGACATCGAGCGCCACGCTCAGGATACGCCGTCCAGGGATGCGCGCCACATAGACGACGTCCTCGCCCGACAGCACGGCCGCATTGCAGGCTTCGTCGAATTTGCCGGCCACCTCGCGCATGACAGGCGCCGCGAAGGTCCAGAGCGAAGCACCGCCGAGCCAGGTCCGGGCGACGGTCAACAGGCGCGGCGACAGCGAAAACAACCGGCCGGATTGCGTCGCGTAACCCGTCGCGACCAATGTCAGCAGAAAGCGCCTGGCACCCGCTCGCGTGAGATCCGCCTCCTCTGCCATCTCGGTCAGCGTCATGCCGGCCGGATGGCGCGCGAGGATTTCCATCACCACCAGGCCACGCTCCAGCGAACCGACATGGTCGCGTGAAATTGCTTCCTCTTCCACGAGCGCCTCCAGGCCGGCGTTGACTCAATGCAAAGGTTGGAGCTAAAAAGTATCTCATACAAAACACATGTTCGCAATACGAACTTTTTGCACCACGGAGCCCGGAGATGGCCAAGTTCCTGCCGCTGAAAGAGGCGGTCGCGGAGAATCTGCATGACGGCGACACCGTCGCTTTCGAGGGCTTCACGCATCTGATCCCAACCGCTGCCGCGCATGAGGCGATCCGCCAGGGTTTTCGCGAGCTGACACTGATCCGCATGACGCCCGACCTGATCTACGACCAGATGATCGGCATGGGCATGGCGAAGAAGGTCGTCTTCTCCTATGTCGGCAACCCGGGCGTCGGCCTGCTCAGGCGTGCCCGCGACGCCATCGAGAACGGCTTTCCCCGCGCCATCGAGGTCGAGGAACACAGCCATGCCGGAATGGCCAATGCCTATGAGGCGGGCGCCGCCGGCCTGCCCTGCGCGGTGTTTCGCGGCTATCGCGGCGCCGGTCTCGCCGCGGTCAATCCGAACATCAAATCCGTGACCTGCCCCTTCACCGGCGAGGTGCTTGCCGCCGTTCCGGCGATCCGGCCCGACGTCACCTTCATCCATGCGCAGAAGGCGGACCGGAAAGGCAACGTGCTGGTCGAGGGCATTATCGGCATCCAGAAGGAGGCCGTCCTTGCCGCAAAGCGCGCCGTGGTGACGGTCGAGGAAGTGGTCGACAATTTCGATGACCTCCACCCCAATCTTACCGTGCTGCCGAACTGGACGATCGCGGCGATCTCGGTCGTGCCGGGCGGCTCGCATCCCTCCTACGCGCATGGCTACTACGAGCGCGACAACGCCGCCTATCTGGAATGGGACGAGATCGCCGCCGACCGCAACCGCTTCCAGACCTGGATCCGGAAGAACGTCATCGAGAGCAGCGCGGACGACTTTGCCGGTCGAGTCGAGCATCTGAGGAAAGCCGCATGAGCGACGCGAAGGATATGGGCTTCACCCCGAACGAGATGATGACGATCGCCGCCAGCCGCGCGCTGAAAAGCGACGACGTCTGCTTCGTCGGCATCGGTGCGCCGTCGGCCGCCTGCAATGTCGCGCGGCTGACGCATGCGCCCGACATCACGCTGATCTATGAGAGCGGCACCATCGGCACCGCGCCCGACGTGCTGCCGCTGTCGATCGGCGACGGTGAGTTGTGCGAGACGGCGGTCACCACCGTCGCGGTGCCGGAGATGTTCCGCTACTGGCTGCAGGGCGGCCGCATCTCGATCGGCTTCCTGGGCGCCGCCCAGCTCGACAAATTCGGCAACATCAACACCACCGTCATCGGCGACTATGCGCATCCCAAGACCCGCCTGCCCGGCGGCGGCGGCGCGCCGGAGATCGCCACCTCGTCGAGGCAGGTCTACATCACCATGGCGCAGTCGAAGCGCGGCATGGTCGAGAAGATCGACTTCTTCACCTCCTTCGGCCATGGCGACGGTGGCGACCACCGCAAGCGCCTCGGCATCGACACGGCCGGCCCGACTTTGCTGATCACCGACCTCGCCATCTGGAAGCCGGACCCGGTGACCAAGGAATTCACCGTCGTCTCGCTGCATCCGGGCGTCAGCCGCGAGCGGGTGCAGGAAACCTGTGGCTGGACGGTCAAGTTCGCGCAGGCCCTTGACGAGACGCCGGCGCCGACGGAACTCGAGCTGAAGACATTGCGCGACCTGCAGGCCCGCACCAAGGCGGCGCATCAAGGGGCCGCCAAAGGGAAAGCTGCCTAGATGACCGAAGCCTTCATCTGCGATTACATCCGCACGCCCATCGGCCGCTTCGGCGGCGCGCTGTCCTCCGTCCGCGCCGACGATCTCGGCGCGATTCCGTTGAAGGCGCTGGTCGAGCGCAATGCCGGCGTCGACTGGGCGGCCGTCGATGACGTCATCTATGGCTGCGCCAACCAGGCCGGCGAGGACAATCGCAATGTGGCGCGCATGGCGCTTCTGCTTGCCGGCCTGCCGCAGGACATTCCAGGTTCGACCGTCAACCGTTTGTGCGGCTCGGGCATGGATGCCGTCACCATCGCCGCGCGCGCCATCAAATCAGGCGAGGCCGAGCTGATGATTGCCGGCGGCGTCGAATCGATGAGCCGCGCGCCCTTCGTCATGCCGAAGGCCGACACCGCCTTCTCGCGCAATGCCGAGATTTACGACACCACCATCGGCTGGCGCTTCGTCAACCCGCTGATGAAGAAGCTGTATGGCGTCGACTCCATGCCGGAGACCGGCGAGAACGTCGCCGAGGATTTTTCCGTCAGCAGAGTCGACCAGGACGCCTTCGCGGTACGCAGCCAGGACAAGGCGGTCGCCGCGCAAGCCAATGGCCGGTTGGCGAAGGAGATCACGCCGGTGACCATCCCGCAAAGGAAGGGCGACACGATCATCGTCGTGAAGGACGAACACCCCCGCGCTGGCACCACCATCGAGACGCTGGCCAAACTGCCGACGCCGTTCCGCCAGGGCGGCAGCGTCACCGCCGGCAACGCTTCCGGCGTCAATGACGGCGCTGCCGCTCTCATCATCGCGTCCGAGGCAGCCGCGAAGAGGCATGGCCTGACGCCGATCGCCCGTATCCTCGGCGGTGCCGTCGCCGGTGTGGCGCCGCGCATCATGGGCATCGGACCGGCGCCGGCGACGAAGAAGCTTTGCGCCCGCCTCGGCCTGACACCCGAACAGTTCGACGTCATCGAATTGAACGAAGCCTTCGCCTCCCAGGGCATCGCCGTGCTCCGCCAACTCGGAATTTCCGAGAAGGCGGAGCATGTGAACCCCAATGGCGGCGCGATCGCGCTTGGCCACCCGCTCGGCATGTCCGGCGCGCGCATCACGGGTACCGCGGCGCTCGAACTGCGCGAGCGCGGCGGCAAGCTGGCTTTGGCCACCATGTGCATCGGTGTCGGCCAGGGCATCGCCATCGCACTGGAGGGAATCTGACCGTCCAGGCAGATCAATAGGGCAAGCCGACGTAGTTTTCGGCCAATGCCGTGGATGCAGCCTTGGAATTTACGAGATAGTCGAGCTCGGCTTCCTGGATGCGTTGGCCGAACTCGCCTGTCTCCGGAAAACGGTGCAGGATCGTCGTCATCCACCAGGAGAAGCGCACCGCTTTCCAGACTCGCGCCAGCGCTTTTGACGAATAGGCGTCCAGCCCGGCCTCTGACTTCCCGTTGTAGAATTCGCGAAGTCCGGCAAACAGATAGCGCACGTCGCTGGCAGCGAGGTTGAGGCCCTTGGCGCCGGTCGGCGGCACGATATGGGCGGCGTCTCCGACCAGGAACAGCCTGCCGAAGCGCATCGGCTCGGCGACGAAGGAGCGCAGCGGCGCGATCGACTTCTCGAAGGACGGCCCAGTGGTGACGGCGGCCGCTATCCGTGGCGGCAGGCGCCCGCGCAACTCGTCCCAGAACCGGTCGTCGGACCAGGCCTCGACGCGCTCGTCGGCGGGAACCTGCACATAGTAGCGGCTGCGCTGCGGCGACCGCATCGAGCAGAGCGCAAAACCGCGCTCGTGATTGGCATAGACCAGTTCGTGGTCGGCCGGAGGCACCTCCGCCAGCACGCCCAGCCAGCCGAATGGGTATTGCCGCTCGAACGTCTTCAGCGCGCCTTCTGGCACCGATTTGCGGCTGACGCCGTGGTAGCCGTCGCAGCCGGCGATGAAGTCGCAGTCGATGCGATGCGTGAGGCCGTCCTTGTCGTAGGTGACGAAGGGCGACGCGCCGCCGAAATCATGCAGCGCGACATTCGATGTTTCGAAGACGGTCGGGAGTCCCGCCGCTTCGCGCTTCTGCATCAGATCGAGCGTCACCTCGGTCTGGCCATAGACGGTGACATGCTTGCCGCCGGTAAGCGTTGTCATGTCGATGCGATGCGCGCGGCCATCGAAGGCGAGCGAGATGCCGGCATGCGGCAGGCCCTGGGCGTGCAGCCTGTCCGCCGCGCCCGCTTGGCCGAGCAGGTCGACCGTGCCCTGTTCGAGCACGCCCGCGCGCACACGTCCAAGCACATGCTCGCGGCTCGATCGTTCAAGCATGATCGTCTCGACGCCAATGGTGGCGAGCAACTGACCGAGCAGCAGGCCGGACGGTCCGGACCCAATGATGGCGACCCGTGTGCGCATCAATGACCGAGGCTCTCGATCTGTCCGGCCAACTCGGCCGCAAGCCTGAGCGCGGCCGCGGTCGCCACGACCATCTGCGGCAGGATGAGCCATTCCAGCGTCCAGGCCGCGCCCGAGCGCTCCTGCTCATGCACCAGTGCCTGATGCATCCCGGAGAGCTGCGTGGCGTTGAAGCGGGCCAGCGCCACCAATGCTTCCGCCTTCACCGGATTCTGCTTGTGCGGCATCGCCGAGGAACCGCCGCCGCCGGACAGCTTGATCTCGGAGCCCGTCTGCGCCATCAGCGCGACGTCCTGTCCGAACTTGCCGAGACCGCCGGTCGCCAGCGACAGCCAGCCGGCGAATTCGGCTAGCGTATCGCGCTGGCTATGCCATTGCGGCGCATCGGCAAGACCGAGCTTGGCCGCAAGCGCGGCGCGCACCGCGCCGGCCTTGTCGCCGAGCTTTTCCAACGTGCCTGCGGCGCCGCCGAACTGAACCACTAGCAACCGACCCGAGAGCTCTTTCAAGCGTTCCTGGTGACGCTCAAGCGGCACCCGCCACGAAACGACCCGATCGCGCGCAGTTATTTGTGTTGCCGGCTGCATGCGCGTCGTCGCCATGAGCTCGCGGCTCCCGAACTCCAGTTCCAGCCCGGTGAGGCGCACGATGTTCTCGCCGAGCAGCAGGCCGATATGGTCGACCGCGCCGCGCAGCCTGAGCACCAGCGAGCTATCGATGACATCCTGGCTGGTCGCGCCGAAATGAACGTAGGTATCGTGCGGCGCTCCGACAGCAGCCTTGATCTGGCGCACCAACTCCGGCACCACGACGCCGTCCTTGGCAACGCCCACCTTCAACTTCGACGTATCCGGCCGGAACGATCCCAGTGCTTTCACGATCGCTGCCGCGGCATCACGTGGAATGACGCCGCATTCGGCTTCCGCCTCGGCCAGTGCCCGCTCGAAAGCGAGCATCGCAGCGATGTCGGCTTCGACGGAAAAATACCTGGCCGCCTCTTCGTCGCCGAGCAGGCCGGAAAGCAGCGGGTGATCGAAGGGCGAAACGGTCATGGCGGCCACGGTCAGCTGTCGAAGAAGACCGTCTCCTTTTCGCCCTGCAAATGGATATCGAAGACGTAGGTATTGCCCTGACGCTCAGCGATCAGCGTCGGCACGCGCAGGCGATGCTCGATGCGCGCAAGGATAGGGTCCTCGGCATTGGCCTTCTCCTCGTCGGAGAAATAGAGCCTGGTGTTGAGCCCGACATTGATGCCGCGTGCCACGATCCACAGCGTGATATGCGGCGCCATCAGCCGCCCGTCGCGGAACGGCACCCGGCCCGGCTTGATCGTCCGGAACAGGCAGACGCCCGTTTCCATGTCGGTCGGCTGCCGGCCCCAGCCCTGGAAGTTTGGATCGGCACCGCCGCGCATCTCGGCCGGTGAATTGTAGAGCCCCTCGGCATCCGCCTGCCAGATCTCGACCAGCGCGTCCTTCAGCGGCGTGCCGGTGCCGTCAAGCACGCGGATGCGCAACTCGATGCGCTCGCCCTTGGTCTCACCGTTGACCATCGCCGAACCGAGGTCGCTCGCGTAGACGCCGCCTATACCGCAGAAATTGGGCGTCAGCCCGATATGCACATAAGGGCCGGCGGTCTGCGAAGGGCTCTCCTTCAGCCGGTCGGGCGACTGCGTCATCAATTGCCCTCCGGCCTGTTCTCGAACAGCGTCGAGCGCCGCCCGCGCAGCACGATGTCGAACTTGTAGGCAAGCGCGTCCATCGGGATGGTCGACTGCATATCGAGCGCCGCGATCAGCGCCTCGATCGCGACCTTGTTGGAAATGCCGCCGACGATCGGACAACGCCAGATCAGCGGATCGCCCTCGAAATACATCTGCGTGATCAGACGCTGCGCGAAGCCGTGGCCGAACACGGAAAAATGGATGTGCGCCGGCCGCCAGTCGTTCGGCCCGTTCGGCCATGGATACGGTCCGGGCCTGACGGTGCGAAACGCGTAGCCGCCGTCCTCGCCGGTGATGGTGCGGCCGCAGCCGCCGAAATTCGGATCGAGCGGCGCAAGATAGCCGTCCTTCTTGTGACGGTAGCGGCCGCCTGCATTGGCTTGCCAGAATTCCAGCAGCACGCCCGGTACGCCCTTGCCGCGTTCGTCCAGCACGCGTCCATGGACGATGATGCGCTCGCCGATGGCGCTCTCGCCGGGTCTGGCGAAATTGTGGATCAGGTCGTTGTCGAGCTCGCCGAGCATCGCGTGCCCGAACACCGGGCCGGTCAATTCCGACAGCGTGTTGTCGAACGACAGCAGCGCCTTCTGCGGCGAACGCAGCACCGAGCTTTTGTAGTTCGGCGTCAACGCCGGCGGATGCCATTGGCGGTCGCGCTGGAAGAAGGCGCCGGCTTCCGGCGCCTGGTTGGAGCCGGTCTCAGCCATGATCGGCTCCGTCCATCTGCGCGAACACCTGCTTGGCGATCTTGAAGGCGCGGTTGGCGGCCGGCACGCCGGCATAGATCGCGACGTGCAGGAAGGCCTCGCAAATGTCGTCGCGCGAGGCGCCTGTATTGGCGGTGGCGCGCACATGCATGGCCACTTCCTCGTCATGGCCGAGCGCTGCAAGCAGCGCCAGCGTCACGATCGAGCGCTCGCGCTTCGACCAGCCGGGCCGCGCCCATACCGTTCCCCAGGCGGCTTCGGTGATCAACTGCTGGAACGGCCGGTCGAAATCGGTCGCGGCATCCTCGGCGCGGTCGACATGCGGACTGCCGAGCACGGAGCGGCGGACCTCGAGCCCGGTCCGATAGCGGTTCTTCGTGACATCATCCATGAGCAGACTTTCCCTCAGGCAATGAGGCGACGAAATCGCGGATCAAAGTGACGAGCGCTTCGGGCTGCTCGATGCACGGGATATGTGCGGCATCGCGGATCACTTCGAAGCGGGCGCCGGGGATCATTCCGGCCAGCGAGCGGACAAGATCCGGCGGCGTCGAACCGTCCTGGTCGCCGACGATGCAAAGCGTCGGCACCGCGATGCGCCGCGCGCTGTCGGTGAAATCGGCATCGCGCACCGCCATGCAGGTGCCGATGTAGCCAGGCAGAGCCTGCCTGGTCAGCATGTTGCAGCAGCCGGCCAGGTCCGCCGCACGCTTGGCATGGAATTGCGGCGTGAACCACACTTTCATGATGCCTTCGGCGATCGCCTCGATGCCGTCGCGCTCGACAGTCGCGATGCGTGTGTTCCAGCTTTCGGCGGTGCCGATCTTGTGCGCCGTGTCGCTGAGGATGAGAGCCTCTATACATTTGGGGTGGCGGGTGTAGAGCCGCTGCGCAATCATGCCGCCGACGGACAGGCCGAAGAGCACGACCTTGTCGAAACCGAAATGGTCGATGAGGGCGGCGAGATCGTCGACATGGTCGTCGATCGAGCGTACGCCGCCGCCGATATCCGACAGCCCATGGCCGCGCTTGTCGTAGACGAGCATCGGCATTTCGCTCCTCAGTTTCGCGACGACGTCGTCCCAGATCCGAAAATCGGTGCCCAGCGAATTGATGAAGACGATCGGGCGCGACGTGCCGGTGGCCTCGATATGGCGGTGATGCAGCGTGACGCCGCCTATGCTGACGAATGGCACGATTTCGATCCTCCGAAGCCACATTGCACGAGCGGTTTGGTTCGGTAAAATGATATTTTGCGGCGTTTCATTAACTCTGAGGTTATCGAACCATGGTCGAAAGCCGGATCCGCTTCCGCCATCTTCAGGCGTTTCTCGAAGTCGCGCGGCAAGGCAGCGTCGCGCGCGCGGCCGACTTCCTGCATGTCAGCGCGCCGGCCGTGACCAAGACCTTGCGTGAACTCGAAGAAGCGCTCGGCGTCGCCGTGGTGGAGCGCGACGGGCGCGGTATTCGCATCACGCGTCTGGGCGAAATCTTCCTTGGACATGCCGGCTCGGCGATTTCGGCGCTGAAACGCGGCGTCGATTCCGTGCGCCAGGACGGCGCCCTCAATCGCGACCCGATCCGCATCGGCGCGCTGCCGACCGTGTCGGCCCGGGTGATGCCGCTCGCCATGAACCTGTTCCTCGAGGAAAACACCGGCGCCGCGCTCAAGATCGTCACCGGCGAGAATGCGGTGCTGCTCGAACAGCTGCGCGTCGGCGCGCTCGATCTAGTCGTCGGCCGGCTCGCGGCGCCGGAGCACATGACCGGCTTCTTCTTCGAGCATCTCTATTCGGAGCAGGTGCTGTTCGTGGTGCGCGCCGGACATCCCCTGGCCGAGCCGGACGCCGACATCTTCGCGCGGCTCGACGAATTTCCGGTCCTGATGCCGACGCGGGAATCCGTCATCCGGCCTTTCGTCGACCGGCTTTTCATAACCAACGGCATGACCGCGCCGGCGACGGAAATCGAAACGGTGTCCGATTCCTTCGGCCGCTCCTTCATGCGGCAGAGCAATGCCGTTTGGATCATCTCGGCCGGTGTCGTCGCCAATGAGATCGCCAGCGGCGCCTTCGTCGCCTTGCCCGTGGACACGGAAGAGACCAAAGGGCCGGTTGGCTTGACCATGCGCACCGACACCGCCCCCTCGCCGGCCTTCACCATCCTGTTGCAGACGATCCGGGAGGCAGCACACCACCACGCCTGACGATCGGCCTGTCGGTTCGAATTCCACTAACCCAGGGGTTAATGAAACACCGTAAAATATCATTTTACCGAACCAAACCGCTAGTGCAATGTGGCCTTCGGAGGATCGAAAGCCGTGCCGTCCGGCCGCAAACGGAAGACCCGTTTGCCGTCGTGTCGAACGGCGACTGAGGGAGGAGCACATGTCTCGCATCATCGGCAGCAAGCCCGCCATATCGGGCATTTCACGGCGCCAGTTCATCGCCACTTCGGTGGCGAGCGGCGCCGCACTGGCATTCGGCCGCGGCGGCGCCTTCGCGCAAACCGCCGACACGCTCAAGGTCGGCTTCGTCAGCCCTCGCACCGGCCCGCTCGCCGGCTTCGGCGAAACCGACGGCTACGTGCTGGATCTTGCCCGCAAGGCTCTGGCCAACGGCATCGAGCTTGGCGGCAAGAAATACAGCGTCGAGATTGTTGACCAGGACACCCAGTCGGACCCGTCCCGCGCCGGCCAGCTCGCCAAGGACCTGATCAACAACCAGGCGATCGACCTGATGCTCGCCGTCTCGACGCCGGAGGTCATCAATCCGGTGGCGGACGCGTGCGAGGCGGCCGGCGTGCCTTGCCTGTCGACGGTCATGCCGTGGGAGGCCTGGTATTTCGGCCGCGGCGCCAAGCCGGGCCAGCCCTCGCCGTTCAAATGGACCTATCATTTCGGCTTTGGCGTCGAGGAATTCTTCAAGGCCTATATCTCGCAGTGGAACCTGATCGAGACCAACAAGAAGGTCGGCGTCATGTATCCCAACGACGCCGACGGCAACGCCATCCGCGCCCATCTGGCGCCGTTGCTGGCCAAGCAGGGTTTCACCATCGTCGATCCCGGCGCTTACGAGACCGGCACCACCGACTATTCCTCGCAGATCGCGCTGTTCAAGCAGGAAGGCGTCGAGATCTTCAACTCCTTCCCGATCCCGCCCGACTTCGCCGCCTTCTGGCGCCAGGCCGCGCAGCAAGGCCTGACCCGGCAGATCAAGATCGCCCAGGTCGCCAAGACCGGCCTGTTCCCGTCCGACATCGAGGCGCTCGGCGACCTCGGCATGAAGATTTCGAGCGCCGCCTATTGGCACAAGGCTTTCCCCTACAAGTCGTCGCTGACCGGCGTTTCGGGCACCGAGCTTGCCGATGGCTATGAGGCGGCGAGCGGCAAGCAATGGACGCAGCAGCTCGGCGCCTCGATGTCGTTGCTCGATGCCGGCTTCGCAGCTCTTAAGGCAAGCGCCAACGCCAAGGACAAGGCGGCTGTCGCCAAGGCGCTGAGCACGCTCAAGACCGAGACCATGGGCGGCAAGGTCGACTTCACAAGCGGCCCGGTCCCCAATGTCTCGCCCGGCCCGATCATCGGCACGCAATGGGTCGCCGCCAAGGAAGGTTCGAAATTCCCGCTCGACTATGTCGTGACCGAGAACGCCACCGACCCGAACGTGCCGGTCGAGGCCAAGCTCCAGCCTTACAACGGCTGATCTGTCGAGGGACCGCATCGTGAACGCCATGCCCAACGGTGCGATCCTCAGCGCCGCCGGCATCCACAAGCGCTTCGGCGCGCTTGTGGTGCTCGACGACGTCGACTTCGCCATGGGCGCCGACGAGGCGGTCGGCATCGTCGGCCCCAACGGCGCCGGCAAGACGACGCTGCTCAGCGTACTCTCGGGCGCTTATCCGCCGAGCGCCGGAACGATCGCCTTCAAAGGCGATGACGTGACCGCCTTGCCGGCCACGCAGCGCTGCCGGCTGGGTCTGGTGCGCACCCACCAGGTGCCGAAACCCTTCGGCGGCATGACCGCTTTCGAGAATGTCTTCGTCGCCGCCTCGCATGGCGCCGGGCTCGGCCGCGACGAGGCCTATGAGGAAGCGCTCGGCTCGCTGAGGCTGTGCGGCATGCTTGGCGTAGCCAACCGGCGCGCCGAAACGCTCGGCCTGCTCGACCGCAAGCGGCTGGAACTGGCGCGCGCGCTCGCCGCAAAGCCGACGCTGCTTCTGCTCGACGAGATCGGCGGTGGCCTGACAGACGGCGAGGCCGGCGAACTCGTCGAGACCATCCGCGAATTGCGCCGCCGCAAGATCGGCATCGTCTGGATCGAGCACATCGTCCACATCCTGTTGCAGGTGGCCGAGCGGCTGATCTGCATGGATGCCGGAAAGGTCATCGCCGACGGCGAGCCGCAGGCGGTGATGGCCGACCCGCAGGTGATCAGCGCCTATCTCGGCGGAGGCCCGAAATGAGCCTGCTGTCGGTCGAGGATCTCGTTGTCCGGCATGGCCTGCTTCAAGCAGTGCGCGGCGTCGGCTTCGGCGTCGAACGCGGCGAAACGCTGGCGCTGGTCGGCGCCAATGGCGCGGGCAAGACGACATTGCTCAGGGCAATCGCCGGCGCGCATCAGGCAGCCTCCGGCCGCGTGGTCTTCGGCGGCGCCGACCTTTCCGGCGTGCCTTCGCATGAACGCGTCCGCAAGGGCATCGCCCTGGTGCCCGAGGGCCGGCGGCTCTTCGTGCAGATGACGGTCGAGGAAAACCTCCTGCTTGGCCGCAGCGCCGGTCGTCCCGGCGAGTGGAGCGTCGAGCGCGTGCTCGAAACCTTCCCCAACCTCAAACCGCGCCGCCACGCCAAAGCCGGGCATCTCTCGGGCGGCGAGCAGCAGGCGACGGCGATCGGCCGCGCGCTGATGAGCAATCCCGACCTCCTCCTGCTCGACGAAGTCTCGCTCGGCCTGTCGCCGCTGGTCGTCGACCGCGTCTATGCCTCGCTGCAGGGGCTGATCAGTTCCGGCACGACGATCATCCTCGTTGAGCAGGATCTCAACCGCGCGCTCTCCGTCTCCAGCAAGGTCATCTGCATGCTGGAGGGCCGGATCGCGCTCGCCGGCGACAGCAAGACCGTTTCGCGCGACGAGGTGACCAAAGCCTATTTCGGCCTGCACCGGAAAGGCGCCACAGGCGTGCCGGCATGATGAACCAGATCGTCCAGGGCATCCTGCTTGGCGGCTATTACGCGCTGATCGCCTGCGGCCTCTCCTTCATGTTCTCGGTGATGCGCATCATCAACCTGGCGCATGGCAGCCTCGCCGTGCTGTCGGCCTTTGCGCTATGGCTGCTCGCCTCGCGCTTCCACATCCCGCCCTTCCTCGGCTTGCTCATCGTGCTGCCGTTGATGGCCGCGATCGGCTGGGCCTTGCAGCGCTTCCTGCTCGAGCGCAGCGCGCGCGGTGGCGCGCTGCTGCCGATCCTCACCACCTTCGGTCTCGCCATCGTCATCGACAATGTGCTGTTCGAACAGTTCGGCGCCGACACGCGCTCGCTGGCGCCTTTCATAGGCAGCCTGTCCTACGATTCCTGGGAATGGCCGGGCAGCATCTATGTCGGCAAGCTCGCGGTGATCATCTTCGTCGCCGCCGTCGTCCTGCTCGGCGGACTGCAGTTGTTTCTGACCCGCACCGGGCTCGGCCGCTCGATCCGTGCGACTTCGGAAGACCCTGATACGGCGGGGCTGGTCGGCGTCGATGCGCGTCGCACCAACGCCATCGCCGCGGCGATCGCCATGGTCACCGTCGGTCTCGCCGGCGCCTTCCTCGGCATGCGCGCCACCTTCGATCCCTATGCCGGCGCCACGCAACTTCTGTTCGCCTTCGAGGCGGCCGTCATCGGCGGCGCCGGTTCGCTCTGGGGGACTCTGATCGGCGGCATCGTCCTGGCGCTCGCCCAGACGCTCGGCGCCAAGATACATCCGCAAGGTTTTCTCATCGGCGGCCATGTCGCTTTCCTGATCGTTCTGTTCATCCGCCTCTACACCTCCGGCCTCGGCCTGCGCGGCTTGCTGCGCATCTCCACGGGGAAGGCATCATGAGCGCCGCCTCCCCTGTCATCGAGCGCGGCACCGCCGCCTCGCGCGTCGCCGGTATCGGCGTCGTTGCCATCATCCTGCTGCTCGCCATCGCGCCGCAGTTCCTGTCCGCCGGCGCCGTCGACCGCATGACCGCTTTGTTCATCTATGTGATCCTCGCCGCCATGTGGAACGCGCTCGCCGGCTTCGGCGGACTGGTGTCGGTCGGCCAGCAGGTATTCTTCGGCCTCGGCGCCTATTTCGCCATCCGGCTCGCCAATGCCGGGCTTAATCCGTTCGTCTCGCTCTTCATCTCGGCGGTCATTGTCGGCGCGGTGTCCTGGCCGATCTCGCTGTTCATGCTTCGCCTGAAGAATGGCGAATTTGCCATCGGCATGTGGGTGATCGCAGCACTCACCCACCTGCTCGTCAATCTCGACCGGCTGATCCAGGGCGAGACCGGCACGTCGCTGATCTCGCTCAACGTCTACGATGCATCGACACGCAGGCTGACAATCTATTGGCTGGCGCTGGCCTCGATGACGGCGCTGCTCGCGATCCTGTTCGGCCTGCTGCGCGGCAGCACCGGTGCGGCCATCCGCGCCATTCGCGACAATGAGGATGCGGCGGCCTCCGTCGGCGTGCGCGTCACCGGCACCAAGCGGCTGCTCTTCGTGCTCGCCGCCTTCGGCATCGGTGTCGCCGGCGCGCTGTGGCTGGCGACCGCGATCACCTTCCAGCCAAAGACCTATTTCAGCGTGCAGTGGACGGCCTACATGATCTTCATGGTGCTGGTCGGCGGCATCGGCACCTTCGAAGGCGCCATCCTCGGCGCGCTGCTCTTCTTCCTCATCGAAACCTGGTTCGGCGGCACCGGCGTCTGGTACCTGATCGGGCTCGGTGCTACGGCGCTCGTCTTCTCGCTGCTCTTGCCGCGAGGCCTCTGGGGCACGCTCGAGGAGCGGTTTGGCTGGCGACTGCTGTCGGTCGGCTACCGCGTCAGGCTTCCCGCCGGGGCGTCAAATCCGACCGGCGAGATTGCTTCGCCGCTGAAGACCACCAATTCTCGGGAGAAGGCATGAGCATCCTGTTCGGCAAGACGATCCTCATCACCGGAGTCGCCTCGGGTATCGGCGCCCGCACCGCGGAGTTGGCGGGCCAGCTCGGCGCCGACGTGATCGGCGTCGATTTGCGCGAGCCGGCCGGCCACCAGGGCGTCTTCGTCCAGGCCGACATCTCGTCCAAGGCCGGCGTCGACGATCTTGTCGCGCGGCTGCCGCAGCGCCTCGACGCGCTCTGCAACGTCGCCGGCCTCTCCGGCAATACCGGCGCCGCGCCGACGCTCGCCGTCAATTTCTACGGCCTTCGCGCGCTTTCCGAGGCGCTGGCGCCAAGGCTTCGCGAAGGCGGCGCCATCGTCAACGTCGCCTCCATCGCCGGTTATGGCTGGCGCGCCAATCTGAACCGCGCCGCCTCGATGGTCGGCATCGAAGGCTTTCCCGACGTCGCCAAGGTGATCGCCGACCATGCGGTGAAGAACGAGGAAGGCTATCCTGTCTCGAAGGAGCTTTTGCTCCTGTGGACCTTCCGCGCCGCTCATCACGACCTGTTCAAGAGCCGTGGCATCCGCGTCAACGCGGTTAGTCCCGGCCCGGTGGAGACCCCGATCCTCAAGCAATTCCGCAGCGTGCTTGGCGATGCCCGCGTCGACAGCGATATCGCGCGGGTCGGCCGCGCCGGCACATCGGGCGACATCGCACCAATCGTGTTGTTCCTGTGCTCGGACGGCGCGCGCTGGATCAACGGTGCCAACGTGCCGGTCGACGGCGGCCTCGAAGCATCTATAAACGCCGAAGTGCTCGGCTTCTGAGACAATCTGCAACGCTCGATCGCGAGCGAGGAGAGACCCATGGACATCGGACTTCTGATCGACGGCGACGAGCGGGCGGCGACCGGCAAAGCCTCCTATGAGCGCCTGGACCCATTCACCGGCAAGCTCGCGACGCGCGCCGCGGCCGCAAGCATTGCCGACGCCAACGCGGCCGTCGATGCCGCGGCCGCTGCCTTCGATGCCTGGTCGAAGACCGGGCCTGGCGAGCGCCGCGCGCTGCTTTCCAAGGCAGCCGACGTCATGGCCGCCAAGGTCGGCGAGTTCACGAAACTGATGATGGAAGAGACCGGCGCCACCGGTCCCTGGGCCGGCTTCAACGTCATGCTGGCGTCCAACATGCTGCGCGAGGCGGCGGCGATGACCACGCAGATTTCCGGCGAGGTTATTCCGTCCGACAAGCCCGGCACGCTTGCCATGGCGATCCGTCAGCCGGCGGGCGTGTGCCTCGGCATCGCGCCATGGAACGCGCCGGTCATCCTGGGCACGCGCGCGCTCGCCATGCCGCTCGCCTGCGGCAACACGGTCGTGCTGAAGGCCTCCGAAATGTGCCCAGGCACGCACCGCCTGATCGGCCAGGTGCTGGTCGAGGCCGGCCTGCCCAAGGGCGTGGTCAATGTCCTCACCAACGACCTGAAGGACGCGGCGGCAATCGTCGAGGCGCTGATCGCACACCCGGCGGTGAAGCGCGTCAACTTCACCGGCTCGACCAAGGTCGGCCGCATCATCGCCGAGCTCTCCGGGCGGCATCTTAAGCCGGCCCTGCTCGAGCTCGGCGGCAAGGCGCCGCTGGTCGTGCTCGACGACGCCGATATCGACGCAGCGGTCAATGCCGCGACCTTCGGCGCCTTCATGCATCAGGGCCAGATCTGCATGTCGACCGAGCGGCTGATCGTCGACGAGAAGATCGCAGACGAATTCGTCTCCAAGCTAGCCGCCCGCGCTTCGCAATTGCCGGCCGGCGACCCGCGCGGCCATGTCGTGCTCGGCTCGCTGATCAGCAGCCAGGCCGCTGACAAGATGGAAGAACTGATCGCCGATGCGACCGCGAAGGGCGCGAAATTGGCGGCTGGCGGCAAGCGCACCGGTACGGTCGTGGAAGCCACACTTCTCGATCACGTGACGCCCGCCATGCGCGTCTATGCGGAAGAATCCTTCGGTCCGGTGAAGCCGGTCATTCGCGTGAAAGGCGAGGACGAGGCGGTGCGCGTCGCCAACGACACCGAATACGGCCTGTCGTCGGCCGTCTTCAGCCGCGACATCCGCCGCGCGCTCGCCGTCGCGGCGCGCATCCAGGCCGGCATCTGCCACATCAACGGCCCGACCGTCGGCGACGAGGCGCAGATGCCGTTCGGCGGCGTCAAGGGCTCGGGTTACGGTCGCTTCGGCGGCAAGGCCTCGATCGCCGAATTCACGGACCTGCGCTGGCTGACGATCGAGGATCCCGGACAGCACTACCCGTTCTGATTCTTCCGTCTCCCCTTCTTGTGGGAGAAGGTGGATCGGCGCGCAGCGCCGGGACGGATGAGGGGTGTTCCAGCGGAGTGAGGCGCCAGCTTTCCCTGGACACCCCTCATCCGACCTCGCTTCGCGAGGGCACCTTTCCCCCACAAAGAGGGAAGGAAGAAATGAGCTCACCCCAGCGTCAATCCGGCCTTCTTCGCCTCCTCGCGCAGGAACGGCAGGCCGACCTCGATGACGTCGCGCGGATCTTCCGCCACCGGCCGCCACACCGCGAGCCCGCCGGCGATGTCGACATCGACATGGTTCATGCTTTCGAGCGTGATCGCGCCCTGATAGCCGATGTCGGCGATTGCCTTCATGCAGGCCGCCCAGTTGAGCATGCCGCGACCCGGCACGCCGCGATTTGCCTCCGACACATGCACATAGCCGAGATAAGGCGCCGCCGCCTCGAAACCGGAAGCGAAGCTCTCCTCCTCGATATGCATGTGGTAGGTGTCGAGATGGATGAAGATGTTGTCGGCGCCGACGCGCTCGATGATCCGCGCCGCGTCGACGCCGCGGTTGATCAGATGCGTCTCGTAGCGGTTGCAGGGCTCGATGCCGAGCTTCAAGCCGCGCGACTTCGCCGCCTTCGCCGCGCGTTCGAGGAAACGGCACATGCCGTCGATCTCGCGCTGCGTCGGGGCGCGGCCGGTGGTCTTGCCGATCGTGCCGTAGGTGACGCCGCCGAGCGCCTCGGCGCCGACCTCGTTGCAGACCCGGAAAGCCGGCTCGAGGAAATCCAGCGCCTCGGCCGGCCGTTCGACCACATCGAGCGCGCGCGGCAGACCGAGCGAGGGGACCAGTTCAACACCGTAGTGATTGGCAAAGCTACGCGTCCGCTTGGTGTCGATCTCCTCAGGCCGAAGCAAAGGGATCTCCATCAGGCCGATGCCGTATTCCTTGAGCCGGTCCATCTGCGGCTCGATGCGGGCGAGGTCCCAGACCGGCGCGATGGCGAAAGTGTGCAGTCCGAAGGTATTCATGTCAGCCTCGTTGCTCATGCGCCGCCGCTGCGGCCGTATCGCCGCCGCCGACGATGCGGCTGACGACTTCGTTCATATTGGTGTTGGCGGTGACGAGATCGGCATCCGCCCTGCCGTGGCGCAGCACGACGATGCGATCGGTGACCGACAGCACGTCGTTCAGCCGGTGCGAGATCAGGATGACGGCGATGCCTTCCGACTTCAGCCGGCGGATGAGGTCGAGCACGCTCTGCACCTCGCGCACCGCGAGAGCCGCCGTCGGCTCGTCCATGATGACGAGCTTCGGGTTGAAGGTGAGCGCACGCGCGATCGCCACCGTCTGCTGCTGGCCGCCGGAGAACGAACCGACCGACCGGTTTATCGACGGCAGGTGCGCGCCCAGCCGCTCGATCATTCTGGCGGCCTGGCGATCCATCTCGCCTTTGTCGACGAAGCCGGGGAACAGGCCGAACAGTCGCTTCGTCGGCTCGCGTCCAAGGAAGATATTCGAGGCAACATCCTGTTGTTTAGCGAGCGAAAGATCCTGGTAGATCATTTCGATGCCGAGACGGCGGCGCTGACCCGGGTCCAGCGCGAGGATGTCCTTGCCGTCGAATTCGATCGAGCCGGTGTCGGCGCGGTAGATGCCGGTGATCGTCTTCATCAGCGTCGACTTGCCGGCGCCATTGTCGCCGACCAGCCCGACCACCTCGCCGGCCGCGACCGAAAGGTCGACGCCGTGCAGCACATCGACCGCGCCGAAGCTCTTGCGGATGCCGCGAAGCGAAAGCAGTGTCATACGCGCGACTCCTTCCGCACCTGGTACTGGTCGATGAAGACGGCGAGGATCAGCACCGCGCCGATGGCCATCTGCTGGTAGTAGGATTGCACGGCAAGCAGCGTCAGCCCGTTCTGCAGCACGCCCATGATCAGCGCGCCGATCATCGTGCCGAGGATCGAGGCGCGGCCGCCGAACAGATTGGTGCCGCCGATGATCGCCGCCGTGATCGCGGTGAGCTCGTAATTGATGCCGGCTGTCGGGTCGCCGGCGTTGACGCGGGCGGTGAAGAGCAGGCCCGCGAGGCCGGCCAGCGCGCCGGAGAGCGTATAGATGATGCGGCGGTGGTGCTCGACGCGTATGCCTGCGGCGCGCGCCGCGCCCTCGCTGTCGCCCAGCGCCAGTGTGTGGCGGCCGAAGCGGGTATAGGCAAGCACCGCATGCGCGACGATCGCCGTCAGCACCAGTATGATCACCGGCATGGGAATGCCGAACGGCCTGCCCTGCCCGATATAGACGATCTCCGGCGGCAAGCCGTAGATCGCCCTGCCCTGAGAGATCACCAGCGCCAGGCCGCGCGCAAGGCCAAGCATCCCAAGCGTGACGATGAACGCCGGCACGAAGGCGCGGGTCACCAATTGCCCGTTGATATAGCCGGCAATGCCGCCTGCGAAGATACAGGCCAGCACCGCCAGCACCGACGGCCAGCCGAGATTGACGGCGACGAAGGCGCCGACCACGCCCGCAAGACCCATCACCGAACCGAGCGACAAGTCGAGCCCGCCCGAGCCGATGACGAAAGTGGCGGCGATCGCCAGCACGCCGATCGTCGAGGTGGCGAGCAGGATGTTGAGGAAATTGCTGAGCGACAGGAAATAGGGCGACAGCAGCGCCATCGCCGTGCTCAGCGCCAGAAGCACCACCAGCGACTCAAGTCTGATGTGGAGCCTTTCGACGGATGCGCGCTGCACCCGAGCCCAGAAGCCGGGCTGTTCAGAAGCCATGTCCTTGCACCTTGAGAGAGGGCGGTAAGGCAGTAGGCAGTAGGGCTTAGGCAGTAGGGAAAATATGAGAGCGATCCGAGCGGCACGGACCGCTTACTTGCCTACTGCCTACTGCCTACTGCCTACTGCCTATTTCCTACTCACTTCACATATTGCAGCATCGGCTCCTTGCCGGCGTCGATCACGTCCTTGGTCAGCACCAGCGTCGGCACGGCGATGCTGTCCTCGACCTTCTCGCCGGCCAGCGCCTTCTTGACGTTCTCGACCGCCTGCTTGCCGACCAGATAGGGAAGCTGCGCCACCGAGGCGTTGAGGCGGCCTTCCTTGATCGACTTCACCGCGTCCGAATTGCCGTCGACGCCGATGATCGTCACCTGCGGACCCTTGCCGGCGGCGTAGACCGACTCGACTGCGCCCAGCGCCATGCCGTCATTGGCGCAGAAGATGGCGACGAGGTCGGGATGCGCGGTCAGCGTATCGGTGGCGATCGAGGCGGCCTTGCCGCGATCCCAGTCGCCCGGCAGCGAGGCGACGATTTCGAGCCCTGGCGCCAGTTCCTTCAGCTTGTCGGCAAAGCCCTTGGCGCGCTTTTCGCCGGTGATGTTGCCGGAAAGGCCTTCGATCACCAGCACCGGACCTTTGGCATCCTTGCCGAGCTTGTTGGCGAGGTATTCGGCGCCCTGCGCGCCGGCGGCGATGTTGTCGGAGCCGATATGGAAGGTCACCTTGACGCCTTCCTTGTCCAGCACCGCCTGGTCGAGATTGTTGTCGAGGTCGACGATCTTGATGCCGGCGTCCTGCGCCGACTTCAGGCAAGGCAGAAGGTTGGTCGAGTTGATCGCGGCGGTGATCATCGCCACCGGCTTGCGCTCGAGCATCGTGTTGCAAAGGTTGAGCTGCGGCTCGGCCGCCTGGTCGCTCTCGGCCGCCTGCTGGAAGTATTTCACGCCGGCTTCCTTGGCGCCGTCCGCGACGCCCTGCGCCATCGCGCCCCAGAACGGGTTGGCCAGCGTCTTCATCAGCACCCCATATTCGCCGTCCTCGGCCTTGGCGGTACCGACGGCGCAAAACGCAAGCGCGACACCCATGGCAAGGGTAAATCGATTTATCTTCAAGAAATACGATGTCATTCGATCCTCCGTTGATCCTTGGCGCCGGATGCCTCGGCCAGGGCCGGCGCTAGCTTCCGTTCACGACAATGGGGGCTGTTGTCGGTCTCCTCCCCCGGAATGCGGACCGCTGCCTGGCGAGCCAACGGATTCCCGCATCAACACCTGGCAGGGCTCGAGCCGCGCCGTGGGTGGTCCCACGGCGCCCTCGATCCTGCGAAACAAAAGGTTCATCGCCTCGCTGGCGATCCGGCGCACCGGTTGCACCACTGCGCCGATCGCCGGCCATGTCACTTGCATCCATTCCGCATCGTCGAAGCCGACCAGCGAGATGTCGTTCGGGCAATGCCAGCCACGCCGGCGAAACTCCGACAGCGCGACGAGCGTGCCTTTCAAAAGCAGCGAATAAACGGCGGTCGGCCGCTCGCCCCTGGCAAAATAATCGCGAAGCGAGGACCTCAGCGGCTCGACGCTGACCTCCGAGGTGATCACGTCGATGCGCACCGACGGGTTGAGCGCCAGCGCCTGGGTGCGAAAACCATCGAGGCGGGCGCGCACGGTCGCCGCCTGCTCGGCAAGACCGATGACCAGGATATGGCTATGGCCCTTGCCGACCAGCATTCGTGCCACCTCGGCGCTGGCGGCCGCGCTGTCGGCCGAGACCGTATCGAAGGCGTCGTCGGAGAGCACCCGGTCGATCAGCACGCCGGTCATGCCGTTGGCTTTCATGAAGGCAGCCGCCGGCCCATGCTCGTTGCGCACCGGCGCCAGCACCACGCCGGCAACGCGCCAGTCATGCATGCGGGCAAGGATCTCTTTCTCGCGCGCTTCGGATTCTCGACTGGAGGCGGCCACGAGCGTGTAGCCACGCTGTTCTGCAAGCCCTTCGAGCTCGGTGACCATCTGGCCGAAGAACTCGCTCTCGAACTCGGGCATTATGGCGCCGATGATGCGACGCTTGGCGCGACGCATGTCCGAGGCTAGTGGATCGACGCGGTAGCCCAGACGCTCGACGGCATCGAGGACGCGCTGCGCGTTTTCCGGCTTGACCGTGGTGACGCCGGCCAGCACCTTGGAGACAGTGGCCGCGGACACGCCGGCATGACTTGCCACGTCGTGGATCGACGGACGCCGCTGCCGGATTTGGTGTTGTGCCATTGACCTCCTCCCGAGGGCAGGCAGCCGATTTTCAGCCTCGCCAATCTAATCGATAAATCGATTTTTCGTTCTTGTAAATCGTTTCATCGGGAGTAAGACTTGAATATGTGATTGACGCGATCCAATCGCGCCCGGGAGGAAAGACATGTCCGACAAAGCCTTGCCGCTGGTCATCAGCGCGCCCGAGCCGCGCACGCTCGAGCTGATCTTCACGCCGCCACAGCTGGCGCGCCTGCGCAAGAACTATCGCATCGTCGAGACGACGCCGGAAGGCGTCGCGGCACTGCCCGCCGAAACACTGGCCGAGGCGCGCTATATCGTCGGCCAGCCGCCGATTTCAGCCGAAACGCTGGAGAAGCTGAAGGCGCTGCGCTGCGTCTTCAACGTCGAGACCAACCTCCTCAACAACATGCCCTATGAAACGCTGTTCGCCCGCGGCATCCATGTCGTCACCACCGGCCTTGTCTTTGCCGAGCCGGTGGCCGAGCTCGGCCTCGCGATGGCGCTGAACCTGGCGCGCAACATCGTCGAGGCCGACCTCGCCTTCCGGCACGGTAAGGAATTGTGGGGCGGCGACGGCAACCAGACCGCGCGGCTTCTCTCCGGCGCCGATGTCGGCATCATCGGCTTCGGCGATCTCGGACGCGCGCTCAACCGGTTGCTGACCGGCTTCCGCACCCGCACCAAGGTCTATGACCCGTGGCTGCCGCCGTCGATCCTGATCGACAATGGCGTCGAGCCGGCCTCGCTGGATGCGGTGCTGTCGCAAAGCGATTTCGTCTTCGTCGTCGCTTCGGTCACCAGCGAGAACCAGGGGTTCCTCGGCGCGGACGCTTTTGCCAAAATGCGCAAGGGTGCGGCCTTCATCCTGCTCAGCCGCGCCGGCGTCGTCGATTTCGCGGCACTCATGGCGGCGGTGAAGCGCGGCCATATCGTTGCCGCAAGCGACGTCTTCCCGGAGGAGCCGCTGGCGCAGGACCATCCTGTCCGCGCGCTCCCAGGCTTCCTGCGCTCGGCGCATCGCGCCGGCGCGCTCGACATCGCCTTCAAGCGGATGGGCGACATGGTGCTCGAGGACATGGATCTCATCGATCGCGGCTTGCCGCCACTGCGCTCCAAGCGCGCCGAGCGCGAGACGGTGTCGAGGATGCGTTCCAAGCCGGTCGACAGGAACTGAGCTCGAACAACCTGTCTAAAGCGCGCCCAACCGAAGCGCGTCGCGGGCGATTTGCCAAGCCGTCTCCACATGCCGCCGGGCCGGGGCCTCCGCCGCTTCCGGCTTGCGTAAGCGGATCGCATCCATGATCGCGTGCATTTCGGAAACGCCGGCTCGCGGCGGTTTACATCGTCTCGTCGCCCGGTGTTTTTCGATCCGGGTGCGGCTTTCCTGTTTCCCGCTTGAGCAGTTGAGTGTCGCTCCGGATCGAGCCTCGGCTATGAACAAAATTTGATTTTGCCGCGATGGTCCGGTCAAGGCGGCCTCACGCATCGTTGAATGCCGCAGCGCAACATGACCGATCTGTAAGCTGACAGCGCAGCGTCGACAGGACTACTGTCCCGCCGATCGACGAGGTCGATCCCAACCTCCAACCATGCTGAAAAGGCTAGATATTCTGGCCCCCAGGTGGACGGCATCATGAGCATTTCATCAACGCAGCAAACCAGTCGCAAACGGCAGCATCGCTCTCGGAGCATCGTGCTTTTGGCCGTACTCATCCTGCTTGGCGGCTATGGCCTATGGCGCAACCATGCCCAGGCAAAGGCTGCCGCGAGCGCGGCGTCGGCGCAGCCCGCGCCCAAGGTTCCGGTCACTGTCGCCACGGTGCGGAGGGCCGATTTCCCACGTTATCTATACGGGCTCGGCACGGTGACGCCGCTGAACAGCGTCAGCATCTCGAGCCGTGTCGCCGGTGTCGTCGACCAGGTCCCGGTCGAGCAGGGGCAGATGGTCAAGCAAGGCGACTTGCTTGCCGAGATCGACCCTCGCCCCTATCAGGCCGCACTCGACCAGGCAAAGGCCAAGGAGGCGGAGGACGAAGCGACGCTCAAGAATGCGCAAGTGGTCCTCAAACGCCTCTCCACGCTCCTGCAAAAGACATTCGAAACCCAGCAGGATGTCGACAACCAGCAGGCGGTGGTCACGACCACCGCCGCCACGATCGAGGGCGACAAGGCGGCTATCGAGGCGGCGCAGCTCAACCTCGACTTCACCAGGATCACGGCGCCGCTGGCCGGTAAGACGAGCTTCCGCACCATCGATCCGGGCAACATCGTGCAGGCCGGCCAGAGTCCCGGGCTTTTCACTGTCGTGCAGCTTCAGCCCACCTACGTGTCGTTCACGCTGCCGCAGGACGAGGTCGCGACCATCAACAAGGTTTTCACGGCCGGCCCCATGCCGATCGACACGCTTGGCGCGGATATGAAGACGGTGCTGGCCAGCGGTAAGCTGGAAGCGGTCCAGAACCAAGTCGACCAGGCCTCCGGCACGATTTCGCTCAAGGCGACATTCGCCAACCAGGACAATGCTTTGTGGCCGGGTCTTTCGGTCAACATGCGCATGCGCATCGGCACGATGTCGGGCGCGATCGTGGTGCCGGACGAAGCCGTCCAGCATGGTCCTGACGGGCTCTTCGCCTATGTCGTCGGCGACGACGGCAAGGTCCATCGGCAGACCGTCAAGACAGGTCCTTCGGATGGCGGCGAGACGGTCGTGACCGATGGTCTGAGCCAAGGGCAGCGTGTCGTGATCGCCGGCCAATACCGCGTGGTTGACGGCGCAAGTGTCGACGCCACGCCCCCACCCGGTGCCGGCCAGACGCAGGCTGGCACCGCGCAGCCCGGAGGTGCAAGCTGATGGCTGCGATCGGTGTTTCCACGCCTTTCATCCGCTACCCGGTCGCTACCTCGCTCCTGATGATCGGCGTGCTGTTCGTCGGCGTCGTCGCCTATCTCAACCTGCCGGTCGCGCCGATGCCCAACGTCGACTTCCCGACGATCCAGGTGTCAACCAGCCTGCCGGGCGCCGACCCGATCACCATGGCGTCGTCGGTGACCCAGCCGCTCGAGACGCAGTTCGCGCAAATCCCCGGCATTGCCGAAATGACGTCGAGCAGCCTGTCAGGCTCCAGCCAGGTCACGCTGCAATTCGCTCTCAACGTCGACATCGCATCGGCCGCCGGGCTGGTGCAGTCGGCCATCAACGCCGCCGGCGGACAATTGCCGAAGAACCTCCCCAATCCGCCCACCTATAGGGAGGTCAATCCGACCGACTCGCCGATCATGCTGATCGGGGCGAGCTCGACGGACTTGCCGCTGACGACGTTGAGCGACGACGTCTACACCAAGCTTGCGCAGGTGATCAGCCATGTCGACGGCGTCGGCCAGGTGCTGGTCGGCGGCCAGCAGACGCCGTCGATCCGGGTCCAGCTCGATCCGGCCAAGCTGGCGGCAAGGGGCCTGTCGCTCGAAGCGGTGCGCACCCCGCTCTCGATCGGCACCGTGGACCTGCCCAAAGGCAACATCCAGGGCGAGGTGCGCTCCTTCACCATCTTCTCCAACGACCAGATGACCGCGGCTGACGATTGGAACAACGCCATCATCGCCTATCGCGACGGCGCGCCGGTGCGGGTCAAGGATGTCGGCCGGGCGGTGCTCGACGCGCAGGACTACACCCAGGCCGGCTGGGCCGACACGACGCGCGGCGTCGTCCTCGTCATCTTCAAGGAGCCAGGCGCCAACATCATCGACACGGTCGACAAGATCAAGGCGGAGCTGCCGATGCTGACCGCCTCGATGCCGGCCTCGCTCAAATTGCAGGTGCTTTCGGATCGCACCCAGACCATCCGCGCTTCGGTGGCGGACGTGCAGTTCACGCTGATGCTCACCATCGGGCTGGTCGTGATGGTGATCTTCCTGTTCCTGCGCAATGTCTGGGCGACGGCCATCCCAGCCTTCACCGTCCCGCTGGCGCTGCTCGGCGCCTGCGGCTTGATGTGGTCCGCCGGCTATTCGATCGACAATCTGTCGCTGATGGCCTTGACCATCTCCATAGGCTTCGTCGTCGACGACGCCATCGTGATGCTGGAGAACATCGTCCGCTACATCGAGCATGGCGAGAAGCCGATGCAGGCAGCGATCCGCGGCGCCAGCGAGATCGGCTTCACCATTATGTCGATTTCGATCTCGCTGGTGGCGGTGCTGATCCCATTGCTCCTGATGAGCGGCATCATCGGCCGCCTGTTCAAGGAGTTCGCGGTGACGCTGGCCATGACCATCCTGGTTTCGGCCTGCGTTTCGCTGACGCTTACCCCGATGCTCGCCTCACGCTTCATCAAGCCGGCGGCCGAGGAACACCACGGCAGGCTCTACCGCTGGAGCGAAAGCGTCTTCGACGGCATGCTGCGCGCCTATGAGCGCGGCCTCGACCGGGCGCTTGCGCATCGTTTCATCATCCTTCTGGTGTTCCTGGGCTGCGTGGCGCTGACCGGCTATTTCTTCACCCTTGTCCCGAGCGGCTTCTTTCCGCAGCAGGATACCGGCCTGATTTTCGGCCAGGTGATCGCCGGCCAGGATGTCTCCACCGGCCAGATGCAGTCCTATATGACGCAGTTTGCCGGGATCGTCTCCAAGGATCCGGCGGTGGCGCATTTCGCGGCATCGACAGGCGGCAGCGGCAACACGCAGAACACCGGCCGCATGTTCATCCAGTTGAAGCCGCGCGACGAGCGCGACGCTTCGGCCGACCAGATCATCCGCCGGTTGCAGCCGAAGCTCGCGGCCGTTCAGGGCGCGCGCCTGTTCATGCAGGCCTCGCAGGACGTGCGTGTCGGCGGCAAGCTGTCCGCGTCGCAATACCAGTATGTGCTGGAAAGCAGCGATCTCGACACGCTGGACAGCTGGGCGCCCAAGCTGTTGACGGCCTTGCAGCGCTTGCCCGAATTGCGGGACGTCTCGACCGACCAGATGAGTTCCGGCACCACGCTCACGCTGCAGGTCGATCGCGACCAGGCTGCCCGCTACGGCCTGACGGCCAACGACGTCGACAACACGCTCAACGACGCTTTCGGCCAGCGCCAGATCGCCCAATATTTCACCCAGCTTTCAACCTATGACGTGATCATGGAGGTGCTGCCGTCGCTGCGCGGCAACCTCAAGGCGCTCGACCAGATCTATCTGACGACATCGAGCGGTTCGCAGGTGCCGCTCTCGGCCATCGCCAAGTGGACGACGAAGCCGGTGCAGCCGCTGGTCATCAACCATGAAGGCCAGTTCCCGTCGGTGACGATCAGCTTCAACCTGGCGCCCAATGTAGCGCTGGGACAGGCCACCGCCGCGATCGACAGGACCGCCGCCGAGATGCGGCTGCCCGCCACCATCCAAACCAGCTACACGGGCACGGCCCAAGCCTTCCAGCAGTCGCTTTCATCCGTGCCGGTGCTCATCCTTGGCGCATTGGTCGTGGTCTATTTGATCCTCGGCATCCTCTACGAAAGCTACATCCACCCGCTGACCATTCTGTCCACCCTGCCCTCGGCCGGGCTTGGCGCGCTGGGAACGCTGCTCGTCTTCCACATGGAGTTCAACCTGATCGGCCTGATCGGCGTCATCCTGCTCATCGGCATCGTGAAGAAGAATGGCATCATGATGGTCGACTTCGCCATCGCGGCGGAACGGGACCAGCATCTCAGTTCGCTGGAGTCGATCCGCCAGGCCTGCCTGCTCAGGTTCCGCCCCATCATGATGACCACCATGGTCTCGATGCTCGGCGCGCTGCCGCTGATGCTGGAGAATGGCACCGGGGCGGAGATCCGCCAGCCCCTCGGCTACACGATGTTCGGCGGACTGCTCGTCAGTCAGGCGCTGACGCTCTTCACCACACCGGTGATCTATCTCTACCTCGACGATCTTTCGCATTGGCTGAGCTCGTTCCGCGGTCACGAAGGAAGCCATGACGAGCCGGAACTCCCACTGGACGAGATCAGCCTTGCCCGACGCAAGCTGGCGGCCGAGTAGCGGCAGGCATCCCCGGAAGCCAGCAACGTTCTTCGTAAGCCATTGATCGCGACAGCGGTTGTCCGGCTGATTTGTCGGCGGAGCTCCGTCAGCATCCAACCGTTCTCGGGCGACGCAACAAGGTCGTTGACAAGCAAATGCTTGAATAATAAGTTCGGTGACAGAACGAATTAATCCGAGGCCCGCCGTGAGCGATCTGCCGCGTATTTCCCGCCAGTTCTCGCAACGCTCCGTCATGGAGGCGATCGTCCAAGGCGGGCCGATATCGCGGGCCTCGATTTCCAAGCTCACCGGCCTTTCGAAGCAGACGATTTCGGAAATCGTACGTGGCCTCGAGCAGGAAGGCTGGGTACAGGAGACCGGACGCACCAGCGGCCATGTCGGGCGCTCCGCCGTCACCTATGAGCTCGTCCACGACGCCGCCTACATTATCGCTGTCGACCTGGGCGGCACCAAGGTGCGCGTGGCGCTGACCGACCTCGCCTGCCAGATCTTCGCCGAAGCGGCGACGCCGACCGATCCGCGCGGCGGCCAGTTCATCATCGACCAGATCGCGGCGCTCGCCTTCCAGGCTGCGGCCAGGGAGCGCATTCCCCGCAAGAAAATCCGCCTTGCCGTCATCGGCGCGCCGGGCGCGCCGGACCCCGCGACCGGCCGCATCCTGCTCGCGCCGAACATCGCCGGCTTCGACGCCATGAATGTGCTTGACGCCTTTGAGAAGGCGCTCGGCGTCGCGGTGATGATCGAGAACGACGTCAATCTCGCCGTGCTTGGCGAGAATTGGCTGGGCCAGGGCCAGGGTATCGACAATCTCGCCTATATCGCGCTTGGCACCGGCGTCGGCAGCGGCCTGATGCTGGGCGGCCATCTGGTGCGCGGCGCCACCCATGCGGCGGGCGAAATCGGTTTCATGCCGATCGGCGCCGATCCGTTCGCCGCGGAATCGCTGCGCACCGGCGCTTTCGAGCGGGCGGTGGCGACGCACGCAATGACCGAGCGCTACAGATTCCTGACCGGCACCCAGGTCGCGGTCCCCGCGATCTTCGAGAACGCCGCAACAGGCGACAAGGCAGCGCTCACAGTGCTCGACGAGACGGCGCGCTATCTGGCGCAAGGCATCGCCGCGATCGCCGCCGTCGCCAATCCGGAAAAGGTAATACTGGGCGGCTCGATCGGCCTCAGGCCGGAAATCCTCTCACGCGTCAAAGCCTTGATACCGCTCTGCTTCCCCTACCCTGTCACCGTCGAGGCGGGCGAGCTGGGCGCGCGGGCGGCGCTGATCGGCGCCGCCGCGATCGGCCTTGGCCAGTTGCACAACACGCTCTTCGGCGTCGACGCGCCGGACGGCCGGATTTCACTTCCCACCGCCCAGGCGGCTGCCCTGAAGGAGGTCGTGCTGTGACCGGCGACATCACAACCCGGCTGCGCGCCGCTCTCGATTCCGACCAGGCGCTGGCGCTGTTCAGGGGCGCGATCGGCCGCGACAGCATCACCGGCAATGAAGCGAATTTCGTCGACTTCCTCGAAGCGAAAATGCGCGAGCTGGGACTGAGCGGCTTGAGCCGCGCGGATTTCCTGCCCGGCAGGCCGAACATCTGGGGCGAGCGTAAGGGAACTGGCCAGGGCAAGCGCCTGTTGTTCATCGGTCATACCGACACCGTCCATGTCGACGGCTGGCGCGAGCATTGGGCCGGCACCGAGCGGGAGGACCCGTTCGGCGCGCCCATCGTCGACAACGCGGTCTGGGGCCGCGGCTCGGGCGATCTCAAGGCCGGCATCAGCGCCTCGCTGGCGGCGCTCTCGCTGCTCGACAAGGCCGGCATCCGCCTCAAGGGCGATGTCGCCTTCGCCTTCGTCGGCGATGAGGAAAGCGGCCAGCCCGGCACCGGCGTCTCCGCCGGCATCAAGCATTTCGTCGGCCGCATCGAGGCCGGCGAGGTCGCGGCGCCCGACTTCACCGTCTATGTCGAGCCGACGCGGCTTGCCGTCTACGCCGCGCAGATCGGCTTCTTCATCACCGACATCACGATCACCGGCAAGTCGGCCTATTTCGGCGTGCCGGAGCTCGGCAAGGATGCGCTGCGCGCCGCGCATGCCACAATGACGGCGCTCTGGAAGCATTCGGACGCGGTGGCTGCCCGCGCCGAGCACAAGCTCACCGGGCGCGGTTTCCTGCTGATCACCGGCCTCACCGGCGGCGGCTATATCGCCGTGCCCGAGCGATGCACGCTGTCGCTGATCCGCAAGCTCCTGCCGGGCGAGGACCTCGACACGGCCGCCGCCGAGATCGAGGCCGCGGTGCGCAGCGCGATCACCGACCCGGAGATCACCGTCGAGTTCGCCTATCCGGCCGGTCGCGACCACAGGCTGGGGGGCACCGCCGCCGAGATCGACGAGACGCGCGCCGAAGTCGCCCTGCTTTCGCAATCAATGGCAGGTGCCATGGGCGGACGCGGCGTGGTCGAGGGCGCGCCCTTCTGGTCGGAATCCTCGTTCTTCGTCAATCGGTTGGGCATTCCCGCGGTCTATTGCGCGCCCGGCGACATCCGCAACTGCCACACTTTCGAGGAGCACGTCGATGTCGAGGAATACCTCGCCGGCATCGTCGGCTTCGCAGCCTTCATGGCCCGCTATTGCGGCGTGGCCGACTGAACGACCAACCAAGCAGAAAATGGGAGACTGAAACATGCCGATGAAGAAATGGATTGCAGCCGCCCTGGCCAGCGGATTGATGCTCGCCGCCGGCGCGGCTCACGCCCAGACGGTCGGACCGCAGGGTGAGACCGCCACCCCGAGTTCCAGCCTGACACTAAGCGATGCCGACATCGCGGCGCTGAAGGACAAGGGCTACAAGGCAGCCCTTCTGTGGCACACCTCTTCCGACTTCACCAACGCGGTGACGGCGGGCGCCACCGACGAGTTCACCCGCGCCGGCATCTCGATCGCGGTCAAGACCGACGCGCAGTTCGACGCCGCCCGCCAGCGCAGCGACATCGAGACCGCGCTCGCCGCCAAGCCGAACGTCATCCTGGCGTTGCCGCTAGACCCTGTCACTTCCGCCGAAGCCTTCCGCCAAGCGGTCAAGGATGGCGTCAAGCTGGTGTTTCTGTCCAACCTGCCCAAGGATTACAAGCAAGGCACCGACTACGCCTCGATCGTCACCGACGATCTCTACCAGATGGGCAAACAGGCGGCCGATGCCATGGCCAAGGCTATCGGCGGCAAGGGCAAGGTCGGCTATATTTTCCACGACGCCAATTATTATGTCACCAACCAGCGCGACCAGTCCTTCAAGAAGACCATCGAGAAGGATTATCCAGACATCAAGGTCGTCGCCGAACAGGGCATTTCCGACCCGGCCCGTGCCGAGGAACTGGCCAATGCAATGCTGCTGCAGCATCCCGATCTCGACGGCATCTATGTAACCTGGGCCGAGCCGGCCGACGGCGTGCTTTCGGCGCTGCGCGGCGCCGGCAACACGCACACCAAGATCGTCACGCTCGATCTTGCCGAGCCGGTCGCCCTAGACATGGTCAAGGGCGGCAATGTCGCGGCACTCGTCGCCGATAAGGCCTATGAACTCGGCCGCGCCATGGCCGCCTCCGGCATGAAGTCCCTGCTCGGCCAGCAGACGCCCGCCTTCGTCGTGGCGCCGGCGCTGACCGTAACCAAGGAAAATGTCTCCCAGGGCTGGAAGGACTCGCTGAACCGCGATGCACCACAGTCGGTGCTCGACGCGGCCAAGTGAAGCCCACGCTCCGGCTCGGCTTACCGCGCCGGAGCTCTTCCTAAACAAAAAAGGGAACCGACATGCGCAAAGCATTGAGCATCATGACCGTATTGGCGAGCCTGTTCGCCGCTCACGCCTTCGCCGCCGAAGGCGTCACCACCGGCCCGAACGGCGAGAAGCCGGTTCCAGCGGCCTCGCTGACGCTGACAGAGGCGCAGGAGCAGCAGATCAAGGACGGCAAGTTCACCGCGGCTCTCGTCTGGCACGAGATGAGCGAGTACACCAACGCCGTCAACGCCGGCGCGCGCGACGAGTTCAAGCGTCTCGGCGTCGAAGTGGTGGCGCAGACCGACGCCGGCTTCGACGCCGCGCGCCAGAAAGCCGATGTCGAAACGGTGATGGCCAAGAAACCGTCGATCATCCTGTCGCTGCCGGTCGATCCGGCGACCGCCGCCTCGGTCTACGACCCGGCCCGACAGGCCGGCGTCAAGCTCGGCTTCGTCGACAATTGCCCGGCCGGCTACAAGCAGGGCACGGATTATGTCGCCATCGTTTCGGACGATCTCTTCCAGATGGGCAACAAGGCCGGCATCGCCATGGCCGAGGCGCTCGGCAAGAAGGGCAAGGTTGGCTACATCTTCCATGACGCCGACTTCTACGTCACCAACCAGCGCGACGGCGCCTTCAAGAAGACGATCGAACAGGATTATCCCGACATGAAGATCGCCGCCGAGGCTGGCATGGCCGACCCGGCGCGCAGCGAGGACATCGCGCAGGCGATGATCACCCAGCATCCGGACCTTGACGGCATCTATGTCACCTGGGCCGAGCCGGCTCTCAGCGTGCTCTCCGCATTGCGCGCCGCCGGCAACAAGCACACCAAGATCGTCACGCTCGACCTCAACGAACCGGCCGCGCTCGATATGGTCAAGGGCGGCAACATCGCGGCCCTTGTCGCCGACGAGGCCTACTCGATCGGCGTGACGCTGGCGCGTGCCTCGGCAGGTTCCCTGGTCGGCCTGAAGGCCGAGCCTTTCTATGCCGTCGATTCCATTGCCGTCACCAAGGAGACGGTGAAGGAAGGCTGGAAGAAGTCGCTCAACAGGGATGTGCCCGCGACCATCGCGGACGCCATGAAGTAAACGCCGTGGCAGGCTGCGAAGCACGCATCATCGGAGATCGAACATGTCCAGTGCCAACACCAGTACCGAGGTCGGCAGCCTCGCCAGCCGCTTCAATCTGCAGCAATATGTCGTCTATCTCGGCTTCCTGGCGATCTTCCTGTTCTTCGCTATCATGCTGCGGGACAGCGGCTTCCTCACCGTCCGCAACCTCTCCAACATCGTGCTGCAGACGGCGCCGGTGACGATCATGGCGATAGGCCTCGTCTTCGTCATGTCGGCCGGCGAGATCGATCTTTCGATCGGCTCGATCGTCGCGGTGGCGGCGCTCGCCGCCGCCGTCACCATCGCCTCCTATGGGATGGCGGCGGGCATCGTCGCCGGCCTGGGTGCGGGAATTCTGATCGGCCTCATCAACGGCGCGCTGGTCGCCTATGTAAGGCTGCCTTCCTTCCTGGTGACGCTGGCGACGATGGGCCTGTTCGCCGGTGTCTCGCGCTCGATGACCGATCTGCGTTCGATCTCGGTCACCGACGAGACCTTCACCGGTTTCTTCGGCTCGGGGTCGCTGCTCGGCGTGCCGTCGCTGATCTGGTGGACGGTCATCGCCATCGCCATCGGCCATCTCGTCTACCGTGAGACGCGTTTCGGCGCGCATGTGCTGGCGACCGGCGACAACGCCCGCGCGGCGAGCGTCTCGGGCATCAGCGTGCCCAAGATCAGGCTCGCCGTGCTCACCATCAGCGGCGGGCTCGCGGGGCTTGCCGGGCTGCTCTACGCAGGGCGCCTGCAAGCGGCGAAATACACGCTCGGCGAGACCGATCTGATGACGGTGATCGCCGCCGTCATCGTCGGCGGCACGCTGCTCAACGGCGGCAAGGGCTCGATCGTCGGCGCGCTCGTCGGCTCGCTGATGATGGGCATGCTGAACAACGGCCTGATCCTGATGGGCCTTTCGGTCTCCGACCAGATGATCGTGCGCGGCCTGATCATCCTCACCGCCGTCGCCGTGTCGCTGCGTGACAAATCCCGCTGAAGGAACCTTTCCATGTTTCTCGACGTTCTGCGCCGCCGCAACCCCGCCTTCATCGAGGCGGCGATCGGCCTTCATCAGCAGGGCAAGCTGCCGGCCAACGCCTATGTGCTCGATCTCGACACGGTTGAGCATAATGCGGCGGCCCTCAAGCAGGAAGCCGACCGGCTCGGCCTGAAGATATTCGCCATGACCAAGCAGGTGGGGCGCTCGAGCTCATTCTGCAAGGCGGTGATGCGCGGCGGCATCGAGCGCGCCGTCGCGGTCGACATGGCCTGCGCGCGCGCCACGCACAAGGCCGGGATGAAGCTCGGCCATCTCGGCCATTTGCAGCAGATAGCGAAATTCGAAGCGGAGGCGGCGGCGACCGCCTTCCAGCCGCATTACTGGACCGTCTTCAACGACACCAAGGCCGAGGAAGCAGGCAAGGGCGCCAAGGCCGCCGGCTATGTTCAGGACCTGCTCGCCCGCATCGCGGCCGAGGGAGACATTTTCTACCGCGGCCATGAAGGCGGCTTCGACGCCGGCGAGGTTGTCGGCGTCGCCGACCGGCTCGATGCCGTTCCGGGCGGCCGCTTTGCCGGTATCACCACCTTCCCTGCCCTGCTCTTCGACCATGCCGCGCGAAAAGTGTTGCCGACGCCCAATCTTGCAACGCTGAGCAAGGCCGCCGAGGCGCTGGCAAAATCTGGTCGCAAGGAAATCGAGATCAATGCGCCCGGCACCACATCCAGTGTGATGCTGGCAGCGCTGGGGGAAGCCGGCGCCACGCAGTGCGAACCTGGCAACGGCCTGCATGGCACCACGGCGCTGCATGTCATGGAAGACCTGCCGGAATTACCTGCCGTGCTCTATCTCACCGAGGTCTCGCATCTGTCGGGCGGCAAGGCCTACTGCTTCGGCGGCGGCTTCTATATCGACCCGATCTTCCCGGACTATGACGTCAAGGCGATCGTCTCGGCCGAGCCGACAGCGGCCGCCACAGCGCTCAAAAGCGTCGAGGTGCCGCCGCCTTCGGCGATCGACTACTACGCCATGATCGACGCTTCCGGCGCGAACGCCCCCAAACCCGGCGACAGCGCCATCTTCGGCTTCCGCGGCCAGGCCTTCGTCACCCGCGCCTATGTCGTCGGCGTCTCGGGTGTCTCGAAGGGCAATCCGAAGGTCGAAACCATCGAGAACGGCTTTGGCGAACCCTATGCCTGGCCTGTCTAGGAGATGACCATGAACGCGCCCATCCTGCAGCTTCAGGATATCCGCAAGAATTTCGGCGGCATCACCGCGATCGAGAACTTCTCGCTCGAAGTCTTTCCGGGCGAGATCGTGGCGCTTGTCGGCGACAACGGAGCCGGCAAGTCGACGCTGGTCAAGATCGTCTCGGGCGTGCATCCGCCTTCCTCCGGCACGATAGCCATCGACGGCAAGTCGGTGACGATGTCGAACGCCACCATGGGGCGCGCTTACGGCATCGAGGTGGTCTATCAGGATCTCGCCTTAGCCGACCAGCAGACCGTCTACATGAACATGTTCCTCGGCCGCGAGCCGCTGAACCGCTTCGGCCTGCTCGACCGCCGCCGCATGATCGCCGAGACGGAAAAGCTGGTGAAGGAGCTCGACGTACGCATCCCTTCCGCTCATGCCACCATCCGCGACCTCTCCGGCGGCCAGCGACAAGGCGTCGCGATCGCCAGGGCGACGCACTGGGCAAGCAAGCTGATCCTGCTCGACGAGCCGACTGCCGCCCTCGGCGTCGCCGAGACCGCCAAGGTGGAAGAAATCGTTCTGTCGCTAAAGCAGCGCAATGTCGGCATCCTGATCATCAGCCACAGCCTCGACCAGGTGTTCAAGCTGTCGGACCGCATCTGCGTCTTGAGGCGCGGCAAGCAGATCGGCGTGCGCGAGACGAAGAAGACCGACAAGAACGAGATCATCGCCATGATCACGGGCTTGCAGCAGCAATAGTGGCCTGGCCCTTGCCGGCCTAGGCGACGAGGTCGCTGCTGGGTATTTGTGTGGCAGGGACGAAATTGGCCTCCAGCCAGGCAATGGCGCTCGCGACATCTTCGATGGCGAAGCGCGCCGCGGTCTCGCCTTGCGGCTTGACGCGGATCGATATCCCACCCGCGGCGTTGACCGTGTCGAAGCCGTTCTCATCGGACGTATCGTCGCCAAGAAACACCGGACGCCTGCCGGTGAACGGATCGAGCTGCATGAAGCGCCGGATCGCGGCGCCCTTGGCCGCTTCCAGCGGCATCAGCTCGACGCCCGCATTGCCGGCGATCACGCGGTAGCCTTGCGGCAGGCGCGCGAGTGCCGCCTCGACCAATTCCGTCGCCCGCGCCAGAAGCTGCGGGGCGGCTCTCGTGTGGATGGCGAGCACCGGCCCCTTGCGCTCGACATAGACGGCCTTGCTTGCCAGCTCGAGTTCGATCTCGTCGGCAAGCGCCGCCATATCCGCCGGCTCGTCGGCGGCTTCGATCTTTCCGTCCGGTGCGAGCCTGTGTTCCAGCCCATAGAGGCCGGCGATCCGCAGTTTCAACGGGTCGAACAGATGGTCGACGGCTGCTATCGAGCGACCGGTGATGAAGGCGAGCGCACCGTCGAGCCGCCGCTCGATCCTCTCCAGGAGAATGCGCAACTCCTCGCTGACCGAGACGGCGTCGGGATGCGCCGCATGCTCCAGCAAGGTGCCGTCGATATCGAGGAAAAGCGCCCACCGGCCTTCGGGAAGCGGTGGGGTAAGGTCTGCCTGGATGTTCATCGGAATCCGACTGCCTGTTTGCGTTCGAACATGGAGACGACATTGTCGCCGGTGGGACCCGCCGGCCGGTCGTATAAGGCGGTGACCCTGTCGAGGTCGCCGCGCTTCCTCAGCCGCGCCGCGTCGAGCAGCATGCTGCCGGCCCAGCGATAGACATTGTTGTCACGCACGATCTCGCGCATGCGCCGCATGCGCTCACGCTGCTCGTCTGGCCCCATGGTCAGCGCTTGCAGCATCGCCTCGCTCATCATCGCCGCGTCGTAAGGATTGACGATCAGCGCCTCCAGCAGCTCGCGCGAGGCGCCGGCGAAGGTGCTGAGCAAAAGCACGCCCTGCTCGTCGTCGCGCGAAGCCACGAACTCCTTGGCCACGAGGTTCATACCGTCATGCAGGCTGGTGACCAGGCAGATGTCGGCCGCGCGATAGAGTTCATAGACCGCGGCCTGCGAATGATGTTCGGCCACCATGACCACCGGCCGGTAGGATTCATTGCCGTAGCGCTGGTTGAGCTCGTCGGCACAGCGCAGGCATTCCTCATACAGCTGCTTGTAGGCCGGCAACGTGCCCCGGCTCGGAGCCGCGATCTGCAGGAATACGACTTTACCCACCATTTCAGGATGGCGAATCAGCAGTTCCTCAAGCGCATGGAAGCGATCGAGGATGCCTTTGGTGTAATCGAGACGCTCGACGCCGACGCAAAGCTTGGCGCCGGCTGGAATTCTGAACCGCTTGCGCACGCGCGCCCGGCATTCCTCGACGCTGGGCAGGGCTTTCAGGAGCTCGACCGGCCATTCAATCGAGATCGGATAGGAATGCACCAGCGTCACCTGGCCGCCGTAGGAAATGGCGGCATCGGCTCGCTCAATGCGGCTTTCCATGAAGCGGTCGACGCTCTCGGTGAAGTTGTTGGCGTGGAACTGGGTGTGGAAGCCCACGATCGAACTGCCGAGCAGTCCGTCCAGGATGCGTTCGCGCCAGGGGCAGATGCTGAATACTTCCGAATTCGGCCAAGGGATATGCCAGAAGGTGATGACGATCGCCTCGGGCAGCCGCTCACGGATCATGCGCGGCAAGAGCGCGAAGTGGTAGTCCTGGACCAGCACGATCGGCCGCTCGTTGCGCGCCTCGGCAACCACCGTCTCGGCGAATTTGCGGTTGACGGCCTCATAGGCCTCCCAGTCCGACTCGCGAAAGATCGGCCGCGTGAACGCGATATGGCAGAGCGGCCACAGACCCTCATTGGCGAAGCCGAGATAGTAGCCTTGATATTCGTCGTCGCTCAGCCAGACCCGGCGCAGCGTGTAGGAGGGATGGCCAGGCGGCACTTGCACGCGGTCGTTTCCGTCGACCACGGTCCGGTCGGCGCTGCCGCCGCCATAGGCGATCCAGGTTCCGGCGCATGCGCGCGTGATCGGCTCCAGCGCGGAAACCAATCCGCTCGCCGGCACCACCAATTCGACTTCGCCGTCCTTGCACTCGTTGTGGATATACGGCTCGCGGTTGGAGACGACGATGACCTGCGCATCCGGCAGGTCCTCGGCAAGGATCTTGCGCAAGGTCTCCGGCGACCAGCTCACGAGAGCTGCATCCACCGACTGGCCGTTCTTCTCGAACTCGCGCAGCACCTTGCGCGCGGCCTCGGACGCAACATCATCGCCTGGTGGAACTGAGGCGCGAGCGTGCTGGCGCCGATGCCGAGAAACTGAAATGAAGATCGCCAGAGCGGAAAGTCCGAGGCTCGCGAGAATAAGGACCAAAAGCAGGTCGACGCCATATTGTGTCATTGAAGTGCCAGGTTGCCTCCGGCTGTCCGCTCTTTGTTTTTCATTCTTGCCGGCTGCGGACCGGTGAACCGGTTCAGGGTGTGCAACGCACAAACCGGCCATGGGTTCCGACATTTTTCGATTGTTGAACGCGGACTTGCGAGGCCTTCTTCTAAGTCCGCACGATAAGCGGCACCTGGCCTTCATGACGATCTGAAAGGAAGGCCACGACGCGGTCGCCGACCCGCTGGAAGGTGAGATCGACCGCCTTGTCGCCGACCGAGAGATGCCGGAGCGTGAGCGTGTCGATGCCGATCGGCAGCCTTGGCCGCGTGACGTGCAGTTCGCCTTCCCAGCCGTCAATCTCCAGGCCAAGGCAGGCCTGCATCAGCATGAAGGTAGAGCCCGCCGACCAGGCCTGCGGCAGGCAGGCGACGGGATAGGCGATCGGCGCCTCGCCGGGCGCGCGTGTGAAGCCGCAGAACAGTTCTGGCAGCCGCATGTTGAAATGCACGGCCGACTCGAACGTGCCGCTCATCAGTCGTACCACGCTGTCGCGCTCGCCGTAACGCGCCAGCCCCACGCCGCAAAGCGCGGTGTCATGCGGCCAGATCGAGCCGTTGTGGTAGGACATCGGATTGAAGAACACCGCATCGTCGGCGAGCGTCCGCAGCCCCCAGCCGGAATGGAAGGAGGCCGACAGCAACTGGTCGGCGACCAGCCTGGCGCGCTCGGGCTGCGGCAGCCCGACGAAAAGCAGGTGCCCGGCATTTGTTGTTCGAACCTTGCAGGGCTGGCCCTCGCCATCGATGGCCAGTGCATAGAAATTCAAGTCGTCCAGCCAGAAGTCGCGTTCCACGGCGACCCGCATTTCCTCGGCCCGGTTTTCCCAATGCTCGGCGTCCGCATATTCGCCGCGGCGGCGCGCGAGCGCCGCCAGGCCGCGGAAAGCAGCAAAGACATAACCCTGCACCTCGACCAGCGCGATCGGCCCCTTGGGGATGCGGCCGTCGGCGTGGAAGACCGAATCGAAACTGTCCTTCCAGCCCTGGTTGGCGAGACCGGACTCGGCGGCCCGCTGGTAGGTGACGAAACCGGTGGCCCGGCTCGCCTCCTCCGTCCACTCGGCGGCGGCTTTGAGCGAGGGCCAAAGCTTGTCGATGAAGGCCATGTCGCCGGTGCGGTCGGCATAGGCCGACGCCAGATGGATATAAAGCGGCGTGGTGTCGACACCGCCGTAATAGCGGCCGAACGGAAGCTCGCGCAGCGCCGCCATCTCGCCCTTGCGCGTCTCATGCATGATCTTGCCGGGCTGGGAATCGCTGAAAGGCAAGGTCTCCGTCGCCTGGTGCTCGGCGAGAAAAGCCAACACACCGCGCGCCAGTCCGGGATTGAGCCAAAGCATCTGCAGGCTCGAGATCACGCCGTCGCGGCCGAACGCGGTCGAAAACCACGGGATGCCCGCATAGGGATAGGGCCCGGTCGAAAGCTCGGTGGTGAGCAGAGCCACATCGGCGCGGGCGCGCTCGACCCAATCGTTGAACACGCGCCCCGAACTATGCACCGTGGCGCCGTGCCTTCGCTTGGCGCGCATGCCGAACCGCGCGCGTGCCGCCGCGGCGCGGAAGCGGTCGCGATCGGGCGCGTCTGCGATCGCGGGGCCGACCTCGACATAAAGCACCTTTTGACTGCGCTTGGTCACGGCGATGAGGAAATCGGCGCGATTGTCGCTCAGCTGGTCAGGCGCCTGCGAAAAGGAGATCGCGGAAAGCCGCGGCAGACCGTCGAGGCCGTCATAGCCGAGCAGGACCGAGGTCTTGTCAGTCTTGGCGATATGCGTGGTGCCCCGCTTCACCCGGGTCGAGCCGCGCACCTCGAACATGTCGCGAAAGTCGGCGGCGAAATGCAGCGAGGCGGTGATGGTGGAATGCTCGCGGCTGTAGTTGGAAAGCGTGATGCGCTCGAACAGCCTGTCCTGCCAGATCAGCCTGACACGCTCGATATGGATCGCGCCCTGCGGGATATCGCGGCCGACGGCACTTTGGATCGGCAGGTTGGTCAGGTTCGATGTGAACAGCACATTGTCCTGGCTGAGCGAGGCGCCGAGAAGCGACATCTGCCTGCCGCCGATGGTCAGCCGGAATTCGGACAGCACGCGCGTGTCATCGCGGAAGAAGCCGTCGCCGGCGCCCCTGATGTCGCCATAGGCGTCGGCGACGGCGAAGCAGTCGCCCTGCTTGAGCGCAAAAAGCCGGTGCGGTTCGCGCGGCGCCGTCTCGTCAAGTGAGGAAAGGGCCACGGCAGGATCGAGCTTGCGCTCGTCGAGCTCCGTCATTCGTCACCTCTTTGGTTGCCCCGCCCTAGAGCATGATGCCGAAAAGTGTGAAGCGGTTTTCGGACGACATCATGCTCTATCTCTTTGATTTAGAGCCGGATTCAGATTTCAGGTCGAACAGACCTGAAATCATCCGGCTCCAGGCAGTCAAGGTCAGGAGGCCTTGGCCTCCGGCACGCCGGTCAGACGCATATAGGCAGAAAGGTAGTCGCACGCCATTCTTGTCGCCGAGAACCTTGTCTCGAAGACTGCCCTC
The DNA here is from genome assembly GCF_006439375.1 of Mesorhizobium sp. B4-1-1. Lineage (NCBI taxonomy): Bacteria > Pseudomonadati > Pseudomonadota > Alphaproteobacteria > Hyphomicrobiales > Phyllobacteriaceae > Mesorhizobium > Mesorhizobium sp. B4-1-1. The sequence goes on from NZ_VFTH01000005.1 coordinate 76,348, forward strand.
ACCTGCCGCCGGTCGAGTTCGAGAAGCGCCGGCATCGATGCGACCGCATCGCCGACATTATCCACGACGAAGCCGGTGACGCCATTGTCGACGATCTCCGGCAGGGCACCGTTGTTCCAGGCGATCACCGGGGTGCCGCAGGCCATGGCCTCGATCGCGACGAGCCCGAACGGCTCCGGCCAGTCGATGGGGAACAGGAGACCTGCCGCGTTGCCAAGAAACCTGGCCTTCTCGTTTTCCGTGATCTCGCCGACATAGTCGATGCGGTCGCCATCGATGAGCGCCTCGATGTTGTCGCGGAAATAAGCGCGGTCGTCGTCGCCGATCTTGGCCGCCAGCTTCAACTTCAACCCGGACCGCCGCGCGATCTCGATGGCCCGGTCCGGCCGCTTGTCGCGGGACAGGCGTCCGAGGAAAGCCAGATACGGCTCTTCCGCTTGCGGCTGATAAGTCGGCTGATAGGCATTGAGCGGCAGTCCGTGATGGATCGTGGCGAGCCAATTCGCATCAGGCAGGCCGCGCTTCTGGCTGTGTGAAATCGAGATCATCGGGAAACGCGGGAAACGTTGGTAGGCCGGCGCCAGATCGACGTAGTCGAGCCGGCCATGCGGCGTCGTCACGGTCCGTCCCGCGATCTCTTCGAAGAATGGAAAATGCAGGAAGTGGCTGAGATGGAAATGGATGACGTCGAACTCGCCGGCGCGCTCGCGCACATCGGCGAGCATAGCCAGATGCGCGGCGATCTCCGATTTCTTCGGCCTCGCGTCGAGGCGGATCGCCTGGTCGCGACCTGACACCAGCCGCGCCGATGTCTCGCTGTCGCCGCTCGCGAACAGCGTCACGTCATGCCCGAGCCCGACCAGTGCTTCGGTGATGTAGAAGACGATCCGCTCGGTGCCGCCATAAAGTTTCGGCGGCACGGATTCGTAGAGCGGCGCGACATGGGCTATGCGCATCGGGTCCCTCGACTGCTGACGCGAAGCAAAATGCGTCAGCCGCGAGATCGTTCCTGCCCAAATGGTCGCGGGTTAGAGCAATTCCAGGAAAAGTGCGAAGCGGTTTTCCGTCCGGAATTGCATAAAACAATCTAGACTTAGGACTTGCGACCACGCCGCGCCAGCGTGTTCACCACCACCAAATTCCGACGTCGCAATGCAAGCCTACGGGCTGGCCCAAGCCTTTGCCAATTGCTCAGCGTCAGTATAATTAAATCAACTTGATTTTCTAAATTAGCAATCTACAGTTTCCGTGACTGGTAACGACCGCATGACCCTCAAAAAAGCCATCTCCGGCACAAATCTCGAGCAGGCGAAATCGCACAATCGGCGCGTTGTGATCGAAGCGATCCGCGTCAACGGCGCGCTGTCGCGGGCGGCGATCGCGAGGCTGACGGCGCTGTCGTCGCAGACCATCTCCAATATCGTCGAGGAATTGGAAGCGGCCGGGCTGCTGCGTCCTGAAGCAACGCTCAAAGGCGCGCGCGGCCAGCCTGCCGTTCCCTACTCCATCAATCCGGATGGCGGTTATTCGATCGGCCTGCAGCTCGACCATCAGCTAGCCGTCGGCGTCGTCACAGATCTTTCCGGCACCATGCGCGCACGCATCGAGAGGCATGTCGACCGGCCGACTCCCACTGAGGCCATGCCCCTGCTCGCCGCGATCTCAAGCGATCTGATCGCAACCTGCCGACTGGACCGGACAAGACTGCTTGGCGCCGGCATGGCGATGCCCGGGCCGTTCGGCGTCGAAGGCATAACGTCGGTCGGCCCGACGGCCCTTCCGGGCTGGCACGACTTTCCGGTGGCCGACGAACTGGAACGGCTCACGGGCATCACCGTCACCGTCGAGAACGACGCCACGGCGGCGGCCATCGGCGAGCGGCTTTATGGCGTTGCACGCAAGCTCGGCAGCTTCGTCTATCTCTTCATCGGCACGGGCCTCGGCGCCGGCCTTTTCCTCAACGGCCATCTCTACAAGGGCTCTCGCCACAATGCCGGCGAGATCGGCCACATCATCGTCAAGCCAGGCGGCCTGCCCTGCGATTGTGGCAAGCGCGGCTGCCTCGAGCGCTACGTCTCGCTGCGCGCTGCCTATGACAAGCTCGACCTGCCGGATCCCGACCATGCCTCTCCCGACCTGCTGGAAGAGCTCTTGGCAAAGGGCGACAGCCGGTTCGAAGCCTGGCTCGCCGAGGCGGTCGATCCGCTCCGGCAGGCGATCGATATCCTGGAAATGGCGCTCGATCCCGAGACCATCGTGCTCGGCGGCTTCATGCCGCTGCCTGTGATCGAGGCGCTGGCCGGCCGGCTCGAACCGCTCCATCTCTCGGTGAGCTCGACCAGGGCCCGCGTCGCGCCACGCGTCGTGGTGGGCGCCGCGGGAAAGGACACCTCCGTCCTCGGCGCCGCGGCCTTGCCGATCTTTTCGGAAACCAATCCGCAGTTCGACGTGCTGCAGAAGCCGGTGTGCTAAAAGCAATTCCGGGAAAAGTGTGACCCGGTCAGGCTCGGCGGCTTCGCCGTAGCCTTCCGTCCGGAATTGCGTCGAAACAAAATGCTATCGCGTCTGGCGTCCGGTCAGCCGCTCGAGGCCGAGCAGCAGCAGCAGCGTCACGGCGACGAGCACCATCGTCAGCGCCGCGCCCGCGAAGACATCGCCGCGATCGGTCAGGCTGAAGATCGAGACCGGCAGCGTCACCCAGCCCGGCGGATAGACCATGACGGTGGCGCCGAGCTCGCCCATCGACAGCGCGAAGCTCAGGCCGAAGGCGGCAACCAGATAGGGCGCCAGCAAGGGCAGCGTCACATGCCAAAGCCGGTAGGCCGGACGGGCGCCGAGGCTCGACGCCACCTGTTCGAAATCGGGCGAGAGCCGCGCCAGCCCGGCTGAGACATTGCCGAAGGTGAAGGCCGAGATCAGCACGAAATGCGCGACCATGACGATGGCGATCGTGCCGTTGAGGAGCAGCGGCGGGTGGCTGAAGGCCACCAGCAGGCCGAGGCCTACGGACACCGAAGGTACGGCGCTGGGGATGAAGAAGAGCACGCCGAGCACCTTGGCCAGAGTGGCGTCCTGGATACGCAGCGCAAGCGCTGCCCAGGTGCCGCTGACCAGCGCCAGTGCGCTGGCCAGGAAGCCGGTGACGAAGCTCGTCTTCACCGCCTTCCACGCGGCGCCTTGCGCGACGTCGGTATAGTGCTCGACCGTCAGTCCGCTCGGCAGCACGCCGTTCCACTGGTCGGCCAGGCTGGAGAGCAGGATCACGGCGAGCGGAGCCAGGAACAAGACGCCGAACAACAGCGCGAAGACTGTCCAGATCAGCATGCGACCGGGGCGCGACCAGACCAGCATCTTTATGTTCCCAGCCGGCCGGCGGCGAACCGGTAGAGGCCGAACAGCCCCAGCGACAGCGCGATGTTGATGACGGCGATGATGCAGGCGACCTGATAGGCCGATTCCTGGATCGCCTTGCTGTAGATGAGCAGCGGCAAAGTGATGACGCCCTTGGCGCCGATGAACAGCACGATGCCGAATTCGTTGACCGTCAACAAAAGGCAGAGGCTGCCGCCGGCAATCAGCGCCGGAACGGCGGCGGGCAGAATGACCTGGCGAACGATGCGGAACGGCCGCGCGCCAAGCACGCTCGCCGCTTCGATCTGGCCGCGATCAACCAGCGAAAACGCGGCGAGCAGCGGACGCAGCACGAAGGGCGAGTAGACGGTGACCTCGGCCAGGACCACGCCCCAGGTCGAGTAGAGGAAGTTGACGGGCGGCGCCTGCAGCGAGAACACTTCCATCAGCCCGGCGTTGAGCATGCCGGCCGAGCCGTAGAGGAAGGTGAAGGCAAGCGTCACCAGGAAGGTCGGCAAGGCGATGAAGGTGTCGATCAGCCGGGCGATCATGCCGCTGCCGGGAAACGGCACGAAGGCGAGGATCAATCCCAGCACCAGCCCGACGATCAGGCATCCGGCCGTCGCGGCGACCGAAATGGTGATGGTGTTGATGAGCGCGTTGAGGAAGAAGCGCGCATGTAGCACACGCACGAATTCGGCGACATTGGCCATGCCGCTGTCGTCGGTAAAAGCCTGCTGGACGATCAGCACCAGCGGATAGAAGAACAGCAGCGCCAGCAGCGCCGCCGGCGGCACGATCCAGAGCCGGCCGGGCACCTTTCTGGTTATCGGCGCGGCAAGGACGGCCGCGTCAGCCACGGACGTCTTCCGGAACGAGCGAGGTGTCGCCGGGCGTGAAGAACAGCGGCATCGCCGAGCCGCGCTCCGGCAGGCTCACCGGCAGCCTGGTCGCCGAGACGCGCACCGGCGTGCCGTCGACATCGAGCACCAGATGGGTGAGTTCGCCCTGCCAGTGCACTTCCTTCAGTGTGCCGACGATTCGGTTGGTGTGTTCCTTGTCGCCGGTGAGGCTCAGATGCTGCGGCCTGATGCAGAGCAAGGTTTTGTCGCCGGGCTTCTCGCTGCGTCCCGCGCCAGCAAGCACGGCATCGCCGAGCTTGGCCTTGGCGAACCCCTTTGGCCCGTCGGCTCCTTCCGCGACGGTCACCGGCAAAAGATTGGCGCGGCCGAGGAACTCGGCCGTGAAGCGGTTCGGCGGCCGGCGGTATAGTTCCGCCGTCGGGCCGTGCGAAGACACCCTTCCGTCGCGCATGATGGCGATCTTGTCGGCAAGCGTCAGCGCTTCGGTCTGGTCGTGGGTGACATAGAGGATCGTCAGTCCAGGCAGGTCGCGATGCAGCTTGGCGATCTCCTCGACCATGTTGCGCCTGATCTGCGCGTCGAGCGCCGAAAGCGGCTCATCGAGCAGGAGCACGCGCGGCCTGACCGCAAGCGCCCGCGCAATGGCGACACGCTGCTGCTGGCCGCCGGAAAGCTCCCGTGGATAGCGCTTGGCAAAGCCTGACATGCCGACGGTCGCAAGCGAGTCCTTGACGCGCTCGGCAACCAGCGCCTTGTCGGCGCCTTGGGCTCTCAGACCAAAGGCGACGTTGTCTTCGACCCGCATATGCGGAAACAACGCGTAGTTCTGCACCACCATGCCGAGCCCGCGCTCATAGGGCGGGAGATCGGTCACGTCGGTGGCGCCGATACGGATGCGGCCGCTGGCCGGCCTGACGAAACCGGCGACGGCCCGGAGCGCCGTCGTCTTGCCGGAGCCGGAGGGCCCGATCATCGCCAGGATCTCGCCCGGCGCGATGTCGAGCGTCAGCGGATGCAGCACGACATGCCCGCCATAGGCGACGCTGACCTTGTCGAAGTGAACGTTGGAGCCGGCGCCGCGAATTTTCGCGGCGTCGACGTCCATGACATTGCTTCCCGTGAAAGCGGGCACCGACATGGTTGCTCCTCCGGATTTGCTCACCAGGAGATCAACTTCCCGTCGCTTCGTTCCACTTCTTGACGTAGTCGGGCAGCTTGGTGAGCGCATCGTCCCAGTTCGGCGCCCAGATGGTCACGCCCTTCATCGCCTCCTGCGCCTTGGCGAAATTGGTGTCGTCCGGCTTCACGTCCTTGCGGGCCGGCATGCCGAGCGCGACCGAGCTTACCGTCGACTGCGCTTCCTTGGAAAGCAGGAACTCGATCAGCTTCTTGCCATTGTCGGAATTGGGCGCGCCGGTGACCAGGCCGATCTCATAGGGCAGCGCGAAGGTGGAGCGGGTACCGTCCGGGCCCGCGGGCCAGAACACCTTGATGTTCGGATTGTCGGCCATCTGCGACATGTTCATCTGCAGGTCGCCATTGGCGACATGCAGTTCGCCTTTGTTGACCAGCGCGGTCAGCTTGCCGGTCGAGGCGGACGGGCCGACATTGTTGTCCTGCAGCTTCTTCATGAATTCGAAGCCGGCGTCCTCGCCGCCGAAGGCATGGATGATCTCAAGCATGACGGCGGTACCGTCGCCGGCCTGGCCGGGCGTCGAATACTGGATCTTGCCCTTGAATTTCGGATCGAGCAGGTCGTTGTAGCTCTTCGGTGCTTCCGACAGCACGGCGCTGTTGTAGATGAAGTTCATGTAGTTGTTGACCAGAGGCCGGTACTTGTCGGTGCCGCCATCGATCTGGTCGGAGCCTTCGGGCTTGAAATCCTGCAGCAAGCCGTCGGCTGCGGCACGCTGGATGAAGGGCGGCAGCGTGACGAGAACGTCGGCCTGCGGGTTCGACTTCTCCTTGGCGACGCGTTCGACGACGCCGCCCGAACCGCCCTCGATATACTGCACGGTGATGCCGGTGGCCTTGGTGAAGGCGGCGAACTCGGTCTCGTACCAGCTGCCATTGCCGTCATGCAGGCCATCGGCCGAGTAGATGGTGACAACGCCGTCGGCGAAGGCCGGCGCGACGAGCGCCGTCGAGCCCAACAGTGCCGCGGTAAAGGCCAGAGCTACGGTGAGATTTCGCGGTTTCATGGTCAGTTCCCCTTTGATTGAAAGGCACAATCTGCGACGCACTCGTGATGGCGTTGGTCGGCCCGCCAAGGGCTCAGTAGCGCTGGTGCATGTCGTCGTTGTGTCAACTTTGAGGGTCGCCGATCGATAAGTAAAATCTATTTATTTTATGACAGGCAAGTCCCTGCTGATATTTGTCACGGAACTGTCGCATGGCCGTTGCAGGCGTGTTCTCCTGCACTCCTGGTTGCGATACTTCACGGAAATGATGGATTCTTCAGCGAAATTCGACGCCCGTCGTTTGCGCGCGCAAGCGCGGGTCGCGCGAGCGGATCGTTACCGGCCGACCTTCGAGCAGCTCGAAACAGCGGGCCAAAGTGTCATCCTCAAGCCGGCGCATCGCCTCATGCGTGAAGAAGGTGAGGTGCGGAAACAGGATCACATTGTCGCGATCGAAAAGCGCGCTCATCGGGTGGCCGGACCTGGCCAGCGGCTCCAGCGAGTAGACGTCGAGCCCGGCTCCGGCGATGCGTCCGGCAACGATCGCTTCGACAAGCGCTGCCTCGTCGATCAGCGCCCCGCGCGAGACGTTGATGAGAATGGCCGAAGGCTTCATACAGGCGAGTTCTCGGCCGCCGATCAGGCCGCGTGTCTGCTCGTTCAGGACGCAGTGGATCGACACGAAATCGCAGGCGCCGAGCATGGCATGCAAATCGTCGATCTTCTCGATCCCCGCATCTTGCATCGTCGCAGCGTCGATGCCCGGATCGAAGCCGAGCATCCGCGCCCGAAACCCCCGCCCCGCCATGCGCGCCATGCTGCGGCCGATCTTGCCGCAGCCGACCAGGCCAAGCGTCGATCCGGAGATGTCGCATCCGAGCCAGCGCTGCTCGGGCCAGATCCAGCCGTCGCGCGAAACAGCGGCCGTAATCGCCGGCAGCCGTTTCGCCAGCGCGATCATCAACGCGAAAGCGCCCTCGGCCACCGTCTCCTCGGCATATTCGGGAACATTGACGACCGGAATGCCGCGCCGCATCGCCGCCTGGATGTCGATGGCATCGATGCCGACGCCGTATTTGACGATGCCCTTGAGGTTTCGCGCGGCGTCGATGACGCGCGCGGTGATCGGCGTGTAGCACATCAGGATGAGGTCGGCGTCGGCGACCGCCGCCATCAGCTCGGCTTCCGGAATTCCGTCCGGCAACGTCATCAGCTCGACGCCGCGCGCCCTCAGACCCGCATCGATCCCCGGGCACTCGAGCTCCCTGTCGGTGCGGACAGCCTTCATCGGGTTCAGGCCGCCAGCACGGCGGCCTCGACGATGTCGAGCGCCCGGTCGAGATCGGCGCGCGCGATCACCAGCGGCGGCGACAGCGTCAGCACATTGCCCTGGCTGATCTTGAAGCTCAGCCCTTGGTCGAGGCAGCGATAATAGATCCGCTCGGCAAGCGCGTGTGCCGGCGCGCGGCTCGCCTTGTCCTCGACCATCTCGACGCCGAACATCAACCCCCTGCCCCTGACGTCGCCGACGAATGGCGAGCGCCGCATGAGGCCGTTCATACGCGCCAGCGCATGGGCGCCAAGTTCGGCCGAGCGCTCGACCAGGCCTTCCTCGCGAATGATGGCGATGGTGGTCAGCGCGGCGCGCGCGGTGACGGGATTCTTCTCATGCGTATAGTGGCCGATCGCATAGTCGCCGGCGACATCGAGATCGCGCCGCGCGATCACAGAGGCGATCGGCAGGATGCCGCCGCCGAGCGACTTGCCGAGCACGATGATGTCGGGCGTCACACCGTCATGCTCGGAGGCGAAGAATTTTCCGGTCTTGCCGAGGCCGGTCGGGATTTCGTCGAAGATCAACAGCGTGCCGTGCCGGTCGCAGGCCTCGCGCACTGCCTTCCAGAAGCCAGGCGCCGGCACCAGCGGCGTCGCGCGCATCGGCTCGGCGATGAAGGCAGCGAAGTCGCCCTCGCGCCCCAATACGTAAGCGATCATGCTGGCGCAGGCGCGGGCGGAATCCTCCAGCGACTTAGTCCCATAGGCGCAATTGTGCGGCGCCCAGGGCGCGACATGCTCGGCGCCGGGCAAAAGCGGCCCGGCGATGCCGGAGCGGAAAGTCGCCTCGCCGCCAACGCTGGAAGCGCCGAAGCCGGCGCCGTGAAAAGCATCCCAGAAGGAGAGCGTCTTGAACCGGCCGGTCGCCGCGCGCGCCAGCTTCAGCGAGACCTCGATCGCGTCCGACCCGCCGGTCGTGAACAGCACCTTGCCAAGGTCCCCCGCCGCGAGCTTGCCGAGCGTCTCGGCAAGCTCGACTGCCGGCTCGCAGGTGAAACGGCGCGGCGAGAACGGCAATTCATCCATCTGCTTGGCGATCGCTTCCTTGAGCCGCGGATGGCCGTAGCCGATATGGTGGACGCTGTTGCCGTGGAAATCCATGTAACGGCGTCCCGCCGTGTCCTCGATCCAGATGCCTTCGGCCTTGGCGATGGCCGAGACGCAGGGGCTGGAAAGGCTCTGGTGCAGGAAGGCGTCGGCGTCGCGGCGCAAAAGCTCCTGCGAAGGCGCGTGGCTCTGCCTCGCGCTCCACTCCTGTCGGGCGGCGGCCTTGTTGGATTCGCCTTCGGTATGGACGAGCGTCATTGGCCGAACAACTCCGTTATGGTCTCCTCGCCAAGCCCGAAGCCGGTGCTGGCGCCGGTGCCGCTGGTAACGATCACCAACCGCACGTCTTCATGCGGGGTGTCGCGCAGCACGGCATTCTTGGCCGAAGCGTAATATCCCGTCCAGCGCGCAAGCACGTTCGGCACCGTGCCGAACAATGTCTTGAACTCATCGAGGATCAATTGGTCGACGGTTTCCGATCCGAACGGATCAAGCGTGAGCCCATAATGATGGGAGTCGCCGACGACCAGCGAACCGTCCGCGCTCTGCACGACGATCAGGTGAACGCCGTTGGCCAGCGCGGGCCCCCGTTCCTCGCCCAATTTCTCCCGCAGCGCGCCGGCCTCCGGCAGACCGGCGAAACCGCCATAGCGCAACAGGCTGAGATCGGACATCAGGGCCGACGAAAGCCGGAAGCCGGGATCAGCTAGGCGCAGCATCTGCAGCTTGCAGCGCTGCACGCCGTGCTTGCCGATCAGTTCCGGATAGAGCGACGAAAAATCGTCGCCGGGACAGATGACAACCTTTTCGGCCTGAACTCGTCCCGCGCTGGTCGCCACGAAGGGCGGAGCGACCTCGGTCACCGACACGCCGGTGCGGAACACGACGCCATGCTTCTCAGCCAGGAACGATGCCAGTCGCGGCAGCACATCGCGTGACTCCACGCGCAACTCTAACGGGCTGTAGAGCCCGCCGATTATCGCCTTCTCGTCAAGGCCGGCTTGCTGCGCGACCGCCTCACGCTTAGTCAGAAGCCCGCACGCGCCGCCATGCTCGCCGGACTTGAAAGTCTCGAGCAGCGCAAGCGCTTCCGGACGCTGCGCCGCGATCAGCTTGCCGCGATGCAGGATTTCAATGCCGACCTCATTCGCGAGCTCGAGCCAGATCGCACGGCTGCGCTCGGCTAGCCGGCGCGACGGCCCTGGCTCCTGCCCGGTCACGACGACGAGGCCGAAATTGCGGATCGAGGCGCCATTCGCCTTCTGGTCGCGATCGATAACGACGACACGCAAACCACGCCGGGCGGCGGCAAGCGCATGGGCGAGCCCTATGATGCCGGAGCCGACAACCGCGAGATCGAAGGTATCAGCCACGGCAGCTACCAAGGCAAGGAGAAGGTCTTGACGTTGGTGTAGCTCTTCATCGCCTCGATGACGCCTTCCTTGTAGCCGTTGCCCGAATCCTTGATGCCGCCGAACGGGCTCATCTCGATGCGGTATCCCGGCACTTCCCAGATGTTGACGGTGCCGACCTTCAAGCCGGTGATGTATTTCTGCATGCGGCGGAAGTCGTTGGTGCAGACGCCCGACGACAGGCCGAAAGCAGTCGAATTCGATAGCGCGATCAGCGCCTCGTCGTCGTCCGGCGCGCGCACGATCGGCACGATCGGCCCAAAAGTTTCCTCCATCACCAGCTCGGACTGGTGCGGCACGCGGTCGACGACGATCGGCGGCAGCAGCGCGCCCTTGCGGCCTGGATTGTAGAGCACTTCGGCGCCTTGCTCGGCCGCCATGTGGACACGGCTTTCGAACAGCGCCGCAGCCTTCTCGTGCACCACCGTGCCGAGCTGCGTTGCCGGGTCGCGCGGATCGCCGAAGCGGATCGCCTTGGCACGCTCCAACACCATCGGCACGAAACGGTCGGCAACCTTTTCCTGCACCAGGATGCGCTTCACCGCAGTGCAGCGCTGGCCGGAATTCTTGGTGGCGCCCGCGACAGCCAGATCGGCGGCCTTCGCCAGATCCTCGTCCGAAAGATCGTTGAGGATGATCAGCGGATCGTTGCCGCCGAGCTCCAGCACCTGGCGCTTGTAGCCGGCCTTCGACGCGATCATCTTGCCGACCGGCACGCCGCCGGTGAAGGTGATGAGGTCGATATTGGGGTTGGCGATCATCTCGTCGCCGATATCGGCGGGCCAGCCGGTGACGACCGAAAGCATTTCGGGCGGCAGGCCGGCCTCGTAGAGGATGTCGGCCAGCATCAGCGCGGTGATCGGGGTCAGCTCGGTCGGCTTGACCACCACGCAATTGTTGGTGGCGATCGCCGGCGCCACCTTGTGCGACACCATGTTGAGCGGATGGTTGAACGGGGTGATCGCCGAGATCGCGTTGAGCGGCTCGCGGATGGTGAAGATCTTGCGCTGCTTGCCATGCGGGGTGAGATCGCAGGAAAATATCTGCCCGTCGTCCTGGATGGCCAACTGACCGCTGAGCGTAAAAACGTCAAACGCGCGACCGACCTCGTAGAGCGAGTCCTGCTTGGAGATGCCGAGCTCCAGCGTGATGAGATCCGACAGCTCGTCCTTGCGGGAATTGAGCAGATCGGCCGTCTTGAGCAGTATCTTCTGCCGCTCGTAGCGCGTCAGCTTCGGCTGGTAGGCAGCCGCGATCTCGAAGGCGCGCCTGGCATGCTCCGCCCCGCCCGCGGGCACCGTCCCGATGACGGTATCGTTCCAGGGGAAGCGTACCTCCAGCCTGCGATCGGCATCGACCTTCTCGCCGGCGATGCGCATCGGCTCGTGGCGGACTTTGATGGCGGGATCGAGTTGGGTCATGGGTTGGTTCCAGTCTTGGATATGTCGCGGGGTCGACCCCCGCTCCGGCCATTCGGGCCACCTCTCCCCCCGCTCGACGGGGAGAGGAAATTAATCGGCGTCGGCGCTTGATCCTTGGCAGTCCAAACCCCCCAGCCCAAAGCGCCGCCTAATCGACTGGGCGCCTTTCCTCTCCACCGTCGATCGGGGGAGAGGTGCCGAGTGAAGCTCGGCGGAGTGGGGGGCGACCGCCACGCTCAACTTCAACCCAGCGCGGCCGCCGTCGTCGCGTAGTAAAACGCATCGAAGTTGCGCAGCACGGGCTCGTTCGGCAAATCCGGCAGCACGCGGTTGACGATGAAGGGCACCTCCTGCTCGGTCAGCCCGCCATGCGAGCGCAACGGCTCGTCGAGCGCGGCCAGATTGTGCCGGTGTTCGGACGTGCCGATCGTCTTGTTCTCGCCCGAGATCAGGATGATGTCGCCCATGCGGTCCTCGGGCAGTTCGAAGCGGGCGCAGCCTTCCTCGCGGCCGAGCACCAGGATGATGTCGTCCACCTTACGCAGCTTTTCCATCACCGCCTCGCGGTCCGCGCCTTTGGGAAGGTAGGCGGTGGCGAAGGAGCCCAGCGCCCCGTGATGCACGACATAGGGGTCGGTGATCGGCAGGATGACACGGGCGGCGTCCTTGCCCAGCCATTCGTCGAGAAGGTCTTGCACATAGACCACGTTGGGCGAGCCGTCGGCATGGTGCTTCGGCTTCATGCCGTGGTCGGCCGTGACGACGATCGCCGCGCCCAGCGCATCCAACTGCGCCAGGTATTTGTCGAACATCTCGTAGAAGGCGTTGGCCTGGGGCACGCCCGGCGCGTATTTGTGCTGCACGTAGTCGGTGGTGGTGAGATACATCACGTCCGGCCGGAATTCCTTCAGCAGTTGCACGCCGGCGGCGAAGACGAATTCCGAAAGCTCCGCGGAATAGACCTCGGGCACGGGCAGGCCGAAATGCTTCGACGCGTTGTCGATGCCGTGCTCGGCCTTCGTCGTGGTGTCGGACCTCTCGGCCGAGAAGCACATCGCCCGGCCGTCGTCGAACTTCAGTCCCTTGCCGAGCAGCGCCCTGAGCTTGTCCTTGGCTGTCACCACCGCCACCTTGGCGCCTGCATCGTAGAAGGCCTGGAACACCGTCGGCGCGCGCAGGAACTTCGGGTCGTTCATCATCACCTCCTCGCCCGTCTCCGGGTTGTAGAGGTAGTTGCCGCAGATGCCGTGCACGGAAGGCGGCCGGCCCGTAGCGATCGACAGATTGTTGGGGTTGGTGAAGCTCGGGATTACCGAATGGGCAAAACGCACCGTGCCCTTCTTCTTGATCCTTTCCAGCGCCGGCATCAGCCCGGCATGAATAGCCTCGTCGAGATAGGCCGGCTCACAGCCGTCAAGGCAGATGGCGATAGCCGGCACGCGCGGCCAGGGATAGGAACGGCCGTTCGCCGCGACGTTGACGGGAGACATCTGGTTCATCTCAAGGACCTTTCAGGCGGCGAGCTTGGCGCGCTCGGCGATTGCGGCAGGTGACGGTGCGGCGGTGTCGACGCCCATTTCGTTCAGCGATTGCGCGGCTGCTTCGACCACACGGCGCATGACATGCTGGTCCATCTGGCCGATGCAGCCGATGCGGAAGGAGTCCACCACCGTGAGCTTGCCCGGATAGATGATGAAGCCCTTGTCCTTCATCAGTTCGTAGAACCTTTCGAAGGCGAAGTTCGGATGCGCAGGGTTGAAGAAGGTGACGATGATCGGCGACAGCCAGCGATCCTTGAGCAACGTCTCGAAACCGAGGGCGCGCATGCCGGCCACCATGACGTCGCGGTTCAGCGTATAGCGCGCGCCCCGGCCGGCGACGCCGCCTTCCGCTTCGTGCAGGCGCAGCGCCTCGAGAAAGGCCGCGACGACATGCGTCGGCGGCGTGTAGCGCCACTGCCCGGTCTTGTTCATGTTCGCCCATTGCGCATGGATGTCGAGAGACAGCGAATGGCTGCGCCCCTTGGCTGCCTCCAGTTCGCTCTTGCGGGCGATGACGAAGCCGAAACCCGGCACGCCCTCGATGCATTTGTTGGCCGACGACACCATCGCTTCGTAGCGGATTTCATTGACGTCGAGCGGGATGGCGCCGAACGCGCTCATGGAATCGACCAGCAGCTTGCGGCCGCTGGCATAGACGGCCTCCGATATCTCGGCGATCGGGTTGAGGATGCCGGAACTGGTCTCGCAATGGATGGCGATGACATGGGTGATGGCGGGGTCGGCCTCGAGAGCCGCCGCGACCTCTTCGCCGCGCGGCGGCAGATAGTCGCCCTTGTCGATCAGCGTGTAGGCGCGGCCGATATACTGCATGGTTTGCGCCGCGCGCAGCCCGTAGGCGCCATTGGCTAAAACCAGCACCTTGCCATCCCTGGGAACGAACGAACCGAGCATGGCTTCGACGCAGAACGATCCGCTGCCCTGCATCGGCACGCAGTCGAACTCGTCACGGTTGTCGCCGGTGAGCGCCAGCAGGCGGCGGCGAAGCTCAGCGGTCATGGCGCGGAAATCGCCGTCCCAGGACCCCCAGTCGCGCAGCATCGCCTGCTTCACGGCGTAAGCCGTGGTGAGTGGGCCGGGCGTCAGCAGATAAGGTTCGCCCAGTGCCGGCGCATCCAGCGGCTTGGCCGCCGCAAATTTCGTCTCAGCGAGCATGCTGCCCTCCCACTTCGATCCTGTCATCGGAATATGACAGTCATTCTCGACGGGCACGACATATTTGTAAAATCGTTATTTTGTATTGATGTATCGATCTGATTGATGATAACGACCTGGCCTCAGTACGGGAACCACGCGGATGCGTTATGTCCAGCTCAGAGCATTTCATCAGGTGGCCATTTCCGGCGGCTTCTCGCGCGCCGCGGAAGCGCTCTTCCTGACCCAGCCGGCGATTTCGGACCAGGTGCGCAAGCTCGAGGAAGAGTATGACGTGCTCCTGTTCAACCGGAACAAGAAGCAGGTCACGCTGACCACGCAGGGCCAGAGGCTGCTCGAGATCACCCACCGCATGTTCGAGACCGAGCAGCAGGCGCTCGAACTTTTGACCGAATCGCGCGCGTTGCGCTCCGGCACGTTGCGCATCGTTGCCGACGCGGCGCACCATCTGCTGCATATCCTTGGCGCCTTTCGCGCCCGCTATCCCGGCGTCCGGGTGTCCTTGCGCTCCGGCAATACCGAGACGGTGATCAGCAGCCTTTACAGTTACGAAGCCGATATAGGCGTTCTCGGCGAAATGCCGGCGGGGCGCGATTTCGAGATGCTCAAGCTCAACTCGACGCCGATCATCGCCTTTGTGTCCGCCGATCACCCGCTGTCGGGCAGGAAATCGCTGACGCTCGGACAACTCGCGCAGGAGCCGCTCGTGACGCGCGAACGCGGTTCGAAAACGCGCAAGAAGCTGGAAGATCTCGCCACGGCTTCGAATGTCGAGCTGAAGCCCGCCATCGAAGCGGAAGGCCGTGAGGCCGTGCGCGAGATCGTCGCCTCCGGAGCCGGCGTCGGTTTCGTCTCGGCGGCCGAGTTCGGCCACGACTCGCGGCTGGTGCCGATCACGATCGACGCGCCGGAGACGCTGATGGACGAAGCGCTGATCTGCCTGCGCGAACGCAGCGGCGGCAAGCTGGTGCGCGCCTTTCTCGACATGGCCCGCTCGATGTCGGGGGATTGAACCTGGTTTTTACGTGGAACCGGGCGCCGCCGCGGTCACCCGCCACACCGTGTTGCCGACATCGTCGGCAATGAGCAGCGCGCCGGATTTGTCGACGGCAACGCCGACCGGACGACCCCTGGCTTCGCCCTTGTCGTCGAGGAAGCCGGTGACGACGTCCTGCGCCATGCCGTTCGGATGCCCGCCGCTGAACGGCACGAAAACGACCTTGTAGCCATTGAAGCGGGAGCGGTCCCAACTGCCATGTTCGCCGACAAAGGCGCCGCCGCGGTAGGATTGCGGCAGGTTGTTCGCGGTATAGAAGGCAAGGCCGAGGGGCGCGACATGCGAGCTAAGCGCGTAATCCGGCGGGATGGCCTTGGCCACCATGTCCGGCCGCTGCGGCATCACGCGCGGATCGACATGCTGGCCGTAATAGCTATAAGGCCAGCCATAGAAGGCGCCGTCCTTCACCGATGTCATGTAATCCGGCACGAGGTTGGGCCCGAGTTCGTCGCGCTCATTGACAACGGTCCAAAGCGCCTTGCTCTGAGGCTCGAATGACAGCCCGTTGGGGTTGCGCAGCCCGCTGGCGAAAATGCGCCAGCGGCCGGTGGCGCGGTCGACCTCCCAGATCGCGGCGCGGTCCTTCTCGGCCTGGATGCCGTTCTCGGTAATGTTGGAGTTCGAGCCGACGCCGACATAGAGCAGCGAACCGTCAGGGCTTGCGACCAGGCTCTTCGTCCAGTGGTGATCGATCGGCCCACCCGGCAGTTCCGTCAGCACCTTGCCCGGCGCCGTGATCTTTGTGTCGCCCGGTTGATAGGGGTAGCGCACGATCGCGTCTGTGTTGGCGACATAGAGATCGTTGCCGACCAGCGCCACGCCGAAGGGCGAATTGAGATGGTCGAGGAACACGCCCTGGTAATCCGGCTTGCCGTCGCCATTGGTGTCGCGCAAGAGCGTGATGCGGTTGCTCGGGCCGGTGTCGCCGCCGGAGGTGACCCAGCTTTCGACCAAACCCATGACGATGTCCTTTGGCCGCTTGACCGATGCTTCGTTCGGCGCCTTCGATTCCACCACCAGGATGTCGCCATTGGGCAGCACGTAAAGCGAGCGCGGATGCTGAAGCCCCTTGGCCATCGCCTCAATCTGCAGGCCTTGCGCGACGGTCGGCTTTTCATCGTTTTTCCAGCCGACCACCGAGGCCAGATGCATCGGCGGGAACAGGTATTGATTTATCTCCGGCAGTTTCGGATTTGGGCCGATCTGCGCGTTCGGGTCGGTGTTGTCGTCGCTGCAGCTGGCAACGCCCAGGGCCATTGCGCAGCAAAGCGCCGCGGTCGTCCATTGGATTGCGCTATCAAGTCGTCTCATCGGCCACTCCTACATGATGGCGATAGACCAGCGCCCAGCCGAGCCAGCCCGTGAAGATGAGGATGATCACCACCAGCGCCGACAAGATCAGCCCGGTCGGCACGACCGACGTCCAGGCGTCGCGCGTGTGGACGAGCATGTTGAAGAAGGACAGCACGAGCACGATGAGGTTACCCGCCATATGCAGCCATGCGGTCGGCTGAGCGCGTATCCTGCGATCCCCAAGAAAGTCCGTAAGCCCTGCGATGGCCGCCAGAATGGCGACAATGACGCCCACGGTCAGGAGCCAGGACGAGAAATTGGCCCAGGTCATTTCGGCGGTCTGCCAATAGGCGATATCGGTGATCAAGGTCCCGACGAAACAGGCTATCGGGATGGTGACGAGCATGGGGTGGATGGGATGGCCGGCTATGCTTGCCGTGGATCGCGGGTTGTCCATGCGGAAGCTCCTTTCCGCGCTGCTGCTTGGATGTAACAGCGCGAAAATGCGAATGTTCCGCCGGAAATCTTCGCGCTCACCAAAAGGTGAATGCCCGGTTGTCAGCCATGGCTGACGCGGAATAGACCGTTCCAGGGCGGCCGGGCACGCATTTTACGGACGACAATCACGCCAGCCGCGCGGCATGCCACTTGAGGTGTTCGTCCATGAAGGTCGAGATGAAATTGTAGGAATGGTCGTAGCCCTCCTGCATGCGCAGGGTGAGGTCGATCCCTGCCTTCTTGCACGCTTCGTCGAGCAGCCATGGCCGAAGACCATCCTCCAGGAAGCCATCAGCGGTGCCCTGGTCGACCAGGAATTCTGGAAAATGCTTCCCATCCTCGATCAGAAGCGTCGTGTCGTAGGCGCGCCAGCTCTTGTCGTTCGGTCCGAGATATTTTTCGAAGGCCGGCCGCGACCAGCCAGCCGTCGAAGGTTGCGCGATCGGCGCGAAGGCCGAGCAGCTCCGGTAACGTTGCGGATTCTTGAGCGCGATCGTCAGCGCGCCATGTCCGCCCATCGAATGGCCGAAGATGGCCTGGCGTGCCATGTCGACCGGAAAGTTGGCGGCAATCAGCGCCGGCAGCTCCTCGGTGATGTAGGAATACATGCGATAGTTTTTCGCATAAGGCTCCTGCGTCGCGTCGAGGTAGAAGCCGGCGCCGCAGCCGAACTGCCAATTGTCCTTCTCGTCGGGAACGTCGGCGCCACGTGGGCTGGTGTCGGGACACACGATGGCGAGCCCAAGCTCGGATGCCAGCCGCCGGTACTCGCCCTTGTCCATGACGTTGGCATGCGTGCAGGCGAGACCCGACAGGTACCACAGGACCGGGAGCGGCCCGTCCTTGGCCTGGGGCGGCACGAAGGCGGCGAAGGTCATGTCGCAGGCGCAGACCTCGGAAGCGTGGGAATAGACGCCCTGGATGCCGCCATGCGATTTGGAGGTGGAAACGACCTTCATCGGTTCTGCCTTTCGTCTGGAAATATCGACCGGCATAACTGCCGGCCGGGCCTGGCGCAACCTTGCACCTTGCAAAACTGTCGGGCGATGGAAGAGGCCGGCGCCGGTTAGCCTGCCGGACCAACAGGCCTGTGCCACCGGGAGCCGCCCAATACCGACTGGGCCAGATCGGGCTTCGCCGCAAAGCTCTCCATTGTCGAAGCAGCCGACGGAGAAGACGCGCGTGGTCCGATTATCTGAACGCCTTTTGGCTTTCCTTGTTTGAGGTCGCCGGCAGCCGGAGTAATAGTCGCGTCGGAATTCGTGAGGAGGAGACGATGACCCTGAACTTCGACCCGAGGGCGAAGGCCACCGCGCTCTACCATGGCGAATTCCGGCCGATGTTCATCGGCGGCAAATGGGTCGCGGCGCAATCCGGCCAGGAGATGCAGGCGCTGAACCCGGCGACGGGCGAAGTGCTGGCAACCGTGCCGCGCGGGTCGGCCGCCGACATCGACGCGGCGGTGGCCGCGGCGCGCGCGGCCTTCGAAGGCCCCTGGTCGAAATTCTCGCCTTACGAGCGGCAATGCCTGCTTCTGCGGATCGCCGACTTGTTCGAGAAGCATTGGGAAGAGCTCAGCGTCTCCGACACGCTCGATATGGGGTTGCCGATCACCCGCACGCTGGCCAACCGGCGCCGGGTCATCGGCATGCTGCGCTTCTATGGCGGCATGGCGACCGCGCTGCATGGCGAGGCGATCGACAATTCGATCCCCGGCGAGATCGTCACCTTCACCCGTCGCGAGCCTGTCGGCGTCGTCGGCGCGATCATCCCCTGGAATGCGCCGACCGCCGCCTCGATCTGGAAGATCGCGCCGGCTCTTGCCACCGGCTGCACCATCGTGCTGAAGCCGTCGGAGGATGCATCGCTGACACCGCTCCTGATCGCGAAGCTGATGCAGGAAGCCGGCGTGCCCGACGGTGTCGTCAACATCGTCACCGGAACCGGCGCCGAGGCCGGCGCGCGGCTTGCCGGGCATCCCGACGTCGCCAAGATCGTCTTCACCGGCTCGACGATGACCGGCCAGGCCATCGCCCGCGCCGGCGTCGCCAACCTCAAGCGCGTCTCGCTGGAGCTTGGCGGCAAGTCGCCGATCATCGTCTGCCGCGACGCCGATATCGACAAGGCCGTGCCGGTCGCGGCGATGGCGGTGTTCGTGCATTCCGGCCAGATCTGCATTGCCGGCTCACGCCTGTTCGTGGCGCGCGAGATCCATGACGAATTCGTGCGCCAGGTCGCCGAGTTCGCCGGCAAGCTGCGCATCGGCCATGGCATCGAGGCGGAAACCGAGATCGGGCCGCTGATCAATGCGAGGCAGGCCGGCAAGGTGGAAGGCTACATCAAGGCCGGCAACGACGAAGGCGCCAGGCTGGTCGCCGGCGGCTCAAGGCTGACGGGCGAGCTCTATGACGGCGGCAACTTCATCGCGCCGACCGTCTTCGGCGCGGTCTCGGACAAGATGACGATCGCGCGGGAAGAAATCTTCGGACCGGTCATCTCGGCCATGCCCTTCGACACGCTGGATGAGGTTGTCGCGCGCGCCAACGCGACGCCTTACGGCCTCGCGGCCGGCATCTTCACGACCAATCTCGGCACCGCGCACAAGCTCGCGCGCCGCGTCAAGGCCGGCTCGGTCTGGGTCAACATGTATCACGCCATCGACCCGGCCGTGCCGTTCGGCGGCATGAAGATGTCCGGCTATGGACGCGAGGGCGGCGTCGACCATCTGCACGAGTATCTGGAGACCAAGTCGGTCTGGATCCAGACCGACTAAGAAGACGCTCCGTAAACCTGCTCGTCAGCTCGCGCAGATCGGCGCGGATCAGCTTCATCGGTTGCTCCGGGAAGGAGTGCTGGACATAGCCCGCGCGGTAACGATGCGCCGGCAGGACAGAAAGTCCAGTATGGACCATTTACCCGCGACCCCCGGCGAACTTGTCGTTTAAGCCTTTTGGCACCGCTCGGAGGCGCGGTGTTGGGAGGTTTCACGAGCTATGCAAGCCGTTCTCACGGTCACGAACTTGCGCAAGTCGTTCGGCGGGGTCCACGCGCTGAAAGGCATCGACTTCGATCTTCACGCCGGCGAGATTCATGCTCTTTGCGGCGAGAACGGCGCCGGCAAGAGCACGCTGGTGCGTATGATTGCCGGCCTCATGCCGCCTGACGAGGGCGAGATCCGCGTCGGCGGGCATTTGCTGCGGCCCGGCGAGCTTACCAACCCGAAGCTCGTTTCCGTCGTCTATCAGGAGTTGTCGATCATTCCGCATCTGTCCGTGCTGGACAATGTGCTTCTCGGCGACCCCGATATCTCCCAGCTCTACATCCGCGCCCGCTACAGGGCGCGTGCACGCGAGACGCTGGATCAGCTCGGGCTGTCCGATATTCCGCTCAACCTCGAGGCCGGAACCCTGTCGATCGCCGAGCAGCAGCTCCTCGAAATCTGCCGCGCTGTGATGCGCGGAGCGCGCGTGCTCATCCTCGACGAACCGACCGCGAGCCTTTCCGACGCCGAGATCCAGCGGGTCTTCGCGACGGTGCGCTGGCTGCGCGCCAAGGGAACGGCCGTCGTCTATATCAGCCATCGCCTGCCGGAGATCTTCGCCCTCACCGATCGCACGACCGTGTTCCGGAACGGACAGCGCATCCTGACGAAACCGACCGCGCAATGGACCAATGACGAGCTCGTCGCCGAGATGATCGGTCGCGAGGTAACCTCGGCGCATGCAACGGCCGACCGGGCCGGGCCCGAGGCGGCGACGGTGATCGAGCTTGCGGGACTTGGCGTCGCGGGAAAATACCGCCCCGTCGATCTTGCCTTCCGCGCCGGCGAGATCGTCGGCGTCATCGGTCAGTTGGGCTCCGGCGCCAATGCGCTGGTCGAAACGCTGGCAGGCCTGGAGCGGCGTTATGCCGGCACGATCAGGGTCGACGGCTCTCCGGTCGAGGTCACTTCGATTGCGGCGGCGAGCCGTGCCGGTATCGCCTATGTCTCGGAGGACCGCGCCGGCAAGAGCCTCTTCCTCGGAGCCCCCATCGAGGTCAACCTCACAGCGGCGATCCTTGACCGCCTCAACCGCTTCGGCGTGCTGACGCTTGCCGATGCGCGCAGGCAGGCGGGCGAGCTTGCCCGCCGGTTCCAGATCGACGTCCGCCGGCTGCCGGCTGCGGCGTCGACGCTTTCGGGCGGCAACCAGCAGAAAGTGGCTATCGCCAAGTCGGTCGCGCTCTCGCCCAGGATCCTGGTGCTCAACGAGCCGACACGCGGCGTCGATGTCGGCGCCCGCACCGAGATCTACCGCGAGATCCAGGCGCTCGCCCGTGAGGGGTTGGTCGTCCTGTTCTTTTCGACGGACCTGGAAGAGATTCGGGAGCTGTCGCAGCGCGTGATCACAGTCTTCCGCGGCGAGATCGTTCGCGATCTGCCGGTCGAGGAGACGACCATGGATTCCATCCTGGGCGACGTCGTTCGCGGTCCGGCCATCGGGAGGGCGGCATGAGCATCAACGGCAATGTAAGGAGCG
The DNA here is from genome assembly GCF_006439375.1 of Mesorhizobium sp. B4-1-1. NCBI lineage: Bacteria > Pseudomonadati > Pseudomonadota > Alphaproteobacteria > Hyphomicrobiales > Phyllobacteriaceae > Mesorhizobium > Mesorhizobium sp. B4-1-1. The sequence goes on from NZ_VFTH01000005.1 coordinate 98,039, forward strand.
GAGGCAGGGCCTTGGTCGGATTCGACGCGACGGCGCTCGGCGCCAGCCTGATGCGGCCGGAGCGCATCCAGTCCACCGCGGTGTGGGCAGCCACGGTGCTGTTCGCCTTGTGGGCAACATTCACCATTCCCGGCTTTTCCTCCGGCGCCAATGTGTCGGCGATCATGTACTCCACGTCCGCGGTCGGCATCGCCGCGGTCGGCATGGCGCTGATCACGCTTTCCGGCAATCTCTTCATGCTGTCGATGGGCGCGACGGCCGCCGTCTCCACCATTCTCTTTGCATCCTTCCTGCATTTCGGCCTGTTCGCGAGCGTGATCCTGGTGGTCCTGATCGGCGGGCTGTTCGGGTTGGCCCAGGGTATCGCTGTCGGCCTGTTCCGCACCAATCCGATCATCACCACGATAGCGATGGCTTCGATCATCACCGGCGCCGGCTCGTTCTATTCCGGCGGCCTGACGGTCGTGGGCCAGGGAGACGCGAGCTGGCTCGGGGTCGGACGGACCCTCGGCCTGCCCAACCAGATCCTGCTCTTCCTGTTGGCGGCGATCATGCTGAGCTTCATCGTCGAGCGGACCCGCTTCGGCCGGGAGCTTCGCCTGATCGGGCTGAACCCGAAGGCCGCCAGCTTCACCGGCCTGCGCGTCGGCCGTACTTTGGTGCTCGCCTACATGTTTGCAGCCATGGCTGCGGCCTTTGCCGGCGCGCTCTATGGCTCGCAGGCGGCGCAGGGCAACCTCAAGCTCGGCGCGGGGCTGGATTTCGACGCGATCGCCGCCGTGCTCGTCGGTGGCGTGGCGATCAAGGGCGGCCAAGGCCGGATCCTCGACGCGGCGATCGGCGCCGTGTTCCTGGCGATGATCTCCAACATCCTTTTGCTCAAGGGCCTGTCGCTGGAGATCCAGCTCATCGTCAAGGGCCTGGTGGTGATCGGCTCGGTGATCCTCGGCGCGCTGGCGCTCGGCTTCAGGAGGTAAGACCATGGCCGCGATCCGCAAATCGAAGATGATCTCCGGCGCGACGCTGCTGCGCCTTGTCCTGCTCGCCGCTCTCGTCGCCGCCTTCGCGATCTGGAATCCGGCTTTTATCAGCGGCCGCAATCTCTATGCCCTCATGCAATCCTTCGCGCTGCTCGGCATGGTCGCGCTTGGCCTGTCGCTGACGATGATTGCCGGCGAGTTCGATCTGAGCGTCGGCTCGATGGTCGCCGTGGGCGGCCTGATCACGCTCGTCATCGGCGCCGGCAATCTCGTCCATGGCATGGTCGCCGCGCTGGCGTTCGCCGTACTTGTCGGCTTGGTCAATGCCTTCGTGATCAGCCGTTTCAAGGTGTCGTCGCTCGTCGTCTCGGTCGGCTCGATGATGGCGCTCTCCGGCTTCGCCTTCTGGCTCGCCGGCGGCAAGGTCATCAGCACCGACAATTTCGACCTCGGCATGGTCCTGGACGATCCGCTGCTGACCGTCCTTTCCTGGCGCAGCGTCGTGACGCTTGCCGCCTTCCTGCTCGTCGGCCTGTTCATGCACTACACGCTGATGGGACGCGACATCCGCGTCGTCGGCAGCAAGCCCCAGGTCGCGGCGGCGAGCGGCGCCAGGGTCGGCCGCTCGCTGGTGATCGTCTTCGTGCTTTCCGCCGCCACGGCCACGCTCGCGGGAAGCCTGCTGTCGATGAGCCTCGCCAGCGCCGCGGCGACCACCGGCAGCACGCTGATGCTGCAGGCCGTCTCGGCCGCGATCGTCGGCGGCGTCGCCCTCAGCGGCGGCTCCGGCACGCCCGCGCATGTCCTGCTCGGATCGCTGATCCTGACGGTGATGAACAATGGACTGAGTCTGATCGGCATGGGGGCGACGGGGATTCTCTTCGCCAACGGCCTCGTGCTGATGGGGATCGTGCTGCTCGACGGTCAGTTGGGCGCATGGATGAGCGAACGGCTCGCAATGTCGCGGGCCGCCAATTCCGCCTAGCGGAAACAACCGACGGATCCTTGCAACGCCACCGAGCCGATCGGCGGTGCGGGGGAACGTGCAACCTTGAAACGGGAGGAGTAACCAAAATGAACTTCGCAAAACTTACCAAACTTTTGCTGGCGACCACGGTCGTCGGAGGGCTGATGGCGCCGGGAATGGCCTTTGCCGCGGCCCAGGGCGCGAAGGTGATCCTGCTGACGGTCACCGAGGAATGTGAATACTGCGCCCTGCACCAGCGCGCCTTCAAGGAGGTCGCGGCCGCCGCTGGCATCGATCTCGAGGTCAAGATCAACAACTACGACGCCGCCGAGCAGGCCTCGCAGGTCGACCAGGCGATTGCCCAAAAGCCGGACGCGATCGTGCTCTGGCCCGCGGATGCGAGCGCCATCGTGCCGTCGCTGCGCAAGATCAAGCAGGCCGGCATTCCGCTGGTGATCACCAACTCGCGGCCGGACGAGAAATATTCGCAATTCTGGGACGTCTTCACCGGCCCGTCGGACATCGGCAACGGCGAGTCCGCCGGCGAAGCCATGATCAAGGGTTTCGCCGACAAGAAGCTCGGCAGCGACGGCAAGGTCGTCATCGTCGAGGGCGTTCCCGGAACACCGCCCCAGATCCAGCGCTCGCAGGGCTTCGAGGATGTCCTGGGCAAGAAGGCGAGCGGCATTCAGGTGGCCGGCAAGCAGAACGGCAACTGGGACCAGACCAAGGCGACGGACGCCGCCGCCGCCCTCTTCACCCAGCTCGGCTCAGGCGTGAAGGGCGTCTATGCGCAGGCCGACAACATGATGTCCGGCGTGATCGTCGCCGCCAAGCGCGCCGGCATCGATCCGGCAAGCCTGGTCCTGGTCGGCTCCAACTGCTCGATCGAGGGCGTCAACCAGATCAATGACGGCACGCAATACGCCACCGTCCTGCAATCGCCGATCGACGACGGCAAATATGCCGCGCAGGCTGTCGCCGATCTTCTCGACGGCAAAAAGGTGGAGAAGCAGATCTTCCTGCCGCACGAGATCATCACCAAGGCCAACGTTGCCGACTGCAACGCCGCGCTCGGCCGCTGATTATCCGCATCCGAGGCACGGCGGCCCGCCGCCGTGCCTCATCCTTCCCGACGTCAGAAAAGAGGAATATCCCATGGCCACGGAGCCAGTTTTTAGCAACGCCTTGCCGGACCTTGTCGTGGTCTCCGGAACGGCTTCTGGTCTTGGTACCAACATTGCCCGGCTGCTGACCGAAAGCGGCGTACGCACGATCGGCGTCGATCTCGCGCCGGCGCCCGAGAGCCTTGCAAGCGAACGCTATTCGCATGTCCGGGGCGACGTTACCGACGAGGCGACCTGGGCCGGCATCACGGACATGATCACCAGGGAAAATCCTGGAACGCTTGGCCTCGTGACGTCGGCGGCAATGCTGAATGTCGGCACCATCCTCGAATTCGACAAAGCGGCGATGGAAAGGACCATGTCGGTCAATTTCATCGGCACGGCGCTCGCCTTTCGCGCCATGCTGCCGTTGATGACCGCGCGCGGCGGCGGCCCGATCGTGGCGGTCGCCAGCATCGACGCGACATTCGCCGAGCAGCAGCTTGCCGTCTACGCCGCCTCGAAGGGCGCCGTCCGCCAGCTTACCCGCACCGTTGCGATGGACCATGCGCGCCAGGGTATACGCGCGAACGTGCTGAGCCCCGGGCCGATGCTCGCCGGCCTCTTCGAACGGCACATGAAATCCGCCAACGATCCGGACCGCTTCCTCGCCGCGCGCGCCAACCGCCAGCCGGCCGGCCGCATCCTCGATCCGGCCGAGGTCGCTCGCGCCGGCCTCTTCCTGCTTTCTGACGCCTCCACTGCGCTCAATGGCGCCGAGATCATCGCCGACGGCGGCCTGACGACCAGCTTCGATTTCCGCACGGGGTCGGAAGGCGCCTCGGTCTGAGGAGAAGATGATGAGCAAATCCATTGAACTCGTCGCCGCCTACTGGACCATCTCCGGCGACGTCTATCCGTTCGCGCCGAACGAGATCAGCCCCTTTCCGTTCGCCCGGCGTGTCGAGGCGGCGGCAAGGGCCGGATACAAGGGCGTCGGCCTGATCCACGCCGATCTGCAGGCGACGCGCGAGAAGATCGGCCTGAAGGAGATGCGCCGCATCCTCGACGCCAATGGCATGCCGCATGTCGAGCTGGAGTTCATCACCCACTGGTTCGCGTCCGGCGCCCTGCGCGCCGCATCGGACAAGGTTCGGCGCGAGCTCTTCGAGGCAGCGGAGGCGCTCGGCGCCCGCGACGTCAAGATCGCGCCGGAGTTCGATGCCGACACGATCGACCTTGGGCAGGTCACGGACAGCTTCGCCGCGATCTGCGACGACGCCGCCCGTTACGGAACCAGGATCGCGCTGGAGGTGATGCCGTTCTCAAACGTGCGCACCCTGGAAACCGCGCGCGCCATCGTCGAAGGCGCGGCGAAGGCCAATGGCGGCCTGCTGCTCGACATCTGGCATGTCGGCCGCGGCGGCATCCCCTACGAGGCCGTCGCCGCCCTGCCGAAGCAATATGTCGTCTCGGTCGAGCTCGACGACGCGGATGAGAAGGTCGTCGGCACGCTTTGGGAAGACACGATCTACGAACGCCGGCTCTGTGGCGAGGGCGTGCTCAATCCACCCGCCTTCATCGACGCGATCCGCAAGACCGGCTTCGACGGCTTCTACTCGGTCGAAGTGATCTCAAAGAGGCATCGCGTGCTGCCGCTCGAAGAGGCGGCGCGACGCTCGTTCGAAACAACCATGGCGCAATTCGCCGCAAGATAGGAAGGATCAAAATGGAAACCAATCTCAAGGGCAAGATGGTGCTGATCACCGGGGCGGCGAAGGGCATCGGCCGCGAAACGGCGATAGCGTTCGGCCGCGAGGCAAGCCGCGTGGCGCTTTTCGACATCGACGAAGCGGCCCTCGCCGAGACGTCGGCCGCGGTCACGGCTGCCGGCGGCACGGCCGCGACGTTCAAGGCCGATCTTTCCTCGGCTGAGGATATCGAGAAGAAGGTTACAGCCGCGATCGCCCATTTCGGCGGCACGGTCGATGTCCTCGTCAACAATGTCGGCGCCGGCGCGGTGCGGACCTTCGACCAACTGACCGACGCCGAGTGGGACAAGACCTTCTCGCTCAACTTCATGAGCTATGTCCGCACGACGCGCATCGTCCTGCCGGTCATGCGCAAGCAGGGACACGGCGCGATCGTCAACAACGGCTCGGACCTTGCGCGTCAGCCGGAAGGCGTTCCGATCGACTATTCGGCGTCCAAGGCGGCGGTGCTCGCCCTGACCAAGGGGCTGGCGCGCACCGAAGGCGCCAACAACATCCGCATCAACGCCGTGGCTCCCGGCCCGATCTGGACGCCGTTCTGGACCCAGCCCGGCGGCTTTGCCGAAACCATGGGCAAGTTCCACAATATGGAGCCGCAGAAGGCCGTCGAGCACGAGATGTCGCTGCGCCAGCTGCCGCTCGGCCGCCTCGGCAAACCTGAGGAAGTGGCCAACGTCATCGTGTTCCTGGCCTCCGATCTCGCCTCCTTCGTCACCTCCTCCGTCTGGGGCGTGGATGGCGGCTCGATACGAGCGATCGCCTAAAGCAATTCTCGGAAAAGTGTGAGCGGGTTTCCGTCCGGAATTGCGTCAAAACAAAGAGATTTCAGGAGAACCGCACTGCGGTTCTCCTTTGGAATTGCGCAAAAACAAGGAGTTGCAGCAGGCGATTCTATCAAACGCTGAACTGCTTCAAGGCGCGCCGCAACGAAACGGAATCAGCCGACGCGGTCAACGATCCGCTCAATGCGGTCCTGGGCGTCCTTCAGGGCCGCTCGGTCGGATTTGCGGCGGGAAAGCGCGTCGTGAACCTCCTCGCCGATGATGCGCTCCATGCCGGTGTAGAACGGCACCGGGGGGCGCTGCCAGTTGCGCAGCAGATTGCGGTTGGCGAGGCTGCCGACGAAGCGCACGAGCTGCGAGCTGCCGATCGCCTCCGGATCCGCGCTGACCGAAAAACGCGGAGCGACGGGAAAGCCGTTCTTCACATGCTCCTTCATGGCCTCGCGCGATGCCATCCAGGCAAGCGCATCGGCCGCGAGCGGCAGACGCTTCGGGTCGATGTTGGAAGGAATGCACAACAGGAAACCGCCGATCGGCGAGGTGTTGGTGCCGCCCGGTCCTGAAGGCTGCGGAACGTAGGCCACGCGGCGCTTGACGGCGGAACGGACTTCGGCCTCGAACTGCGCGGCGCGCATCGTCCAGACATAGCCCATCGCGCTATGGCCGCGCAGGAAGACCGCGCAGGAATCGTCCCAATGCGCCTCGAGCGCGCCGGGCTGGGCGATCTCCAGCATGCGATGCATGTAGTCGAGCGCCAGCAGGCCGGCTTCGCTGTCGATCTGCGGCCGCATATGCTGCGCATCGAGGTTTTCGGTGGAATAGCCCGTCGGCGTCCGGCGGATCGACAGCACGGTCTGGCCGCAGCAGCCGAGGAAGAACATGAAGCTCGATGCCAGCGGCCGGTGCGCCGCGTTCCAGGCGATGCCGTAGCGTTCCGCGGCCGGATTATGGAATGCGCGTCCGGCGCTGATGACGTCGTCGAAGGTGCGCGGCAGCGGCAGCCCCTCGCTTTCGAAGAGATCCGACCGGCAGGCCAGCACCTCTATCGTGCAATAGATCGGCACACCGTATTCGACGCGCTGCCAGGTCGTCGTCGACCAGATCGACGGATGGAAATCCATCGGGTTGATGCCGGATTCGCGGATCACCTCGCCGATCGGCAGGACAAGTCCCTTGCTCGCGAATTCTCCAAGCCAGGGCATGTCGATCGCGATCATGTCGTAGGCCGAGATGGTGCGCGCGCCGTTCGCCAGGCCCTCCCGGTAAAGATCGTTCTGGTGCACTAGCTTGAAGCTCTTGGCGCTCGCCAGATTGTTGCGGAAGTCCGACCACGTGTTGCGCATGGCGGCAAAGTAATTGTCGTCGTTCAGCAGGAACTGCAGCTCGACGCCTTTCGTGACCCTGTTGGTCAGAAGGTTGATCGGTGGAATGATCGGACTGCCGCGCTGCGGCGCGCCGAAATAATAGTCGGCCTCATGCTCCTCATTGTTGCGGCCGCCGACGATCTCGGCGATCAGGGCTTTTGTCTCCGCCGCATAATTGATGGCGAGGTTCGAGAGGCGTGCCGTCGGGTGAAGCGTAAAGCGCTTGGCCGTTTCGGAAGCCGCCCGCCTCTCGATCAATCCGCTGTCGATCATGCCCTGGATACGCCGGATCGCGGTGCCGTGAGGGAGATTGGAGACCAGCGCGAGCTTGCTGATCGTCACCGGATAGCCTTCGAGCTCCGAGCGCATGAGGTAGTGGATGATGCGCCAGGCGGCCTCGTCCTCGACATCCGTCACACCGAGGAAAGGTCTGCGCAGGCGATCCACGAAATCATAAACGCGCAGGAACTCGTGATCGTTCATCCCAACATTCTCCTTCCAGCGCGGAAGGATACGCCGACCAGGCGGCTCGACGCCAGCTTTTGTCCAATTTGGACGAAACTGCCCAGCCTCAAGTTCCGGCGGTCTTGGGAGCCAGGACGAAATCCCATTCGACGGACCAGAACGGAGCGTCGAAACCGAGCTCGCGCGCCTTTTCCGGGTTGGTGACTTTGGTGAAATCCGCGATCAGCGAATCCTTCACGCCGAAGACGGCGTCCTCGGCGAGGTAGCGGCAATCGGGCGCGAAGATGTGGGTGATGACCGGATCGTAACCCGGCGCGCTGACGATGTAGTGCACATGCGCCGCGCGGTTCGGATGACGCCCGAGCGCGGCGAGCATCTTTCCGACCGGTCCGTCGTCGGGGATCGGATAGTAGCGCGGCTTGACCGAACGATACCAGTACTCGCCCCTCTCGTCGGCCGTGAAGACCCCGCGCAGATTCCAGTCGGGCTGGACGTCCTTCTGCTGGACATCGTAGAAGCCGTCGTCATTGGTCTGCCAGACGTCGATCAGCGCGCCGGCGATCGGCTTGCCTTGCGTGTCGAGCACGCGACCGCGCACCACCATCGGCTCGCCCTTGCCGTCGAGGCAGATGTTAGCGCCGTGCTCGTAGCGCGGGGCTTCGGGCACATAGAACGGGCCGAGGATGGTGTTTTCCGTGGCGCCGTTCGGACGCCGGTGATTGATCGCGTCGACAAGCATCGAAACGCCGAGCGTATCGGAAAGAAGGATGAATTCCTGCCGCCAGTCGGAGCACATCTTGCCGACATCGGTGAGGAACTTGATGCCTTGCAGCCACTCCTCATGCGTCGGCTCGATCTCCTTGATGGCTGCGTGCAGGTGTTTCACCAGCACGCCCATCACCTGCCGCAGGCGCGGATCGACATCCGGCCCCATGCGCGCGTTGACCACGTCGACCGAGGTCTCTTCCTCGAAATAGGGATACTTCGGTCGAGCGGCGTCTGCGGTGCCTGTCATGGCGATAACTCCTCCAGGGACGTTCGGGTTCTCAGGCCTGCGGCGGCTCGCCGGCATAGGCGCGCGCGATAAGAGCCCGGATCGATTCCCGCTCCAGCGCCCGCGGGTTCCAGTAGGGATTGGCCAGCGCGCGGTCCGTCGCGGTGTCGATCCCGTCGGGCGGCATGCCTATCTCAGACAGGGCGCGCCTTGCGCCGATCCGGCCCGCAAGATCGTAGAGGGCCGTCGCCGGGTCGTTCGTCTTCAGCACGGCCCGCAGGGTTTGCATGACGGCCGGAACGGCGGGGGCGTTATAGGCCAGCGCATGCGGCAGCACGATCGTATGGGTCTCCGCATGCGGCAGGTCGAAACTGCCGCCCAGCGTGTGGCAAAGTTTGTGGTGCAGCGCCATGCCGACCGAGCCGAGGCAGATGCCGCAGAGCCAGGCGCCGTAAAGCGCCTTGGAGCGCGCATCGCGGTCATGCGGCTTCTCGGCGATGACCGGCAAGGCGCTCGCCAATGCGCCGATGGCCTCGGCCGCCATCAGGTCTATCACCGGGTTGCTTTCCCTCGCGTAGAGCGCCTCGACCGCATGGGCGATGGCGTTCATGCCACTTGTTCCCGACAACGCGGCAGGAAGCGTCATCGTCAGGTCGACGTCGTAGATCACCACTTCCGGCAGCACCCGCGGGCTCGATTGGGTGACCTTCGCGCCATCCTTCGTCTCGCCGAGGATCGGCGTCATTTCCGAGCCGGCATAGGTGGTCGGCATCACGATCTGCGGCAGGTCGGTGCGCAACGCGATCGCCTTGGCGAGGCCCGTCGTGGAGCCGCCGCCGACCGCAACCAACCCGTCGGCCTGAAGCTCGGCCACGATCCGCAGCGCGTCCTCTGTCACGGACACGGGCGTATGCATCGTCGCCCGGGCATAGACCCCGGCCGCGGTGCCGCCAAGCGATCCGGCCAGACGCCGCGCGTCCGCCTCCTGCGGCGGCGTTGCCAACACGAGCACACGCTTCAGCCCCAGACGGTCGATCTCCTCCGGCAGCCTTGCAATGGTGCCAGATCCGAAGACGACGCGCGCCGGCTGGCCATTATAGACGAAGCTTTTCATCGAGCCTCTCCCCGTCAGCCGCGATTGTCGACACGCATCAGGAAGGGATTGATGCTGACGCTTTGCCAGACATTGGCGGCAGTGAACGGGTCGGCGGCGTTGAACGCCTTCACATCTTCGATGCTGTCCGCGGAAAACACGAAGAGCGAGCCGATCATGGTCGCACCGTCCGCAGCGACCAGCGGCCCGGAGATTACCGTCGCGACCGATCCGGCGGCAAGATAGGCCTTGTGGGCATCGTAATTGGCAAGCCGGCGCGCAAGCGCATCGGCATGGTCGAGACAGTGGACGGCAAAGAGCAAGATAGTCCTCCCGGGGGGCGCGACGCTTCATCGATCGCCGCTAAGTTCTACTCCTCCCTGCCGGAACTTAAATCGACTCCCGTCGAACGGACCGATGAATTTGTCCAAACTGGACAGATACGGGTCCATGCGGTCGTGATTGTTCGCCGCCGGAAACGGATACCGACCGATTGCATCGTGCCGTCGAGGGCTAGCGCAGCCGCGAGATCCCTGTGGTCTCAGGCGATCCTCTGCTCGAATTGCGCGATGTCGGCGCTCTTGCGCAGTCCGGTCGCGACGACGGACACGCGGAACTTTCCCGCCAATGCCTGGTCGAAGATGGCGCCGACGATGATGTCGGCATCGGTGTCGACCTCTTCGCGTATCCGCGTCGCGGCTTCGTCGACCTCGAACAGCGTCATGTCCATGCCGCCGCAGATCGACACGAGCAGCCCCCTGGCGCCGGACATGGAAGCTTCATCGAGGAGCGGATTGGCGATCGCCGCCTCGGCCGCGATCTTGGCGCGCCCCTCCCCGGAGGCCTCGCCGGTTCCCATCATCGCCCGGCCCATGTCCCGCATCACCGACTTCACGTCGGCGAAATCGAGATTGATCAGGCCTTCTTTGACGATGAGATCGGTGATGCAGCCTACACCCGCGTAGAGAACGCGATCCGCCATGGCGAAGGCGTCGGCGAACGTGGTCCTGGCGTCGGCGACCCTGAAGAGGTTCTGGTTCGGGATGACGATCACGGTATCGGCGCTCTCGCGAAGGCGTTCGATGCCTTCCTCGGCCGCCTGCGTCCTGCGCTTGCCCTCGAACACGAAAGGCTTGGTGACGACGGCCACCGTCAGGATGCCGGCGTCGCGCGCGGCACGCGCGATCACGGGCGCCGCACCCGTCCCCGTGCCGCCGCCCATGCCGGCGGTGATGAAGCACATATGCGTTCCCGCAAGGTGATCCATGATCTCGTCGATGGATTCTTCCGCGGCAGCGCTCCCGACCTGGGGCAAGGACCCGGCGCCCAGCCCCTCGGTCACATGCGCGCCCAGTTGGATCAGCCGCGACGACTTCGACATGGTGAGCGCCTGGGCGTCGGTGTTGGCGACGACGAACTCGACGCCCTGCAGCCCTTCGGCGATCATGTTGTTGACGGCGTTTCCGCCGGCGCCGCCGACCCCGACAACGGTGATCTTGGGTCTCATCTCCAGGATTTCCGGCTTGGCGGTCATGTTCTCATCTTTCTACCGAAGGCACCTGCGGCTCCGCCGCACGATCATGCGGAGCCGAAGCAAGCACACGAATCAGGCGACCCCCACCAACCGCAGGGAATCAGAGCAGGCGCCTCCCTGCAAGGTCCGCTGACATTCTGCAAGCGCAAATGCCCCGGCCAAGAGCTGGAAGCGTCTGGGCGCTCGAGTGATCCGAGCCGGCGCGCTGCAAGAAATTCTATTGCGTCACCGAAGTCGAGGTGCCCCAGGTGTCCGACAGCACATAGCCTTGCGGATAGGGATCCGTCGGATCGAGATAGTAATTGTGCTCTCCTGTGATCCAGGCCCTGCCGGTTATCTGCGGCACGATCGCCTTGCGTCCGGCGACTTCGGTGAGTTCGAGGATCTTGCCGGTGAAGCGCGAGCCGATGATCGATTCATGGATCAGCACCTCGCCGGCCTTCATCTGGCCTCGCGCCTGCAGCACGGCCATGCGGGCCGAGGTGCCGGTTCCTGTCGGGCTGCGGTCCGAGCGTCCTGGCGAGACGATGCAGGTGTTGCGCGTGACGTTGCCCGGCCCCTGGAACGGCATGGCGAACTGCACGATCGACACACCGCGCACATTGTCGAACTGCGGATGCACGACATCGAGCTGCTCGCGCGCCGCGCGGCGGACCTTCTCGCCGGCCACGGCCAATTCGCGGGCCTCGTCGGGGGTGACCGAGAAGCCGAGCGCGGGCGCATCGACAATCGCGTAGAACATGCCGCCATAGGCAATATCGACCTTGATCGTGCCGAGCCCTTCCACCTCGATATCGGCATCGAGGCGCTCGGCGAAGGCGGGGGCATTGCGCAGCGTGATCGACAGGCATTTGCCGTCGCTGCATTCGGCGCGCACCTCGATGACGCCGCCGGGCATATCCAGCTTGAAGCGCGTCTCGGGCTCCTGCATCGGCACCATGCCGGCCTCGAGCAACACCGTGGCGACGCAGATCGTGTTGGAGCCGGACATCGGCGGATATTCGGTCGGCTCCATGATGATGGCGCCCGCGGCGCAATCCTCGCGCGTCGAGGGCACCAGGAGATTGACATGCCGGGCAACGCTGCCGCGCGGCTCGCAGATCAGCATGCGCCTGATATGGTCGTGATCGCGTTCCATCGTGATCATCTTTTCCATCATCGTGCGGCCCGCGGGCGGCAACACGCCGCCCACGATGACATCGCCGATCTCGCCCTCGGCGTGGCAGCCGACCACGCGGATGCTGGTTTTGGTGCGCATTGCCTTTTTCTCCCTGTTCGCCGCGACTATCCGCCTGGCAAGTGGGGACAAACTGATCAATCCGCGCGCCAGCCTCAAGGAAAATCATGACGGCCGACGTTTTTGTTTTTCCAGCTACTTGTCGAAATAAGAAACGAACAACTCCGAACCGAATCCCAGTCGAGCGGCGCTACCCGTCCGCCAGCGCCGTCACCTCACGCCGGAAAGGCAGCGCGTCACCGATATCGGCTTCGTCCAGCTCACGGGCAAAGCGATGGCCGGCATAGGTAGCCCAGGCGATCGGTCCCGGCGCTTCCGCATCGCCGATGACCTTGACCGAACGGATGCCATTGTTGGCCCACTCGTTTTGCCGGGCTTTCAGCGCGTGCCAGACGGCGTCGTTCTGATTGCGCGACGTGACCAGGACGACGGCATCGGCGGCCATGTCCACTTTCGCGCCGGTATAGACGCAGGCAGTCGCGACGCCGCCCGAAACGATGCTCGTGGCGGTCCTGTTGAGGACGATATCGACCCCCAACTCCGCCAGTCGGCGATGGATGGCCCCCTGCTCCAGCGTGTTGCGGGTCCAGTCCGAGACATAGGCCGAAGGGGTCACCAGGGTTACTTTCGCGCCTTGGCGCGCCATCAGCTCGGCCAGCACGCCGCCCATGTAATAGTGGTCGTCGTCGAACAGCACGACGTTGCCGGAGGGCACGTTGCCGCCCATCAGATCGTCGGGCGTGTAGATCGGCATGGCGGCGTCGATCGGCATCGGCACGACATGGGTGCGTGCCACGCCGTCGCGCCGCCAGGTCGATCCGGTGGCGATGGCGACGTTCTGGAAGCCGAAGGACAGGATGTCGTCCGCCGACAGCCGGCTCTCGAAATAGATATCGACATTCGGCATCTGGCTGAGCTGGTACTGCCGGTAGTCGCGCACCCGGCCCCAGGCCGACAGGCCCGGCAGCAGGCACTCACGCGCCACGCGGCCGCCAAGCTCGGTGCCGGCCTCGGCCAAAGCCACCTGGTAGCCGCGCAGGCCGAGCGCGCGGGCGGCCTCCAGTCCGGCGGGCCCGGCGCCGACGATCAGCACGCTGTCGCTGCCGCCCTTTGCCTGCATGCGCTCCGGATGCCAGCCCTTGCGCCATTCCTCCATGAAGGTCGGGTTCTGCGTGCAGCGCGAGATCGACATCGTCATGTCGCCGGTAATGCAGATGTTGCAGCCGATGCATTCGCGGATATCCTCGATGCGGCCTTCCTCGACCTTCCTCGGCAGGAAGGGATCGGCGATCGACGGGCGGGCGCAGCCGATGAAGTCGAGCGTGCCCGACTTGATCATCCTGACCATGACATCCGGCGAGGTGAAGCGGCCGACACCGACGACCGGCTTCGAGGTCAGCTTCTTGATGCCGGAGACGAGGCTTTCCTGCGCCGCCTCTTCCTTGAAGCGCGACGGTCCCGAGCAATCCTCCCAGGCGCCGTGAGCGAGATCCCAGAGATCAGGCAGCTCGGCATGCATCTCGATCATGTCGCGGACTTCCGAATTGGCAAAGCCAAGCTCGCCGATCATCTCGTCCAGCGACAGCCTGAGCGTCAGGCCGCACGTGTCGCCGATCGCGTCGCGCCCTTCCTCGATCAGCTCGCGCATCAGCCGCGAGCGGTTCTCCAGCGAGCCGCCATATTCGTCGCTGCGCTGGTTGGTGGCGGTGGACAGGAAGTGCTGGATGATGCCGAAGCCGTGCGCGCCGTAGAGGCAGACCAGGTCGAAGCCCGCCTGCTTCGCACGCTTGAAGGCGTTGCGATGCCAGCGGCGCAAATCGCGAATATCCTCTCTGTCCATAGCCCGGGCTTGCACCGGATCGTTGGTGAAGGTGCGGATCGGCAGGGGCGACGGGCCGCGCGGGACTTCCTTGGTATAGAGGTTGGGACCATTGATGCCGGAATAGGCGAGCTGGACGCCGGCCAGCGCGCCGTGCTCGTGCATGGCCTTGGCCATCTTGGCCAAGGCCGGGATATCGGCGTCGTCCCACAGCCTGAGCTCGATGAAGGGCGTGATCTCGGAGGTGTGGTGCATCTCCGTCTGCTCGGTGAAGATGACGCCCCAGCCACCTTCGGATTTCATCCGGCGCATCTCGGCCGCGGCCGACGGATCGCGATAACCGCCGCCATTGCAATGGGGGACCTGGTAGAAGCGGTTCTTGGCCGTCACCGGCCCGATCTTCATCGGCTCGAACAGAATGTCGTAGCGTGGGTCGCGCATGGTGCTTCCTTCCTGTCGGCTTGGCGCTGCCGCAGTTGCCGAGACTACTCATAAGTTGGCGCCGGCGCGGGAAAACTATGGATTTCTTCTGCGCGGATTAGGACGCGCCTAATCGCCCTTGCATGGATTAGCCTGCGATGAATCGGCGCTGAGCCAAATGCGACTTCAGGACCGCTACGGCGCGATGTAAACAGCCGGCTGCGGCAACGGAACAAGAGATATGGACAGCACCAGGATCCTCGAAAAGCTGATCGCCTTCCCGACGGTGAGCCGCGACTCGAACCTCGACCTCATCGGCTATGCGGCGGAGTTGCTCGGAGCGAGCGGCATCGCCAGCCAGATCATCCACAGCGCGGACGGCCACAAGGCCAATCTCTTTGCCACCATCGGACCGGCCGACAAGCCCGGCATCATGCTGTCCGGCCATACCGACGTCGTCCCCGTCGACGGCCAGAACTGGACCCTGCCGCCATTCGCGATGACCGAGCGCGACGGCAAGCTTTTCGGGCGCGGCGCGGCGGACATGAAGGGTTTCGTGGCCTCGGCTCTCGCGGCCTGTCTCAAGGCCCGGAAGACGGCGCTGCGCACGCCCTTGCACCTGGCGCTCTCCTACGACGAGGAAGTCGGATGTCTCGGCGTGCGCGACCTCATCGAAATGCTGAATGCAGCGCCCCAGCGGCCGCTGCTTTGCATCGTCGGCGAGCCGACCGACATGCAGGTGGCGACCGGGCACAAGGGCAAGCTTGCGGCGCGCGCTCTCTGCAAGGGACGCGAAGGCCATTCGGCGCTCGCCCCGCTGGCGCTCAACGCCATCCATCTCGGCTGCGACTTCGTGCGCGCCTTGCGCGACGAACAGGATCGGCTGGCCCGCGACGGCGCTCGCGACGGCGACTACGACATTCCCTACACGACCGTGCATGTCGGCAAGATCAATGCCGGCGTGGCGCTCAACATCGTGCCCAACCTCTGCCAGGTCGATTTCGAGATCCGCAACGTCGCCGCCGACGATGCCGCCGGCATTCTCGACAGGCTGCGCAGTGCTGCGGCGCGCATTGCCGCCGACGCTGCTTCGATCGCGCCCGAAGCGGCGATCGACATCGAGATCACCAACACCTATCCGGGTCTCGACACGCCGGCCGCTTCGGAAGCCGTCGCCTTCGTCAAATCGCTGACCGGCGCCAATAGCACCATGAAGGTCACTTTCGGCACGGAAGGCGGCTTGTTCAGCCGCGATCTCGGCACGCCCGCCGTCGTCTGCGGACCGGGCTCGATGGCGCAGGGGCACAAGCCGGACGAATTCGTCAGCGTCGAACAGCTGCGGCGTTGCGACGAGATGCTGGAGAGGCTGCTGTCGCGCCTCGCCGACGGCTGGCCGTGATGTCGCTCACTTGACGATGCGTTCGGTGCCGAAAACGCCTTGCTCGACCACGAAGCGGCGGCAATGGTCGATGAAGGCCTGCACCGTCAGGGTGCGGTGCTCGGCGTTCGGCAGCGCGATGCCCATGGTCAGCGGCCGGAGGTCCCCCAGCAAGGGCACGAAGACCAGCAGCTTGCCGTCCGGCGACATGGTGTTGAGCGGCCGCATATTGGCGATGCCGTAGCCGAAGCCGTTGGCGACCATCGAGCGCATCACGGCGATGTCGCCGGTGCGCTCGACGATCCTGGGGCGCAGGCCCTGGAACGCCGAGAGGAAGTATTCCCGGCTGTAAGGCAGGTCGAGCAGCACCATCGGCTCGTCGACCAGTTCCTCGGGCGTGATACCCGCCCTCCCCGCCAGGCGATGCGCGGCCGGCAGCATCACATAGGCCGGCAACTGCATCAGCGGCTCGAAGGTCATGTCCTGCGACAATTCGAGGTCGTAGGTCAGTGCGGCGTCTATTTCGCCACGCTGCAGCATCTCGAACAACTGCCCCTGGTTGCGCTCGAACTGCCTGACGCGCACATCCGGATAAGCGTCCTCGAATTTCCGGCGCAGTGCCGGCAGCACGATCTGCGCGAAGGTCAGCAGGCAGCCGATCGCCAGCGGTCCGCGCACTTTTTCCGCGATATCGCCGGCAATGTCATGCAGCGCGTCGGCGTCGTTGAGCAGGCGCGCGGCTTCCTTGAGGAACAGGCGTCCGCCTGCGGTCAGCGCCAGGGCATGCGAGTGCTTGCGCACGAAGAGCTGGACGCCGAACTCCGCTTCGAGCTGGGCGATCGAGGCCGAGATCGAGGGCGGCGAGACATTGACCTGCTCGGCCGCCTTGGCAATCGAACCCGCTTCGCCGACGGCGACGAAGTATTCGAGCTGTCTGAGTGTGAAGCGGAGCGGCATGGTCCTATGTTGCCGGTTTGCACCCGTTGATCAAGGTCACGGCCCTCAGTACTTGATCCAGGTGGTCTTCAGCGCCGTGTATTTGTCGAGCGCGTGCAGCGACAGGTCGCGACCGAAGCCGGACTGCTTGAAGCCGCCGAAGGGTGTCATCGGGCTCAGCGCATCGACGGTGTTCACCGAAACCGTGCCCACGCGCAACCGCTCCGCGATGCGGTGTGCCCGCGACAGGCTGTCGGTCCAAAGCGATGCCGCCAGCCCGTAGATGCTGTCGTTGGCGATCTGAAGCGCCTCCTCTTCGGTGTCGAAGGCGATGACCGAAAGCACCGGGCCGAATATCTCGTCGCGGGCAAGCGGATCCTCAGGCGCAACATTGTCGAAGATGGTGGGCTGCACGAAGCTGCCGCGCCCGTCGACCGAGATCCGGCCGCCGCCGGTGACCAGCCGGGCCGACTTCCTGCCGCCGTCGATGAAACGCATGACGGTCGCGGCGTGCCGAGCGTCGACCATTGCCCCCATCCTGGATGCCGGATCGAGCGGGTCGCCGGGCTGGGTCGCCGCTGCGCGCTCGGCCAGCTTCTCGACCAGCGCATCCTTGATGCCGCGCTCCACGAGAAGCCGGGAATTGGCCGAGCACACCTGGCCCTGGTTGAAGAAGATGCCGAAGGCGGCCCTGTCGGCCGCCGCGTCCAGGTCGGCGCAATCGGCGAACACCAGATTGGGGCTCTTGCCGCCAGTCTCCAGCCAGACCTGCTTCATGTTCGACTGGCCGGAATATTGCAGGAACAGCTTGCCCACGGCGGTGGACCCGGTGAAGGCGAGGCAATCGACGTCCATGTGCCGGCCAAGCGCCTGGCCGGCGGTCTCGCCGAGGCCGGGCACCACATTGAGCACGCCGGCGGGCAAGCCCGCCTCCATGGCGAGCTCCGCCAGCCTGAGCGCAGAGAAAGGCGATTGCTCGGCCGGTTTCAGCACCACCGAATTGCCCGCCGCCAGCGCCGGCGCGCATTTCCAGGTCGCCATGTCGAGCGGGAAATTCCACGGCACCACGGCACCCACGACGCCAAGCGGCTCGCGTCGCACCAGTGCCAAGTCGCCATGGCCGGTCGGCGCCACCTCGTCATAGACCTTGTCGATCGCCTCGGCATACCACTGGAAGATCGCCGCCGAGCCCGGCACGTCGATGGTGGCCGCGTCCTTGACCAGCTTGCCCATATCCAGCGATTCCAGCAGCGCGAGCTCCAGCAGGTTCTCGCGCAGCAGCTCCGCCAGCCTGAGCAGCACCTGCTTGCGATGCGCGGGGGCCATTCGCGACCATACGCCGGCCTCGAAGCTGCGCCGGGCAGCGGCGACGGCCAGATCGATGTCTTCTTCTCCGCAGGAGGCGACCTCGGCGAGCGTCGCTCCGGTGGCCGGATTGATGCTGGCGAAGGTACGGCCGGAGCGCGCGGGCACGGCCTTGCCGTCGATGAAGGCTTTGTCGCGAAAACGGATCGCGGACGCCTTGCCGATCCATTCCTTATGGCTGAGTTCGCTCATGCTGGCTCCAGACTGCCGGTACTACTCGTCACCGGGAACGCCATAGCTCGGCGCGCCCGATGGATTGAGGGCGCGGGTCACGTAGGCATCGAGCTGGGGCTTATAGATGTCCCACAGCCCTGCCAGTTGCTCGATCGGGCAGTCCTCGGTCCAGTCACAACGCAGATCGGCGACGGGCCAGGACACATCGCGCACCAGCTTCATGCCGGCGGAGCGGACAGGCCCCGCTTCGCCGCCTGCTTTGAGCGCGGCGCGCATCGTGGCGATCAGCCGATCGCCGAGATCGCCTTCGGAGGCAAGGAAGGCGTCGACCATGGCACGCGGGATGCCGTCGTTTGCAAGCAGGTTGCCGCCGCAGGCCACGTCCTCGCCGCGCGCCTCGGCCCAGATGCCGAGCGCTTTCGGCCCGGAGTGGATCGCGCTGACGCCCGCGGCGTCGACAGCCAGTATCTGCCGGTATTCGATAAAAGCGCCCGTGCGCTTCAGGATGGCGACGGCCTCCGTGGCCGATGCGCCGCGCGCCATCAACTCCAGCGCCCGTGGCCCGAGCGTCGGGTCGGTGACGTTCTGGCTGGCGACCGCGCCGACGCCGGCCTGCGCGTAGGCGCAACGCGCCGCGACCGCCGGAGACGACGAGGACACCGCCACGCCGAACATGCCCGTGCTCCGGCACCGTGCAACGATGGAAAAGGTCATGGCGTTCAATCCGGGATGACGGCGGTGCCGTCGATCTCGACCAGCCATTCCGGCCGCGCCAGGGCCGATACGACCAGCCCGGTGGAAACCGGATGGACGCCCTTGATGTACTCGCCCATCGTCCGGTAGACGGCTTCGCGATGGCGGACGTCGGTGATGTAGATAACCACCTTCACCAGATGCTCCATCGTGCCGCCGCATTCCTCGATGAGCTGCCTGATGTTCTGCATGACCTTGTGGGTCTGCTCGACCGGATCGTGGCTGTCGATGTTCTTCGCCGTATCGAGGTCCTGCGGACACTGCCCACGCAGATAGACGGTCCGGCCGCCTCGCGTGACGACCGCCTGGCAGAGATCATTGTCGAGCTTCTGCTCGGGATAGGTGTCCTTGGTATTGAATTTGCGAATTCGCGTATGCGCCATCTTGGTCTCCATAAGGGTCGGGCCCGCGGCTTTGGTCAGGCGTCCACGGGCTCGCGGGTCGCGGCGGCGTGATAGGCCAGATATTTGCGCTGCGTCGAAATACGGTCGGCCACATGCTTGGCATCGTGCCAGACGCCCCATATGAAGCTCGACCCTCTTCGCGACTGCCAGGGCAGTCCCAGGAAGTAGATCCCGGGCTCGACCGAGACGCCGCGCTGATGCCTTGGCCGGCCCTTCTCGTCGAAAGCGTCGACCTTCAGCCAACTGTAATCGACGGCAAAGCCCGTTGCCCAGATGATCGTCGTGACCCCGGCCTCGGCCAGGTCGAGTTCGCGGATCGGATTGGTCACGCAGTCCGGATCAGGGTCGATCTTGCGCAGAGCGGGTTCTTCCGGAAGGTCGAGACCGTTACGTGCAACATAGGCGTCGGCTTCGTCCAGCAGCGACATCAGATTGGCGTCGCCGCGGGCAATGTTCTTTGCAAGGTCCGGCGCGAAGGTCATCACGCCGTCCTGATACGTCTTTGTCATGCCGACGAGCGCAAGCCCCTGCGCGGCCAGACGGCGGAAATCGATCGTCTCGCCGCCGCGCGCGCCGCTGACCGCGATCGTGACATGTTCCGTGCCGGGTCCCGGGGTCTCCAGGTCCCATTTGCCGAGAACGCCCAGCCACCAGCAGAAGTCGCGACCGCGATAGGCGCGCGGCGGGCGATCGTGCGGGCCGACCGAGAGATAGACGTGCCTGCCTGAGCGCTGCAGCTCGTCGGCAATCTGCACGCCCGAGGATCCCGCGCCGACCACCAGCACCGCACCCTTTGGCAGCTGCGCCGGGTTGCGGTAGGCGCTGGAGTGGATTTGCAGGATGCCGGCATCTGCAGGAACGACGGGCGGGATGACGGGGACCTGGAAAGGTCCGGTCGCGGCAACAATGCTGTTGGCTTCGATCACGCCATGCGACGTCTCGACGCGAAATCCCGGACGGCCGACATTTCTCTGCACGAGCTTGACCTCCACGCCGCAGCGGATCGGCGCGTTGATCTGCTTTGCATAGGCGACGAAATAGTCGGCGACCTCCTCCTTGGAAGGAAAGCCATCGGGACCAGTCACGGGAAACTCCATGCCCGGAAACCGGTCATGCCAGGCCGGACCGTTGGCGACCAGGGAGTCCCACCGCTGCGAGCGCCAGCGTTCGGCGATCCGGCCGCGTTCGAGGACGAGATGAGGCACTCCGCATTTGCTCAGATGCTCGCTCATGGCCACCCCGGCCTGGCCGCCGCCGACGACGAGCGTGTCTACCTTCTCAACCGACATATCCACGTCTCTTTCGATAGGGCTTTCGCCGCTGCGATGGAGGTCCGGTTTGCTTTTAGTGACGGGCTGGCGGAGCGAAAATTATGATTTCATGTGTCAGTGCTTAGCTTATCCCTAAACGCTGGAACGGGATCGCCGAGGGGCACCCAATTCCCGCCTCCGGACATCGGGAAAAGCTTAGGCGGACCCTAAGCAAGGGTGCTGGAAAAAATAATTCTTGCGCCTTGGATTTGGTGGTTCCCTACGTCACCCGCATCAGAGCGACGACCGCTGAGAGTGAAATGGCGCGAGAGACCCTTTATACAAACGGCGCGCTCTACACGGTCGATGCGGCGAATCCCGCTGCTGAGGCGATGCTGGTTCGCGGCGACCGCATCGTTGCTGTCGGCTCTTGGTCTTCCGTCAGGGCGCAGGCCTCGGCGAACGCCGAAATCGTCGATCTCCAGGGTCGGTTCGCAATGCCGGCCTTCATCGACTCCCATGTCCATTTTGCCTGGGGGAGCAAATATCTCGATGAAGTACGGTTGCGCGAGGCAAAGACCTTTGGCGACGTCCTCGCCCGGTTGAAGGCCTATTCGCAAACCCATCCCGACCGCGCATGGATCGTGGGCAGCGAATTCAGTTACGGCTACCCCGATCTCCCCGAAGGCGGCTTCCACAAATCGCTTCTCGATCAGGTTGTTGCCGATCGTCCCGTTTTCTTCCGCTCCGGCATGGCGCACGCGGCCTGGGTGAACAGCAAGGCGCTGGAACTTGCCGGCATCACACGGGACACGCCCGACCCGGAAGGTGGCGAGATCGTGAGAGACGCGAGCGGCGAGCCGACCGGATGGTTGAAGGAGAGAGCCTGGTCCCAGCTTGAAACCCTGGTTCCCCAATCCTCGAAATCCGATATGCGATCGGCGCTGCTTCGCGCCATCAAGGAAGCAAACCGTTTGGGATTGTCGCGGGTCCAAAGCGCGGGGATGGATGACGAAGCAGTCCCCTTGCTGGCGGAGATATTCGCGAACGGTGAACTGAGCCTGCGGTTCACGCTTTCGAGCATTGCAAACCCGGAGTCGAACCTCGACGAGGTGATTGCGCGCGTATCCGGATGGAGGGGTGACCTCGACCCTGATTTTCTCGACGGGCGCGTCATCAAATTCTTCCTGGACGGCGTGCTGGAATCCCACACCGGCTTCATGCCCCTGGGCTATGCCGACAAACCGGGCGAAACCGGAACATGCCTATGGAAGGCGACCGCCTACAACGCGGCCGTCAGCCGTGCGCAGCAGGAAGGATTTCAGGTCTGGACACACGCGATCGGGACGGGCGCCATCGAAATGGCCCTCGACGCCTATGCCGCGGACGGGGAACGCTCGCGGCAGCGCCGGCCGCGAGTGGAGCATTGCGAAATACCCACCGCGCGCGACATCGAGCGTTTTGGCGAGATAGGAGCGATAGCCAGCTTCCAGCCCGCCATGATCTATCCACGAGACCAATGGCTCGGAATGGAAGGGCTTTGGGAGGTGCGTGTCGGCTCCGGATCTCTTCCGCGGGCCTTTCCTGTTCGTTCCATCCTGGAGGCCGGCGGCGCCGTCGCCTTCGGAACCGATTGGCCCATCGTCGACCTCAATCCACTCATCGGCATTCGCAATGCGGTGTTGCGCCAGAGCCGGGACCACCAGCCGGAAGGCGGTTGGGTCCCTGAGCAGAGGATCAGCGTCGCGCAGGCGGTTCATGCCTATACGCTGGGGGCGGCCCTTGCCGGCCACCGGGAAGACGACGAGGGCAGTTTGGCGGCGGGAAAGCTCGCCGACTTCATCGTCCTTTCCGATGATCCGATGCAGGTCGGGCCAGACAGAATCGCGGACATCAAGGTGCTGAAAACGATCGTCGGCGGCAGGTCGGTCTGGGACGAGCCCGCAGCTTGAGCCGCGTCTTGGGGGTTGGATGGAAGCGGCTGAATTTGACTACATCGTCGTCGGCGCGGGTTCGGCCGGTTGCGTGGTCGCCAATCGGCTGAGCGCCGATCCGTCGGTCAAAGTGTGCCTGATCGAGGCCGGCGGCAGCGACAACAGCCTGCGGGTCAAGGTGCCGGCGGGCATCCTCTCGCTCTACGGCAACCCGGCCTACGATTATTGTTTCGTCGGCGTGCCGCAGCCGCATCTCAACAACCGCAGCATTCCGGTCAATCGGGGCAAGGCGCTGGGCGGATCGAGCTCGATCAACTCGATGGTCTATATTCGCGGCGCGGCCGATGACTATGACGAATGGGCAGGACTCGGCTGCGCCGGCTGGGCCTATCGCGACGTGCTGCCGGTGTTCAGGAAACTGGAGCGCAATCTGCTCGGACAGGACCCGCGCTATCATGGCGGCGACGGCGAATTGCTGGTCGACAATCCGCGTGATCCTAACGTGCTTTCCAGCATGTTCGTCAAGGCCGGCAGGAACGCCGGCCTGCCCGCCAATGCGGACTTCAATGCCGAAAGCCAGTTCGGCCTCGGAATCTACAACGTCACGCAGGACCGCGGACAGCGCTTCAGCAGCTTCAGCGCCTTCATGCGTCCGGTGCGCGACCGCAAGAATCTGACGCTGCTCGGCCAATGCGAGGTGATCGACCTGGTCATTGCCGAAGGCCGCGCCACGGCAATGCGCGTGCGGCACGAGGGCCAGCAGAAGACGCTCTCCGCAAATCGCGAGATCGTGCTCTCGGCCGGCGCCATCAACTCGCCCAAGATCTTGATGGCCTCCGGGATCGGTCCGGCGGCTGAGCTGCAGCAGATCGGCATCGCGCCGGTGCTCGACCTGCCCGGCGTCGGCAAGAACCTGCAGGATCATGTCGACGGCATGATCACCGTGCGCTCCAGGAGCATCAGGACGCTCGGCCTGTCGATCGCCAACCTGCCGCGCATGGCGGCGGCACCCTTCCAGTATTTCGCGCGCCGCAAGGGTATGCTCACCACCAACTATGTCGAAGCCGGCGGCTTCGCGAAGACCAGGCACGCGAACGGCCTTCCCGACATCCAGTTCCATTTCGTGCCGGGCTATCGCAGCCATCGCGGCAGGCTGATCGAATACGGCCACGGCTACGCCATTCACACCTGCGTGCTTCGGCCGAAAAGCGTGGGCGAGATCAAATTGTCGCGCGACAGTTCCCGCCGGGACGTCCTGATCGACCACCGCTTCTTCACGCATGAAGACGACGCCATGGTGCTGGTCGAAGGCATCAAGATCGCGCGCCAGATTTTTGCCTCGCCCGAGTTCGACGCGGTGCGCGGCAAGGAGATGCTGCCGGGCAAGGATGTCCGCAGCGACGACGAGATCCTCGCCTATCTGCGCGCCGAGGCGCTGACGGTTTATCACCCCGTCGGAACCTGCAAGATGGGAACCGACGATATGGCTGTCGTCGATCCGGCGACGCTCAACGTGCGCGGCGTGGACGGGCTGCGGATCGCCGATGCCTCGGTCATGCCGAAGCTGATCGGCGGCAACACCAACGCGCCAAGCATGATGATCGGGCAGAAGGCTTCGGAGATGATCCTCGGCTCGGCCCATCGCGGCCAAAGGTAGAAGATCGCCTCGGCCTTTGACGTTTGAGGGCAGTTCAGCGTTTGCACGCAGGACTACCCCCAACCATTTGTGATTGCTTGAGATTGCTCTTGAAGCGCGTCACGCGCTTAGGTCTCTGTCTATGGATGTCGTTCGCCCAAAACCGCCGCGCGGTTTTGGGCGACATGCATTAGTGATCCTCGTCGATCTCGTCGTGCAGGAGGCCGAGGATGCGGCGCTTGAGCGCGATGAAGTCGGGTTCGAGGATCACGTCCATCGAGCGCGGCCGCGGGATGTCGACCTTGATCTCGGCCTTGATCTTGCCGGGCCTGGCCGTCATCACCAGAACGCGATCGCCGAGCACCAGCGCCTCGTCGATGTCGTGGGTGACGAACAGCACCGTTTTCTGCTGCCGCTCCCAGACCCGCAACAGCAGTTTCTGCATGGTGCCGCGCGTCTGGCTGTCGAGCGCGCCGAACGGCTCGTCCATCAAGAGGACGGCCGGATCATTGGCGAGCGCGCGGGCGATCGCCACGCGCTGCTTCATGCCGCCCGAGAGCTGGGCCGGATAATGGTCGGCAAAGGGTGCCAGGCCGACCTCGTTGAGATACTGGTCGACGATCTGCTTGCGCTGCTCCGCCGGCAGGCCCTTGCGCTTCGGCCCGTATTCGATGTTGGCGCGCACCGTGAGCCAGGGAAACAAGGTGTAGCTCTGGAACACCATCCCTCTGTCGGGACCCGGTTCGATCACCTCCCTGCCGTCCACCTTGATGGTGCCGGAGGTCGCGTCATTGAGGCCGGCGGCGAGATAAAGCAGGCTGGATTTGCCGCATCCCGAAGGGCCGACGATGACGCAGAATTCGTTCTTCGCCACCTTCAGCGACACATCGTCCAGCGCCAGCACGCCGTTGGCGTCGCCATAGCGCAGCGTCACGTCCTCGATGGCCATCGTGGTGCCGGTCGCATGCGGATCGCCGGTCGCATGGGCCGTGCCGGCCGGAGTGTTCGCCTTGACGGTTTCGGTCATCACTACCCTTGATCCGGCTGCGGTTTGCGAGGATGCGTTCAACATCAAGGTGCCCATGGTGCGACCCTTGCCCGGAGAATGCGGAATGCCGTGTCGGTGATCAGGCCGAGAAGCCCGATCGCGGCGATCGCCATGAAGATCACATCGACCTGGAAGCCGCGCATCGCCTTGAGGCTGATATAGCCGAGGCCGCTCGACGCCGCGACGAGCTCCGCCACGACGAGATATGTCCAGGCCCAGCCCATGGTGACGCGAAGTGTGTCGAGTATCGAGGGAAGCGCTGCAGGAAAAATGACGTGCCACACCGCCTCTGAGCGCTTGGTGCCCAACGTGTAGGAGGCGTTGACCAGATCCCTGGACACGCCGCGCGCGCAGTCGGAGATCATCACCAGCTGCTGGAAGAATGTGCCGAAGAAGATGACCGCGATGCGCTGCTCGATGCCGATGCCGATCCAAAGGATGAACAGCGGCACGAAGGAGGTTACCGGCAGGTAGCGGATGAAATTGACCAGCGGCTCCAGCGGCGCCTGCACCGCCCGGTAGGTCCCCATCCACAGTCCCAGCGGCACCGCGATCAATGAGGATACGATGAAGCCTAGAAGCACCACCTTGGCGCTGGTCAAAGTGTGGTAGAAGAGGCTGCCGTCCAGCGACATGCGATAGGTCGTCTGCAGCACCGTTCCGGGCGTCGGCAGGAACATGTTCGGCACCACGCGGCCATAGGACAGCAACGCCCAGCCGCCGATCACGACCACCCACATCGCCAGCGCGAGTGTCGTTGCCGTGCTGGCGGGGATGTTGGCGAATGGGGTCGTCAGGCGTGTCCACGCCGTCCGCCTTTGTGCCATAAGATGGCCTCCGTTGATTTTAGAGCAATTCCACCAAAAGTGAGGGCGGTTTTCCGTTCGGAATTGCGTCAAAACAAGAGATAGAAAGGTTCGCCGTTTCGGTGAAACGGTGAACCGACCCAGGCGCGAAGCTCAGGCGTTCGAGAAACCGGGATCGGCCCGGGCGGGCCGACCCCGACGATCCCGAAGGCTCACTGTTCCTTGATGAAATCGGTGTCGAGGATGGTCTTCGAGTCGATCGTCATCTTGAGCTTGCCGGCCTTGCCCCAGATGTCCTGCGCGAAGTTCACCAGGTCGGACGCTTCGCTCTTCTCCGGCGTGCCGAAGAACTCCAGGTTGCGGGCGCGGTCGTAATAGCGCACGCCCTGGGCGCCGGCCGCGAAATCCTCAGGCTTCTCGAGATAGCCGCCAATGCCCTTGGCCATGATCTCATAGGCCTTTTCCGGGTTGGCCTTGATGTAGTCGACCGCCTTGTAATAGCCCTTGATGAGGGCCTTCACGTCCTCGGGGTGCTTCTCGATCAGGTCGCATTTGAGCGCGATCACATCGACGATCAGGCCAGGCGTGGTCGTGGAATCGATCAGCACCTTGCCCTTTCCGCCCTTGCGGACTTCGGTGAGGTGCGGCTCCCAGGTCACGGCGGCGGGAACCTGGCCGGCGATGAACGCGGTCGCCGCGTCGTCGGCGGTCATGTTGGTGACGCTGACATCGTCCTCGGTCATGCCTTCCTTTTTCAGGAGCACGTTGAACCAGAATTCGGAAACAGAGCCCTCGTTCAAGGCGACGGGCTGGCCTTTCAAATCCTTGAGCGATTTGACGTCGGCCTGCGTGACGACACCGTCGCCGCCATGGCTGTCGTCAAGCGCCACCACGTATTTGAAGCAGAGCTCGTCCGAGCGGTACTTCATCAGCTCGTCGACGGTGGAGGCGGCGCCGTCGAGATCGCCGCCGGCCACCGCCGCCATGTAAAGCGCTGATTCTTCGATGACTTTCAGGTCGACATCGACGCCGGCTTCCTTGAAGTAGCCAAGGTCGCGGGCAAGGAACAGCGGCCCGTAGCCCACCCAGGTGGTCATGCCGAGGCGAATGGCGCCGGCGTTGGCGGGAGCGGCAAGCCCCAGGCCCAGCAGGCCCGCGCTGACCGCGGTCGTCAGGCAGTTTCGGAATGTCTTCATTATCGTGGTTCCCCTATGGCTGTTACCGGCATCGACCTCGTTCGAGTGGCGTATGCCAGGCTGTCGTTTCGGCAGCCGCTCTCTTGTTATGCGTCGCCCTCCCAGGCGGGCCTTGTTCTAGGTCCCGCAAGAGAGCATCCGGCCCGGATCGCAAAAAGAAGTCTTTTTCTGTCCTTTGCTTCGCCGAAACCGAAGCAGCGGGCTAAGCTTGACCGATGAGCTTGAACAGACGGCGCAAAGCGACGGCGGTTCCGCTGGCGCCGGCAGATGCGCCAATGACCGTGGACGGCTTGCTGACCAAGAGGCCTTGCAAGTAGGACGGTTCACCCAAGATGAATCGGTTGGACGAGCTTTTGCCAGCTTGAGCCCCGATTTCCTGTTGCCAATCTGGGCGGAATTTTATGCGCGCACACGACAATGCCGGGGTGAGCTCGATGGGCTCAAAAGCGGAGAGGCGCGCCTGAGCCTACCCGCCGGCTGCCCAAAGGGTACCCTCACCTTGGCGATAGCGCCTTTTGTCCTTTGTCGGTTTAAGCGCCGCTCAGGCCCGGAATCGCTGCCAGATCGATCTCGGTGATGTGCCAGCGGCCAAGGTTTGCGGTGTAGAGCTTGTCTCCCTTGAAGGCGACGTTGGTGGGATGCGCCAGCGTCGTCGCCGCCGGATCCTCGATCAGCACTTCGAGACCTTGCTCCTTTCGCCAGCGGTAGATGCGGCTCGGCTCGTAGCATGAGATCAGCAGCGAGCCATCGCGAGCGAAGGCGACACCATCGGGAACGTTGCGCACGCCTTCGACCACGACCTCACGGCCCCCAGCACTGTCATCGCCAAGGATCGGCACGAAGCTGACGCAAGACGCGTTGCTTTCCACCACGTAGAGGCCGTTGCCATCCGGCGCCATGGCCATGCCATTGGCGAACGACATCGGCTCCTGAAACCACAGGCCGCCCTCGCCCGTCTTGAGATCGTAACGGAAGATGCCCGAGCGATTGTCCTGGCCGACGCTGTCCGAAACGAAGAGCCAGCCTCTCGCCTCGTCGACGATCGGATAGTTGGGCACGCGGATACCGGACGAAGCGAAGCGCTCCATGCGACCTGTCGCGAAATCCCAGCGGAAGATCGCGGCATGCTTGAGATCGCAGGCAAAACAATTGCCGGCGCTGTCGAAGGCAATGCCGAGAAGGAAGCCGTCGGTGCCGCCCATGCGCTCGACCGAGCCGCCGTCGGCCGCCAGCCTCAGCAGATCGCCGGTTTCGGTGCCGCACCAGATCGATCCGTCGCGATGGACTGCCACGCCCTCCGGATGCGCGACGCGTGGATTGGTGAAGATGCCGTCGAAAAAGACGCGGGCGGCGGACATGTCGAGCAACGGCTTTGCCATGGAACGCTCCTCAGCTTGCGGCAGGCGAGCTCTGCGCGGCGATGCAGCGCTCGACCATCGCGCGGTCGGCCGCGAGGATTTCGGCGATCAGCGCGCCGCGCTCCTTGGCGCTGACGAATTCCAGACGACGCAGGCCAAGCGGGTCGATGCGGTTTCGCAGCACGGCAAGCGTATCGCTGGAGGGCACCGGCACCTCGCGGCAATCGGCATCAAATGTCACTTCGAACCCGGTGGCTTTACGGACCTGCTGCTGGGTAACGCCTGGCATGGTCTCGACGACGGTCAATTCCCGCGATGTCTGGTCGAGCCGGAAGACGCAGAGATCGGTGAAGACCAGAGCCTTGCCTGTCCGATAGCCCATCGGCTCGCGTTCGGCCGGCGTCAGCAGCCCGCGGGCGGAACTTGCGATCTCGACCGCGTCCACCAGCGACTGGACCGAATGACGTGGGACATAGAGCAGGTAGTCGCGATGCATGTTGGCGACGTCGGCCATGCCGCCCTGCCCGGGTAGCCGGATGAGGCCGCCGCTCGGCTTGCGCAAGGCGATGGTGTTGACGCCGCCGCGCCGGTCGACCTGCGCCGCGCCGACGATCTCGTGCGTCACCGCCCCCGCCTGGTAATAGGTCGAATAGGTATCGTCGCCGCCGGCATGAGCCACGGCCGTCTCGCAATCGAGGCTTTCGATCAGCGACAGCACCATTGGACTCGGCGCGATGTCGAGGTGGCCGCAGCTCATCGTCGCGATGATCATGTCCGGCGCGTGCGTCGCCTTGGCCAGCCGGTAGGCGACATTGGCGAGCGGCGACACCGCGCCGGCGCTGGCGAAGCTCTCATTGTCGAGTTCGGCGGCGATGCGGGCGGCAATGATCTCGTCGACGGTTGCCTTCCCGTTGTCCTGTGCGGGCACCGGCATCGCGAGGACCGTTTGGGCGGTGACCTTGGCTGCTTTTTGAAGCCGTTCCGGCAGGCCGGCCGCTGGTACGCGGAGCTTTTCCGCCAAAGCTGCATCCTTGGTCGCGAATGCCTCCGACAATGCCGGATAGTCGGTGACGTAGAACGGCAGGCACGAGGCTGGATAGGCGCCGCCCGGCGCCAGGGCGATCGCCGAAACCTGGTTGCGGGTGAGGATGCTCTGGCGACCGTCCCGCCGCAGCGCTCCAACCGGAACGATCTCCTCGACCGTGACCAGCACCTGGCGCGACGCGCCCGCCATGGCGAAGTCCAGCGCCCGCGGCCCGATGATCTCGACATTGCCGCTTTCGTCGGCGCGCTGGGCGTGGACGACAAACGTATCGAGCCTGAGCGGCGGGACGAACCCCGTATCGGTCCCGGCAAGCGGATCGGGCCTGGCGACCGCACCCGGCACGCGCGCCAGCATGTCGGAGCCCTGAGGCAACTGGAACGGCATCGACGGCAGGTTCTGCTGAGCCGCCCGCAGCGCCTGGATCATGGCCAGAGCCGTCCAGTCGCGGACGGGGATCGCGCCGTTCTCGGCCGCCGCGCGGAACCTCGGCGGCAGCCCGAAGATGTCGAGGCTGGAAAAGCACAGCTCGATTTCCGCCACCGCGCCCGCCTCGAGCAGCAGCTCGAGCGGCAAGCCGCCGGCCCAGGAGACGTAGCGCAGTTCCTTGACGCCGGACCTGGTGATCGCGCGCAGCAAGGCGACCGGCAGCCGGGCGAAGTGGTGGCCGCCGACGCCGAACGCGTCGCCGTGGCCGACCATCGCCGCCAGCCCCTCGATATCGGTGAAGCGGGGCCGGTTCGACTTGACGAGGGAAACTGACCTGCGATCTGTCACAGCGCCGAGCCGCTGCACGGTCAGTGCGCCATGCGCCCAGCCGAGGCCGCGATAATCGTCGCCACCACTCATGAGCCGGCCTTCTTCACGGCGCTCCTCTCGGCAAACTCCTTGACTCGCCGCTGGCCGATTTCGCTGCGGTAGAGGCCGCCCAATATGTTGCGCTCCATGGCAAGGCCGTCGGCCGGATCGCCGGACACGGCATGGGCCGTCAGGGCCTTCAGGCCTTCGATCGCGGCAGCAGGCTCGGCGGCGATCATTCCGGCCAGTTCCAGCGCGCGCGGCATCAGCCTTTCGACATCGACGATCTCGTTGACGAGTCCGGCGCTTACGAATTCGGAGGCGGGCACGATGGCGCCGGTCATCAGCAGTAGATTGGCGCGGTTGCGGCCGAGCTTGGCGACGCTGCGTTGCGTGCCGCCACCGCCGGGGACCAGCCCCAGCTTGATTTCCGGCAAGCCGAGTTTCGCGAACTGGTTGGCGATCACGATGTCGCAGCACAGCACCAGCTCCATGCCGCCGCCCAGCGCGAAGCCGTTGACCGCGGCGATCACCGGCTTGCGGTTGTTCTCGATCGCCGCATACATGCGCGTCCCGGCAGCCTGGAACGTGTCGAACTCGGCGGCGGTCTGCGCGGCGTATTCCTTGATGTCGGCGCCGGCCATGAAGCCGCGCCCCTCGCCGGTTACCACGATCGCGCCGACGCCCGCATCAGAGGACAGCGCCTCGAACGCCTCCGTGATCTCGCCTTGCATGATCCGGTTCATGGCGTTGAGCTGGTCGGCGCGGCGGAAGGTGACGACCGCGACCCGGCCCTGGGTTTCGACCGTGAGTGTCTGATAGGCGCGCATCCTCAGGCCGCGTCCACGGTCATGTCGCCCGACGCTTCGAGTGCTGCGATCTCGTCCTTCGACAGACCGAACTCGGCCAGGATCTCGCGGCCATGCTGGCCGACCAGCGGCGCCGGCCGCTCGATGGTCGCGGGCGTCTCGCTCATCTTGACCGCTGGCGCCACCACCTTCACCTTGCCGCCGCGCGGATGCTCGTAGCTGGTGATCATGCCCATATGCATGACCTGCGGGTCTTCCGCCGCGCGACGAATGTCCTTCACCTCGGCGCACCAGATGTCGGCCTTGAGCAGCCGCGCCAAGAGGTCCTGCGTGGCGAATTTCTTCGTCTCGGCGTTGACCTTCTCGAACACCTCGTCGCGCTTGTCGAACAAGGTCTTGAGGTCGTCATAGACGGCGAGTTGCGGCGCCTCAAGCACCTCGTAAAGCGTCTTGAACGGGCTCATGGCGATCGACACATAGCCGCCGTCCTTGGTCTCGTAGATGCCGAACGGCGCCTGCATGCCGGGATGGCCGATGCCGGAATTCGGCCGCACGAAATCCTCGCCGAGATTGAGCACGGCGACATATTCCTGGTTGAGGTGCGCGAGCAGGCCGGCCAGCAGATTGACCTCGATCTTCTGGCCCTTGCCGGTCTTCTCGCGATAATAGAGCGCCGACAATATGCCATAGACCATGTTCATGGCGCCGATCTGGTCGGCCAGGCCAGCGCCTGCCGGCACCGGCGCCTGATCACCGCGGCCGGTGTTGGCGATCAGCCCCGCCAGTCCCTGGATCAGCATGTCTTGTCCGGGACGCTCGACGTAGGGGCCCTCCTCGCCATAGCCGGAACCCGAGCAATAGATGATGCGCGGGTTGACGGCCTTGAAGTCCTCGTAGCCGTAACCGAGCTTGGCCAGCACGCCGGGGCGGAAATTCTGCACCACCACGTCCGCGCTCTTCGCCATCTCCATGATGACGGCATGCACCTTGCGGCTTTTCAGGTTGAGCGCGATCGAGCGCTTGTTGCGGTTCCAGGCGAGGAAGTTCGGGCTCTCGGAGCCGCCGACCCATTTGGCGAAGAAGGTCATGCCGCGGAACATGTCGCCGGCGCCGGCGCGCTCGATCTTGATGACATCGGCGCCCATGTCGCCCAGCAGCTGCGTGGCGAACGGCCCCTGCAGCAGATGGCTGAAATCGAGGATACGGACGCCTTCGAGGGCCTTGTTCATTTCATGTCTCGTTTCGTTTTCAAAGCAGTTCGGGAACGTAGCGCGGCGCTGCCGTCAGTCCGCCATCGATGCGCAGGTCGGTGCCGGTGGTGAAGCCGGCCGCATCGGATGCCAGATAGACCGCGGCCTCGGCCACTTCGGAAGGCTCGCCGATGCGGCCGAGCGGATGCATCTTGACCCAGGCCTTGGCGAGATTGCCGCCGATCTCCTTGATCAGCCTGTCGTTCATCGGCGTGTTGATGGTGCCCGGCGAGATCGAGTTGACGCGGATGTTCATTGGACCGAACTCGACCGCCATCTGGCGCGTCATCGCCATCACCGCGCCCTTGGCGCCGGCATAGGCGGTCCACCCATCGAGGCCGATATGGCCCTGCGCCGAGGCCATGTTGATGATCGAGCCGGACTTCTGCGCGATCATATGCGGCAGCGCGTATTTGCAGCCGCGGAACACGCTGGTCAGGTTGACCGCGATCAGCCGGTGCCATTGCTCGTCGGTCATCTCGTGCACCGGCATGCCGCCGATGGCGATGGCGGCGTTGTTGACCAGGACGTCGAGATGTCCGGTGTTCTTCACCGCGCTGTCGATCAGGCCGGCGATATCGGCTTCCTGGGAGACGTCGCAATGGACATAGTCGGCGCGGCGGCCGGCCGCGCGAAGTGCCGCGGCGAACGCCTCGCCGGCCTCATCGGCGATGTCGCCGAGGAAGACATGCGCCCCTTCCCGCGCCATCGCCTCGGCGATCGCGTGGCCGATGCCGTCGGCCGCACCCGTGATGACTGCGGTTTTTCCTTCAAGACGAGCCATGTCAGCCTCCATTCGCGCGCCGGCGCTTCGCTTCGTCGAAGGCGACCGCGGCGATGATGATCATACCGGTGATGACCAGCTGCCATTCGGTCGGCAGCCCGAGCCCGCGCAGGCCGTTCGACAGGAATTGCAGGATCAGCACGCCGAGCGCCATCCCCGTCAGGCTGCCGATGCCGCCGGCAAGGCTCACGCCGCCGAGAACCGTCGCGGCAACGACCTGGAATTCGAAGTTGAGCCCCGCCGTATGCTGCGCCGAG
The DNA here is from genome assembly GCF_006439375.1 of Mesorhizobium sp. B4-1-1. Taxonomy (NCBI): domain Bacteria; kingdom Pseudomonadati; phylum Pseudomonadota; class Alphaproteobacteria; order Hyphomicrobiales; family Phyllobacteriaceae; genus Mesorhizobium; species Mesorhizobium sp. B4-1-1. Next base: position 131,750 of record NZ_VFTH01000005.1, read on the forward strand.
CCGACACGCGCCGCCAGGATGATACCGGCAACCGTCGCCAGCAGCGCGCTGATGATGAAGCAGATGAACTTGACGCGCCGCACGTCATAGCCGGCCAGCCGCGCCACTTCCTGGTTGCCGCCGACGGCATAGATCTGCCGCCCGAACGGCCGGTGCTGCATCATGTAGCCGAAGGCGGCGAGTAGCACGATGGCGATCACCGCCGAATACGGGATGATGTTGAACAGACGACCATCGGACAGCGCGATGAAGGAATCGAGGCTGGCGTCGTCGGGGATGGCGCGCTGGCCGGTGTAGAGATAGACGCCGCCGCGCATGATGAACATCGTGCCGAGCGTCACGATCAGCGAGTTGATGCCGGCATAGGCGACGAGATAGCCGTTCACGACACCGATGATCAGGCCGAACAGCAGCGCGCCGCCGACGCCGAGCAGCAGCGAGTTGGTGTCGTTCATGATGATGATCAGCGGCAGCGCGATGGTCGCCAGCAGCGAGCCGATCGAGATGTCAACCTCGCCGGAAATGAAGACGATGGCGCAGCCGATGCCGGCGGTTAGCGCCAGCGAGGCCTGGCCCAGCACGTTGGTCATGTTGCGCACGGAGAAGAAATTCTCGACCGTCGCGGAAAAGAACGCCAGCACCAGGATCAGGCAGACGAGCAGCGCCAGTTCCTGCCGGGCAAAGAGCCGCGCCAGCATGGATGGCCGGTCTTTCGCGGAAGCCGTGCTTGCAAGGCTCATCGCTTGCTCCCTCCGAAGGAATTGCGCGTGTCGCAAGGAATGCTGCGGTGCGCCATGGTTCTATCCGATCGCCGCATTGAGGATCTTCTCCTGCGTGGCTTCCTCACGCGACATGATCGAGGTCAGGCGGCCCTCGCACATCACCGCAACACGGTCGGCGAGGCCGAGCAACTCCGGCATCTCCGACGTCATCATGACGACCGCCAGGCCCTCGCCGGCGAGCCGGTCGATCAGCGCGAAGATTTCCGACTTGGCGCCGACATCGATGCCGCGCGTCGGCTCGTCGACGACGATGACCTTCAGGCCGCGCATCAGCCAGCGCGAGATCAGCACCTTCTGCTGGTTACCGCCCGACAGATTCTTGATCTGCTGGAACAGGCTGGGCGTCTTGATGCGGAAGCGGTCGACATAGTTCTGCACCGCCTGATGCTCTTTCGCCTTGTCGACGAAGCCCAGGCGGGCGAACGCGCCGAGCGAGGCGAGGCTGGCGTTCTGGTAGACGGGCAGCTCGCCCATCAGGCCTTCGCTCTTGCGGTCCTCGGTGAGCAGGCCGATGCCGAGCCGCACGCCGGTGCGCGTGTCGTGCGGCGCGAGGCGCTGACCATCGACCGCGATGGTGCCCGAAATGATCGGATCGTAGCCGACGATCGCCTTGGCGAGCTCGGTCCGGCCGGCGCCCATCAATCCGAAGAAACCGAGCACCTCGCCGGCGCGCGCCTCGAATGACACGTCGATGAGCTTCTTCGCCGTGCTGAGCTTCTCGACGGAGAGCGCCACCTTGCTGCCCGCCGCGCCGCGCTGGCGGGGAAAGAGGTTGTCGATGCGGCGGCCGATCATGTCCTGGATCAGCGTGTCGTTGGTGTGCTCGCCGATCGGCTTGGTCGAGATGTGGCGTCCATCGCGCAGCACCGTCACCGTGTCGGCGATCTCGAACACCTCGTCGAGCTTGTGGCTGACATAGACCACGGCGATGCCGAGCGACGCCAGGCGGCGGATGACTGTGAACAGCAGCGAGACTTCGTTCGGCGTCAGCGAGGATGTCGGTTCGTCCATCACGACGACACGGGCTTCGTGGGCGAGCGCGCGGGCGATCTCGACCATCTGTTGCTGGCTGACCGGCAGCGATCCCGTCCGGGCCGCCGGATCGACGTTGAAGCCGATGCGGTTGAACAGCGCCGCCGAGTCGGCGCGGATCTTCTTCCAGTCGATCGAGCCGGTCCTGCCGGTCGGATAGCCTTCGAGGAAGATGTTTTCCGCGACGGTGAATTCGGAGATCAATGCGATCTCCTGGAACACGACCTTGATGCCCTCCCTCAGGCTGTCGCGCGGCGACTTGATGTCGACCTCGCGTCCGCGCATGCGGACCGTGCCGGCATCCTTGCCGTAGACGCCTGCCATGATCTTGATCAGGGTCGACTTGCCGGCGCCATTCTCACCCATCAGGGCATGGATCTTGCCGGCCTCCAGGGTGAAGTCGACATTGTCCAGCGCCACCACGCCCGGAAACCGCTTGCCGATGCCGCGCATCTCCAGCGCCGGCACGTTCGGGTCGATGGCCGCGCCTTCGCCGGGATGAAGGAAATCAACGGACATTGGCTTTGTTCCGGATGATGTCGAGATAGGTCGCCAGGATGATGACGACGCCCGGCACCACCATCTGCAGGTCCTGGTTCCAGCCGAGGATGATGATGCCGTTGTCGATCACCTTGAGCACCAGCACGCCGAGCAGCGTGCCGAACAGCGAGCCGCGGCCGCCGAGCAGGCTGGTGCCGCCGAGGATGACGGCGGCGATCACCGTCAGCTCGAAGCCGCGCCCGGCGGTCGGCTGGCCGGCATTCATCAATGACGACAGGATCATGCCGGCGACGCCGACGCACAGGCCGGTGACGACGAAGGCGAGCAGCTTGAGCCGTTCCGAACGCAGGCCGGACAGGCGCACCGCTTTTTCGTTGGCGCCGACCGCGTAGAGATAGCGGCCGAGCGTGGTGAAGCGCAGCGTCACATAGGCAACAAGGAAGATCAGCGCCGCCAGGATGACGGGGACCGGCACGGCGCCGACATAGCCGGCGCCGAGATCGGTGAAGCTTGCCAGTTGATTGTGGTTCTGCACCGCTTCGCGCGTGAACAGATAGACGCCGCCCTGCAGCATCATCATGGTGCCGATGGTGGCGATCAGCGAATTCACCCTGAGCCTGGTGACGACAAGCCCGTTGAACAGGCCGACGCCGCCGGCAAAGGCAAGTGCCGCCAGCATGCCGAGCGCGAGGCTGTGAGTGGAATTGAGCACCGCCATGCCGATGCAGCCGACAAAGGCAAGCGAGGCGCCGACCGACAGGTCGACCTCCGCCGTGATGATGAGCATGGTCATGCCCGAGGCGACGATCAGCACCAGCGCGCATTGGCGCAGGATGGCGATGATGTTGGCCTCCGAATAGAACTGCGGTGCCGCGATCGATATGGCGATGCAAAGCACCGCCAGGATGCCACCCAGCACCAACTGGCTGCTGCCGAGAAGCTGGCCGCCGATGAAACGCTTCTGCGCGGAAGCGTGTGTAAGCTCGCTCATATCAGTCCGTTCCCGTCGCTAGAGCATGATACCGAAAAGTGTGAAGCGGTTTTCGGACGACATCATGCTCTATCTCTCGGATTTAGAGACGGATTCAGATTTCAGGTCGAACAGACCTGAAATCATCCGGCTCTAAGGCCAGGCACAGACGCCGTGTCTTCGCTGGCCGTCGGCGCCTGGCTGGCGGTCCTTCCCGCGACGCGGGAAGGACCGTGTCGATCGACCTATTTCTTCAGGTCGGCCGAGGTCTTCATGCACTTTGCCGGCGGCTGCAGCGCATTGACGGCGTCCCATTTGATGGTGCGGGTCGTGCCGTCATAATCATAGTATTTCTTCCACTCGTCGCCAGTCATCGGCGCGGTCGGGCTGACGATGTGCTCCGGCACCTGCTCGTTGTTGAACAGCTTGACCGCCGCGTCGATGGTCGTGAAGCCTTCCTTTTCCGGGAACATGGCGGCCTCGATGCGGTAGGACGGCTCGTTCTGCATGGCGTTGATGAAGGCAAGTCCTTCGCCGCCGGTGCCGACCGTCAGCAGGCCGTCCTGCGACTTGCCGGCAGCCTTCCATGCCTGCAGGCCGCCCAGCGAGGACGAATCGTTGATGCCGTAGATGATGTTGATGTCGGAATTCTTGGCGAGTGCGGCCGACGACACTTCAAGCGCGCGATCCGGATTACCGCCGCCGTCAAGGTCGTGGACCATGACCGCGTCGGGGACGATGGTCTTCAGCCCGTCCATGAAGCCTTGCGAGCGCAGCACCGTCGCCGACAGCAACGGCAGGCCGACATTCATCACCTTGGCGACGCCGCCGAGCTTCTCCTTGGCATATTTGCCCGCCTCGACGCCGGAGAAATAGCCGGTGTCGTAGTCGCAGATGGCGACCATCGTGGTCATGCCCTTGACCGGGTTGCCCTCGAGCACCACCGGGATATTGGCCGCCTTGGCCTGACGCAGCAGCGGCACCACGCCTTCCTCATTCACCGGGGTGATGATCAGCACGTCGACGCCCTTGGCGATGAAGTCTTCGGCCGCGGCGACCTGCTTGGCTATATCGAGATTGGCGTCCTGCACCTCGACCTCGATCCCCAATTCCTTGCCGTGCGCCTTCATGCCCTTGATGACGTTCTGGTACCACTCATGCGTGGCGTAGTTGGTGACGTAACCGATGTGCTTGGGCATGTTCTCGGCATGCGCCGCCGCCGCGCCGATGGCCAGCATGGCCGCGGATGCGAGCAGGATTGATTTGGACCAGTGCATTTTTCTCTCCCAGGGTTTTCGTTTGTCTCAGTCGCTGAACGGGTAATCCCGCCGTTCCGGGTCGGCACGTGAAGAGCTGTTGGCTTCGCCCCAGCCGAGCGCAGCCGATATCTTCTCGGCGGCTGTCCGGGTTCGTTCGAAAACAGTCTGACGGTCGAAGCGCGCCGCCTTCTGCGGCAGCAGCGGCACCGTGAGCGCGGCGATGACGGCGCCGACATGGTCGCGCACGGGCATGGAGATGTTGGTGCAGCCCTCGACGGCGAGCGACGCGCGCATCTCGTAGCCGAGCCTGGCCACCTCGTTCAGCCGTGCCTCGATTTCCCCGCGCGTTCCCTGGCCTTCGCCGGCGGCGACGATGCGCTCGACGATGCGGTCGCGCTCGGCCCGGTTGGAGTGGGCGAGCAGCACGGCGCCGGAACTGGTTTCCAGGATCGGGAAATGCGATCCGAGCGCAACCGAATAGCGCATCGGCAGCGGTGAATCGATCTGCAGCACCACCAGCGCGTTTTGCCCTTCGCGTACCACAAGGTGGCAGCTCTGGTCGGCATTGGCGGTCAATTCGCGCATCACCGGCAGCGCGGACTCGACGAGCCTGTTCACCGGCGGATGCATATGCGCCAACTCGAACAGTTTCAGCGACAGCCGGAAGCGGTCCGATTGCGTGCGGAAGATGTAGCCGCGCTTCTCCAGCAAAAGCAGGATGCGGTAGATTTCGTGGATGGACCTGCCAAGGCCGGTCGCGATCTCGGTCTGGGTCATCGCATCGGCGCTGGAGGCCATGAACTCCAGCACGTCGAGCGCCTTCTCCACTGCCGGCACGCGATATCCATTGCGGCCGCTTTCGCTTTCCTCGAGCGTTTCGGCAATACCGGAGGCCATCACGCAACGCTCCGTTGCGGTTGCCTGGTTTCGCGGTAGAGGCGGTTCACGTGCTCGGCGAGCTCCACGGCGCCGATGTCGCCGGCTATGGCCGCGGCTGCGCGCGGCGCGCATTCGCGGAAGAAGGCGATGAAGCCTGGATGTGTCGGACGCAGATAGGACGAGCTGATCGTGCGCAATGTCGAGGAGAAGAAATCGCCGGAGAGACGATTGACCTCGGCGTCCTTCCAGGCTGCCAGCGATCCCGGCTGTCCCCCCGACTTCACATAGTCGCCGCGCTGATAGTCGGGCGAGCACAGGAACAGGGCGTAGTCGATCGCCTGCTGCTTGTGCTTCGACTGGGCGCTGACGCCGATGCCGGCGCCGCCGAGCAGGGCGCCGGCCGATCGCGGGGTCGGCACGTCGGCAAAGCGCAGATAAGGCCTGTCGGTCTTCGCAGCATAGTTCACATAGCCGAAGGCGAACGGCACATAGACGACGTCGTCATGCGCGACCATGTGGTCGTAGCAGCGGATCGGATTCCAACCGGACGAGTTCGGATGCGACAGCGCCGCAAGCTCGCGCAATTGCCCGATGGCCTGCTCGACCACGTCCGGCGCGATGAATTGCTCGCCGTCCTCCTGTGGGTCGCCAAGCGTCAACAGCAGGCACATGGCGTCCGTCGGCACGAAAGGCAGGCCGAGCCATTTGCCGTCCTTGCGCGCCAGCCGGCCGAGCGCGGCCACCTCTTCATGCGTGCGGGGCACTGGCGCGTAGCGCTCCAGCAGGTCTGGGCGATACGAGGCGACGTGGCAGGCGGCATCGATCGGCAGTGCCCATTGGCGCCCGTTCTTCTCGTAGGACCGCCAGGACGGACCGACGGAATCCTGCTCGAAGAAGCGGACCTGCTCCGCCGACAGATAAGCGTCGAACGGCACCATCAGCTCGTCCTGCGCGATGTCGCCGATGAAGGGATGGTCGAACACCACCAGATCGTAGGTCGAGAGCACAGGGCCGAGCGCGCCCTCGCCGAATTCATAGAGGCTGCGGCGGTCCCACTCGATTTCCAGGCCCGGATTGGCGGCGCGATACGGCGCCACACTGGCATCCAGCGGACCCCAGCAACGTCGATGATCCCACGCAAGACCGCGCAGTCTTGTCATATCCGGCAATTCCTCCCTGGAACCGGGCATGTGCCCTGCCCGCAAACCAGTAGCAGCTATTTTTACCTGAGCAAATAGTTTTTACATACGCAAAATAGCGATCCTCTTCCTGGCTGCGGCCTCAAGCCAGCCCGAAGCGCTCGACGGCCCGCATGATGCCGCGCAACTCGGCGAGACCCTTGAGCCGGCCGATCAGCGAGTAGCCGGGATTGATCCTGGTCTTGCCGATGTCGTCGGCGAGGAGGTGCCCGTGGTCCGGCCGCATCGGGATGCGCCAGTCGGCGCGGCCTTCCTTGCGGCGGCGCGCCTCCTCCTGCATCAGCGCGAGGATGACATGCGCCATGTCGGTGCCGCCCTCGAGATGCTCGGCCTCGTGGAACGAGCCGTCATCCTCGATGGTGATGTTGCGCAGATGGACGAAATGGATGCGGCTGGCGAACTCCTTGACCATGGCGACGATATCGTTGTCGGCGCGCGTGCCGTAGGAGCCGGTGCAGAAGGTCAGGCCATTGGCCGGGCTGTCGACGGCATTGAGGATGAAGCGCGCATCCTCGGCGGTCGAGACGATGCGCGGCAGGCCGTAGAGCGAGAATGGCGGATCGTCGGGATGGATGCACATGCGCACCCCTTCCTGTTCGGCTACCGGAATGATCTCGCGCAGGAACCAGGCCAGGTTCTCGCGCAATTCCTTCGGCCCGACTGCATCATAGTCGGCCAGGGCCTCGCGAAAGCTGTCGCGGTTGTAGGCGCGCTCGGTGGCGGGCAGGCCGGCGATGAGGTTGCGCTCGATCCTGTCGATCTTCTCCGCGCCGAGTTCCTTCAACCGCGACTCTGCCTCGGCGATGCGGGCGGGCGTATAGCCGTCCCGGGCATTCTCGCGTTTCAGCACGAACAGGTCGTAGGCCGCGAAATCGATCGCGTCGAAGCGCAGCGCATAACCCGTCGTCGGCAAGCGGTAGGCCAGATCCGTGCGGGTCCAGTCGACCACGGGCATAAAATTGTAACAGATCGTCGCGATGCCGGCCTTCGCCAGCGCGCGGATCGTATCCTTGTAGAAGCCGACATAACGGAGCCGCTCCGGCGAACCGATCTTGATCGAGTTGTGGACGGGAATGCTCTCGACCACCGACCAGGTCAGTCCTGCCGCCTCGATGATGCGCTTGCGCTCGAGAATGTTTTCCAGCGGCCAGACGCGCCCGTCATAGATGCCGTGCAGGGCCGAGACCACGCCGGTCGCCCCCGCCTGTTTGACATGATCGAGTGTCACCGGGTCGTCCGGACCATACCAGCGCCAGCATTGTTCCATTGCCACTTTCCTCTCCAACAAGCCGGGGAATTTATTGTTGGACCACAATCAGAGTCAAATTAAAACTTTGGCACTCACAAGCGGCTGCTCTCACCAGCTGGCTGCAGAAAATTGGACAAGATGGGGCCAAATCTGGTTGTTTTCCCTGAACCTTAGGATATTCTGGTCCAACAATTAGGAGGATCGATGTCGGAAAACCCCCAGGCCGTACGCGACAATGTCACCGCCCGCCGCGCCGGCGGCAGCTCCGCGGTCGACACCGCGGCAGGACGGATCCTCGACCTTATTCGCGCGCGACAGCTCAATGTCGGCGATGTGCTGCCGACGGAACGCGAGCTCAGCGAGATCACCGGCGCCAGCCGCAACACCGTGCGCGAGGCGCTGCGCACCATCCGCACCTACGGGCTGATCGAGCCCAAGCCGCGCGTCGGCGCGGTGCTCGCCAATGGGCAGAGCATCGCCATCCAGAATTTCTTCGCCGCCCACATGGATGTCTCGCGCTCGTCCTTCGCCGACATCCAGGGTTTTCGGCGCATCATCGAGGTCGGCATCGGCGACCACATCGTGCTCAATGCCACAAGCGAGCAGATCGAGGCGCTCGACGAGATCAATGCCCGGATCGTCGACAGCCGCTCGATCGAGGAAGCCGCCGAGAACGACTTCAATTTCCACATGGCTCTGATCGGGCTGGCGGGCAACCGCATGCTCACCGACATGTATTCCTTCCTGTCGCCCGTGATCCTGCGGATCATGACCATCGGCAAGGAAATGCGCCCGGTGCTGGCCGACACCCGTACCGCGCATGGCGAGATCATAGCCGCGCTGCGTGCGCGCGACAGGCTGGCTTACGCCTATCTGATGAGCCGCCATCTCGATTTCGCCCTGCGATTCCTGCCGGAAGAACCGGCTTCCGACAATGACTGAGGGAGTTCCCGCAATGAAGGATTTTGAAGGCAAAGTCGCGCTGGTGACCGGGACGACCGGGATTGGTCTCGCAACCGCCAGGCGCCTTGCCGCCGGCGGCGCCGCGATCGTCGCCTGCGGCATCGATCGCTCGGCCAATGCCGCGATGCGAGCGGAGCTGGGAAGCTCAGGGGCCGGCACGCTGGTCTTGGACACCGACGTCTCCGTGCAAGGCCAGGTCCGCGACGCCGTCGCTGCCGGCGTCGAGCGCTTCGGCGGCCTCGACGTGATCGTCAATTCGGCGGCGGTCCATCCCTATGGAACCGCGACGACGACCGACTGGGAAACCTGGAACAAGGCGATGACGGTCAATGTCGGCTCGATCTATCTGACCGCCCATTTCGGCATCCCGGAAATGATCAAGCGCGGCGGCGGCGCCATCGTCAACGTCGCCTCGGTGCAGGGTTTCGCCTGCCAGCAGAACGTCGCCGCCTATGCCACCACCAAGGGCGCCATCCAAACGCTGACGCGTTCGCTGGCGCTCGACTACGCGGCCGCCGGTATCAGGGTCAATTCGGTCAGCCCGGGCTCGATCCGCACGCCGATCCTCGAGAAAGCCGCGCGTGGCGAAAACGGCAGCGATGCCGACGTCGAGGAAGCCTACAGGCGCTTCGGCGCGGCCCATCCGCTCGGCCGCATCGGCGAGCCCGAGGAAGTGGCGGAGCTCATAGCCTTTCTGTGCTCCTCGAAGGCCGGCTTCTGCACCGGCGCGGACTACAAGATCGATGGCGGCCTGACCGCCGGCATCGGCGTGAAATGACCATGAAGATCGGTCTTGGCCTTTACCGGGAGTCGCTGACACCGGACAATTTCCGCTTCGCCCGCCAGGCGGGCGCCACCCACATCGTCGCCCACCTCACCAATTATTTTCGCGGCCGCGATCCTTCGCTGTCGGCCGGCAGCGAGACGGAAGGCTGGGGCGATTGCTCCACCGATGCGCTGTGGAACCACGAGGACTTCACCGGCCTGGTCAGGACAGTGCGCGACAACGGGCTGGAAATCGCCGCGATCGAGAATTTCTCGCCGCGCTTCTGGTCCGACATTTTGCTCGATGGTCCCGACCGGGCGGAGCAGATCGAAGGGCTGAAGCGGCTTATCCGCGATGCCGGCCGCGCCGGCATCCCGTGCATCGGCTACAACTTCTCCATCGCCGGTGTCTGGGGCTGGTCGCGCGGGCCCTTCGCGCGCGGCGAGGCTATGTCGGTTGGGCTCGACCTTGCGGCCATCGACCCCGATTTGCCCCTCCCCGACGGCGTCGTCTGGAACATGCGCTACCGCGCCGGCCGGCCGGCCGCCGCGCCGGTGACGGTGAGCGGCGATGAGCTCTGGCAGCGGCTCGGCGCCTTCCTGCGGGAAGTCGTTCCGGTAGCCGAGGAAGCCGGCGTCGTGCTCGCCGCCCATCCGGACGATCCGCCGGCCGAAGCGCTGCGGGGCGCGGCGCGGCTCGTCAACCGACCGGAGAAATACGACCGGCTGATGGACATCGTCGATTCACCATCCAACGGGCTGGAGCTCTGTCTCGGCTCGCTGCAGGAAATGCCGGGCGCCGACGAGATTTACGGGCATGTCCGGCGCTTCGCCCGACGCAAGCGCATCGGCTACATCCATTTCCGCAACGTGCGCGGCAAGGTGCCGAACTATCACGAGACCTTCGTCGACGACGGCGACATCGACATGGCCGAGATCGTCCGTATCTTGCGCGACGAAAACTATGAGGGCGTCCTCATCCCCGATCATACGCCGGAGATGTCCTGCGACGCGCCCTGGCACGCAGGGAAGGCCTTCGCGCTCGGCTATATGCGCGCGCTGGTGCAGAATGCCGCAGCGCTGGGACCTTCGCGGACCATTCAATCCACCGACATACGGATGCAAGCCTGATGACCAGATCGACGCGCCTCTATGCCGACGACGCCGAAATGTACCGCCTGTTCGAGGAAGAACTCTTCGTCGCGGTGGTCGGTGACGTGATGGACACGCTGGGGCTGCAGCATCAGTTCCTGCCGCCGGTGTTCAAGCCTGTTGACGAAAGCACGCGATTGCTCGGCAGGGCCATGCCCGTGCTCGAGACCGATATCTTTCCGTCCAACGGACCGACGCACAACCCGTTGATGAGCAAGCCTTTCGGGCTGATGTTCGAAGCGCTCGACGATTTGAAGCCCGGCGAGATCTACGTCGCCAGCGGCGCCTCGCCCCGCTACGCGCTGTGGGGCGAGTTGATGTCGACGCGTGCGAAGATCCTTGGCGCGCGCGGTGCGCTGGTCGACGGTTTCGCCCGCGACACGGACGGCATCAAGGCGCTGGGATTTCCCTGCTTCTGCACCGGCTATTACGCGCAGGACCAGGGCGTGCGCGGCAAGGTGATAGACTATCGCTGCGCGCTCGAGGTCGGCGGGGTCCGTATAGAGCCGGGAACGCTGCTGTTCGGCGACAAGGAAGGCGTCCTCGTTATCCCCGCTGAAGTCGAGGAAGAGGTGGTGCGCCTGGCCCTCGAAAAAGTCCGCGGAGAAAAACGCGTCGCCAAGGCGATCCGCGAAGGGATGAGCGCGGTGGATGCCTACAAGACCTTCGGCATCATGTGAGCGGTCATGGCCGATCAACTTTAATCGGACGATCAGTCGGGCTTGCGCGACAGCACCAGGTACATGGCTGCAAGCATCAGGAACAGGGCCACCCAGAACGAGGCGGCCGGCCGTTCGTCGAAGACGGCCAGACTCCAGAGGATGCCGGCGGCCACGGCCAGATAGTTGAAGACCGAAAAGCGCGTCGGCCCGATACGAGCGACCAATACGAAGAACAGGACGAAGAAGACGGCATTGATCGCCGTCGCCAGAACGAGCGGCATCGCGGTTCTGCCCGTCCACTCGGAAGGCAACGCCGCACCGCCGAGCGCAAGCATGACAACGCCGGCAACGACAGCCCCTCCCAACAACGTTCCGGCCGCCATCATTACGGAGGACGCGCCTTCGGGGCGCAGCCATTTGGCGCAGTTGTTGGCGGCAGCAAACATGACCGGAGCAATGAGAGCCACCAGAAACCAAACGATGCCGTCCGAGCCGACAACGCCTACACCGGGCAGCGCGAGGACAGCCACGCCAGCCACTCCGAGCATCATGCCGGCGAAAGTGCGCCAATCGAAGCGATCAAGGCCCGCCAGCGCGCCGATGGCGAGGGTGAATATGGGAGATAGGCAAAGCACCAGAGTGAGCACCGAGGCGTCGACATGCGGAGCGGCCGACACCAGTATGCCGATAGGCAGGCCAACCACCAGGCCGCCCATGATCAGATACGTGCGCATCTGCCCGGCGTTGACGGCGAACCGACCGTCGGCGGCTGCCGCCGCCAAGGCCAGGATCACGCCTGCCGCGAGCGATTGGGCGAAGGCGAAACCCACAGGCGGCCATTGCGCTTCGGCGGCCAGCCGGTTGACCGGAAAGATGCCGCCATAGATCGCCGCTGCCAAGAACAGAAGAGCAGCGTCTATCGGTGGCAGGCCGCTGCTCGGCACGGGTCGGTCGTCATGCATCGCACACCGCCGGGCAGGCGCTCCCTCTCCAACTACCGACCCGGAATTCGAGGTCTCTCGCGGACCTGTTCCGCGCCTAGGCAATTCCAGGAAAAGTGTGAGCGGTTAAGTTCGGCGTTTTCGCCGTAACCTTCCGTCCGGAATTGCGTAAAAACAAAGGGATAGAGCGGTTCGCCGTTTCCGTGAAACGGTGAAGCGCTCTATCGGAGTCAAACCGTTCTGAGGGCGGCTGTACGGGCTTCGTCGACCTTGAGCAGGCCAGGCTCGTCGGCATCGACCAGAACCACCTTGTAGACCGTCTCGGCATCCTCGCGGCTCAGCCAGCCGCGATTGACGGTCGCCGCGACACGCTTCGGATCGCGCTTCAGCGGGTCTCCGTAACCGCCGCCGCCGCAGGCGGTGAACTCAATACGGGCGCCATTCTCGATCGTCTCTTCGCTGAAGGCCGGCAACACGATCTTCTCGTCGGCCCGGAGCTTGATCGTCTCGCTCTCCTTGCCGTCGCCGCCCCCCAGCACGCCGCGCGGCGGGAAGCTGGTGCCGTCGGCGGCGTAGACGATCGTCATGTCGTGGTCGAGCGGATAGAAGACGCCGCCGGTCGCCGGCGCGCCCTCGAACTCGCCGAAACCCTGCGATCCAGGCAGCACGCCACGGCGCTCGATGACGATCGGATACATCGACTCGTCGACCTCGACCGAGTCGAGCTGAATGAGGCCGGCATTGGCCGGGCCGCAATAGGTCAGCCAGCCATCGAAGCCATGGCGAGCGCCGCCGCCGGCATAGCCGACGAAGACCTGGTTGACATAGGACTTGCCGTGCTTGAATGGATCCTCGCCGGAGATGACGCCGACGCCGGCCGGCAGGTGCGAGCCGCTCTCGGCCTGGCCGTAAGGGGCGCCCATGCGCGAAAAGACGCAATTGCCGGCAATCATCAGGCGGTCGTTGACATTGGTGGTGGCGACCGAAGTGCCGACCGGATATTTCGGCTTGCCGACGACGCTTCCCTCGCGCAGCAGCACCTTGATCTGCGACTTCGCGCCCTCATTGTGCGGAATGCTCTCGTCGAGATTGTTGAAGACGCCGATGCGGCAGGAACCTGTTGCCGTATTCTCCGACAGATTGAGCCCGCCCGGCACATTGTCGATGTTGTCGCGCACGTCGACGACGATCTCGCCCTTCTCCGGATCGACATTGATCGTCACCTTGACCGGTATGCCTTCGTCGGCGACGCCGGGCACCGGGTCGTGGCGCGTTTCGTAGCTGTAGCTGCCGGCCGGCAGCTTGGCGATCGCCGCCTTGGCGCAGCGCGCGCCATAATCGAACCAGTCCTCGACGAAGCCGAGGATGGTGGCGCGGCCGTAGCGGGCGAACAATTCGCCGATGCGGCGCTCGCCGGTGCGGCAGGCGCCGATCTGCGCGCGCACGTCGCCCAGCCACATGTCCGGCACGCGGTTGCGCATCGTGCCGATGCGCAGGATGTCCTTCTTCTCCTCGTAATTCTGCGCGACGCGCACACAAGGGAAATGCATCCCCTCTTCGAAGATGTTCTTGGCGAAGGGCAGATAGGTCGACGGCACCGGCGCACCGGTGTCGGCGTGGTGCGACAGCGCCACGACCCAGAACAGCGGCTCGCCCTCGAAGAACACGGGCATCGCCATGATCAGGTCGGCGTGATGGGTGCCGCCGGTGTAGGGGCAGTTGTTGAGGAAGATGTCGCCTTGCGTGATGTCGTCGAACAGGTCGGTCAGCGGCCGCGTCGCCATGTCCATAGACATGACGTGGATCGGCAGCGCGTCCTCGACCGAGACCAGCCGATGATCGTAGGTCAAGATGGCGCAGGAGAAGTCGCGCGCGTTCTTGATCACGGCCGAGCGGCTGGCGCGCATGACGACCAGGGTCATCTCGCGCACGATCGCCTCGAAGCGGCTTTTCAGCACCGACATCAGGAAGGGGTCGACCCGCCGCTCCGCGATGTCGAGTTCGAGCCTGTTGATGGAGTCCATAGGATCGTTCCCTTGTGTAGATTTGACTAGACGATGTTCACGACGAGATTGCCGTAACGGTCGATCTGTCCCTGGTGCTGGTCCTTGAGATAGGCGGTGAAGGTCTCGGCCTCGACCAGGCAGGGACCGGCAAGCTCTGCGCCGGCGCGCAGTTGCGCCAGTTCGTAGACCGGCACCGTTTCGACACGCCCGCTCTCCTGCTGGTAGATACCGCGCTTCGCCTTCAGGTCGATGGCGCCGATCTGGTCGGGCAGCGTGTTCTTCTGCCAGATGTCCTGGCCGGAGCGCTTGCCGATGGCGCGCAGCTTCCAGGCCGTGAATTCGACGACGTCGTTGTCGGCGCGGATCGAATAGATGCGCTCATGCATCTTGTGGAAGGCCTCGACCAGAGCCGGCAGATCGCTCTCATCGACCACGCCGTCCTTGGCCTCGAACGGCACCTCGATCTCGAAGGACTGGTATTCGTAACGGCCGAGGAAGGAGAACTCGAACTGACGGTTCTCCACCGCGACGCCGGCTTCGGCGAGGAAGTTGTTGCCGGTCTGCTTCAGCCGCTTCAGCGCATCGTTGACGCCGGCGACGTTGAAGTCGGCATCGGAGGTGAGCAGCACCGCGCTCTCTTCGGAGCGGATGTCGGAGATCAGGCCGCCGAAAGCGCTGAGGCCGGCCATGAAACGCGGCACCATGTAGCGCTTCAAGCCGAGGATATCGGCCATCTCGGCGATGTGGATGGCGGTGGCGCCGCCGCCGCAGACGAAGAAAGAGTCGCGCGGATTGATGCCCTCGCGCACCGTGATCTCTTCGATCGCCGCCACCATGTTGTGGTTGGAGGTGGTGTAGATTGCGTAGGCCGCCTCCTCGCGCGAAACGCCGAGCCGCGTCGCGATCTTGTCGACCGCCGCCTCCGCCAGCTCGCGCTTCAGCTGCATCTTGCCGCCGAGGAAGTAATCGGGATCGACGATGCCGAGCACGACATTGGCGTCCGTCACTGTCGGCTCGGTGCCGCCCTGGCCGTAGCAGGCAGGACCCGGCCGGGCACCGGCGCTGCGCGGGCCGACCTGCAGCAGGCCGCCTTCGTCGACGAAGGCGATCGAGCCGCCGCCGGCGCCGACCGAGCGCACATCGACCTTGGGAATGCCGAGTGAATCGTCATGGATCATGCTGTCCGGCGTGACGATGATCTGGTGGTCGCGCAGCGCCGAGACGTCGAACGTGGTGCCGCCCATGTCGCCGACGATGATGTCAGGCTCGTCGGAAAGCGCCAGCGCCGCCATCGGCGCCAGCGTCGGACCGGACATGACGCTGTAGATCGGCTTGCGGATCATGTCGGCCAAAGGCATCATCCCGCCGACGCAGTTGGCAAGCAGCAATTCGCCCTCGAAACCTTCCTCGTCGAGCGCCGTCTTCAGCTTCTCGATATAGGTGCGCACGATCGGGTTGATCGAGGCGTCGATCGCCGCCGCGATGATGCGCTTGTACTCGCGCGGCATCGGGTTGATCTCGTGGCTGAGCGTCACCGGAATGCCGGGCAACTCCTGGTTCAGGATCTCGCGCACGGCGAGCTCATGCGCCGGATTGACCACCGACCACAGCAGGCCGACGGCGATCGCCTCGACGCCGAGGCCGCGAAACTCGGCGGCGGCCTTGCGCACGTCATCCAGCGAAAGCGGCGCGAGCTCGCGACCGCGCGCGTCGATGCGGCCGCCGACCGTCTTGGTGAGATGGCGCGGCACATAGGGATCGGGATAGTTCAGCCGCCACTGGAAAGCGCCTTTGCGCGGACCTTCGCGCAGCACCAGTATGTCCTGGTGACCGGCGGTCAGGATGAGGCCGACCTTGACCGTCTTGCGCTCGACCAGCGCGTTGGTCGACACGGTCGAGCCGTGCACGACGAGGTCGATCTGCTTCATGAAATCGGCGCCGCTCAGGCCGTAGCCCTCAGCCGCGACATGCAGCACGTTGATGAAGCCTTTTTCGAATTCGCCGGGCGTCGTCGGCGACTTGAAGATGGCGATCTCGCCCTTGCTGTTCGAGACAAGGCAGTCGGTGAAGGTGCCGCCGATATCGATGCAAACTTGATAGGCCATACGAGCTTCCCGAAGAGGTTGGAGTATCAGCGCCTGGCTTCGTCGCGATTGACGATCAGGCTGACGATGATGATGACGCCCAGGCAGATCTGCTGCAGATAGCCGTCGATCTGGACGAGGTTCATGCCGTTGGAGAGCACGGTGACGAACAGCGCGCCGAGCACGGCCGCGCCCACGCCGCCCTCCCCGCCGGAGAGGCGCACGCCGCCGACCACGGCGGCCGCGATCGCTTCCAATGTGAGATTGCCGCCGAGATTGGGCTCACCCGAGCCGGTGCGCGCGGTGAGCAGAAGCGCTCCGAGCGCGGCAAGCAGCGCGCATAGCGTGTAGGCCAGCACCAGCACCGGCACGGTGCGAATGCCCGCCGCGACCGCCGCCCTTGGATTGGCGCCGATGATGTAGAGGCTGCGGCCGAAGCGCGTCGCCTTGAGCACGAGGAACAAGAGCACGAATACCAGGGCGGCAATCCAGATCGGCATCGGAATCGAGAGCAGCGATCCCTGCGCGAATTCGGCGGTGAGGCTCTTCGGCAGGCCGGTGACGGGGAAGCCGCCGCTGATCGTCGAGGCGAAGGCCAGCACCATGTTGGCCATGCCGAGCGTCGTCACCAGCGGGTTGATGCCGATGCCGGCTATCAGCACGCCGTTGGCGAGGCCGATCGCACCGGCGATCAGCACCGCGGCGCCGACGCCATAGAGGATCGAGACATCGCCACCGCCCATTGCCACCATCGCCATCGAGGCGGCGACGCTGACCAGCGAGACGGTGTAGCCCAGCGAAAGATCGAAGCCGCGGGTCAGAAGCACCATGGTCTGCGCCATGGCGAAGATCGCAAGATAGCTCGCCTGCAGCGCGATGTTGCGGAAATTGCCGAGGGACAGAACACGCGGCTCGACCAGGCCGAAGAGGATGAGGACAACGACAATGGCGATCGGCAGGCGCGCCGCGCGCAAGATCGCTTTCAGCGAAAGGCCGGAGCTCTGAGCCATCGGTTGTGTCTTGGCCCCCATGCTCATGACTGCCGCTTCCTCAGCAGAAGCCGCTCGATGGCCAAGGCTATGATCAAAACGGCGCCGAGCACCAGCGTCTGGTACTTGCTGTCGACCTGCACCAGGTTCATCGCGTTGGCGATGACCGACAGGAACAGCGCTGCGAGCGCCACCAGTTCTGCGCGGCCGACGCCGCCGCGCAGCGAGACGCCGCCGATGACTGCGGCGGCAATGGTTTCGAGCGCCAGGGTTCCGCCGATCGTCGACTGGCCGGAGCCGAGCCGCGACGTCATCAGGAAGCCGGTGAGCGCGGCGAGCAGGCCGGCAAGCATATAGGCCGCCATCAGCGTGCGGCCGGTGGAGACACCCGACAAGCGCGCCGAGCGCTGGTCGCTGCCCACCGCATAGATATGGCGGCCGAGCGCGGTGAAGCGCTGCATGACGATGCAGGCGGCAAGCACCGCCAACCCGACCCAGAGCACGATCGGCAGGCCCAGGAACTGGCCGCGTCCGATATTGACGATGAAGGAGTCGGCCACACCGTAGATCGGGATGCCTTGCGTGAAATAGAGCGCGATGCCCATCAGCACCGACATCATCGCCAGCGTCACCATGAAGGGCGAGAGCGAGAAGGTCGCCACAAGCCCGGCATTGACCAGCCCGACAAGCGCGCCGGCGCCGAGCGCGATGACCAGCGAGGCAAGGATGACCACCAGTTCCATGCCTGGGAAATAGCCGCTGCCGACCAGCATCACGGCAGCCGTCACCACCGAGGTCGCCGCCACCACCGCCCCGACGGAGAGGTCGAAGCCGCCGGCCGTCATCACCAGCATCTGCGCCAGCGACGGAATGAGCAGCAGCGCGAAATTGCGCATGATGTTGAGCAGGTTGAGCCGGTTGAGGAAGCGCGGCTCGATCAGCGCGGTCGCGACCACCGCCACGACCAGGAAGGTGATGACGATGCCGCCTTGCATGAGGAAGCGGTCGAGCCGGCTGGCGCGATGCGATGGCGCGTTGGCAACGGTCATGGTCGCCGTTTCCGAGCTCATGCGCGCCCTCCGAAATAATGCGACAGGACCTGGGCTTCGCTGAGCTCATGCTGGGCAAGCTCGGCGACCACCTTGCCTTCATGCATGACATAGACTCGCGAGGCGAGATTGATCAGCTCCGGCAATTCGGATGTCGAGACCACGACCGAGGCTCCGGCCTCGACCAGCGATTTGATGAGGTTGTAGACATCGGCCTTGGCGCCGACGTCGATGCCGACGGTCGGCTCGTCGAACAGGTAGACGTCGAACGGCTTCATCAGCCCGCGCGCCAGCATCAGCTTCTGCTGATTGCCGCCGGAGAAGGCGGACGCCTTGCGCTCGGGCGCCATGGGTCTCAGCGCAAGATTGGCGAGCGGCGTCTTGATCGTCTCGTTCTCGCGCCAGAATTTCAGCACCGGCCCGAACGACAGTTCCGGCAGGCCGAGCGAGCTCATGGTTGCGTTCTCGCGCGCCGAGCGCGCCAGCGCCAACCCCTCCGAGCCGCGGTCGGCCGGGAAATAGCAGACATTGGCGGCGAGCATCGACGTCGGCGTCGGCCACTCGACCGCCTTGTCGCCCAGCATGATCGCGCCCGCCTCGATGGCCTCCAGGCCGAAGACGGCGCGACAGAGCTCGCTGCGCCCGCAGCCGACGAGACCGGCGAGACCGACCACCTCGCCCGCGCGCGCCGTGAAGGACGCGCCAATGACCGAGTGCTTTTCCGTCGTGATATCTCGTACCTCGAGCCTGACTGCCCCGGGCTTGTGCTCGATCTTCGGAAACAGCTGTTCGACGGGACGACCGACCATCATCTCGATCAGCCCCTCGTCCGAAATCTCGGCGGTCACGACGGTGCCGATCTTCTTGCCGCCGCGCAGCACGGTGACGCGGTCGGAGAGATTGCGGATCTCGCTCATGCGATGCGAGACATAGATGATGCCGACGCCGCGCGCTTTCAGCAGCGCCACGGCGTTGAACAGTTTCTCCGCCTCGCCGTCGGTAAGCGACGCGGTCGGTTCGTCGAGGATCAGCACCTTCGGCCGCATGCGCAGCGCCTTGGCGATCTCGACCATCTGTTTTTGCGCGCGCGACAGGAAGGCGACCTTCTCGTCGAGCGGCAGATGGAAGCCGAGGCTGTCCAGCAGCTCCGCCGCCGCCTGACGCATCTGCTTGCGCTTGAGGAACAGACCGGACGACTGCTCGCGGCCTAGAAAGATGTTCTCGACCACTGTGAGGTCGGGCACCAGGCTGAATTCCTGGAAAACGGCGGCGATACCGATCTCCTGCGCCACCTGCGGCGTCAGGCTGGTGATGGTGCGGCCATTGATGCGGTAGACGCCTTCCGCCCGCGGGAAGGTGCCGGCGATGAGATTGATGAGCGTCGACTTGCCGGCGCCGTTTTCACCAAGCAGCGCGTGGACCTCGCCCTCATTGAGGGAGAAGTCGACATTGTCGAGCGCGGCGATGCCGCGGAATCTCTTAGTGAATCCTGTAACTTCCAGCATCCAAAAACCCAAGGCTGGCGAGCTAAGTCGCCTGACCGCTTCCGACGAAGCGGCCAGGCCGGGAGAATCGCGATCCAACCGCGATGTGCGGGCCGCGTAAGCAGCTACGCTATTCGACCGAGAACTCGGGGCGCCAGCTGTCCGGCGCGAAGATCTGGGTCGTGTCGATCTTGTCGACATTGTCCTTGGTAACGATGCCGGGGGCAACCAGCAGGACCTTTTCGTGATCCTTCTTTTCCAGCGCGCGAACCGCGAGGTCGACGCCGATGCGTCCCATGATGACCGGATACTCGGTGGCGAAGCCCAGCACCGAGCCGTCCTTGACGGCCTTCAGCATGGTCTGGTTCTCGTAGGAGGACATGATGGTCACGTTGCTCAGGCCGGCGTCGGCGACGGCGCCGATCGCGGCTTCCGCCGTCGGCGCGCCGCCCCAGATGACGTTGACGTCCGGATGGGTCTGCAGCGCGTCCTCGACCAGCTTGAGCTGCGCCGGCACGCTGGCCTCGCCGAACATTTCGCCGACCAGCTTGATATTGCCGGTCTTGGTGCTGTCGCGGAAGCCGTTCATGTAGGTCTCGGCCCAGCCGCTGCCCTGCGGGCCCGGGAACGCCACGGCGGTGCCCTGCTTGTCGCCGAGGAACTTCTTCACATACTCGCCGGTCTGGAAGCCCTTCTGGTAGAAGTCGGGCGTGATGCGGGCGGTGATCGGCGTCTCGAGGATCGGGTTGGCGACGGCGATGTTGACGATGCCCTTGCCCATGCCCTCGTTGATCTTGGCGGCCACGCCGGCTTCCGAGATCGCCGAGATCAGGATGGCGTCGGCGCCCGCGGCAACGCAGTCGTCATATTGCGAGATCTGCTTCGGCAGCGCGGTGTATCCACCCGCCTGCAGCACCGTCACCTTGACGCCCAGGCGCTTGGCCTCCTCGACGATGCCGTAATCCACCGACACCCAATAGCTGTCCTGCAGATGCGGGAAGAGCACGCAGAGCTTCCAGGGCTTCTCTGCCTTGTCGAGCGGCTTGTATTCGATCTCTCCTACTTTCTTGAGGTCGCCATCCTTCGCCGAAGCGATCTTGAACGGCCACCAGTCGGCGGCATGCGCCATTCCGGCCGACAGCACCGTCGCCGACAGCGCCAAAGCCAGTGACTTCTTCAATCCACTCATATCAGTCTCCCATTTGAACAGCTGCCCTTGGAGGGCCTGGAGTTATCTACCCGATCGACCGGTTCAGCCCGATCAGTTTTGTATCCAATCTGCCACTTCTTCGTTGGCATTTCAAACTTCAAACGCTGAATTTCGTATGAATGTATCCATTCAGCTTATTTCGATCGCGCAATTCACAACTTACATCTTATATCTTATGTGTCAATGTGTGATGGGCCGCGCCCGACAGGGCGTTTCGACTGCGATAGGCTGGCTTAGCCCTGCGCCCGAACCTGCGGCAGGGCGGCGTCGAGCGATCGCTCGAATGCATCGACCAAGACGTCGACCTGTGCCTCGGTGATGATCAGCGGCGGACAGAAAGCGATCGCGTCGCCCATATTGCGCGAGATGACGCCGTTCTGCTGCAGAAAGCCGTTGACCAGCGCGCCGAGCGCCGCCGGCTTGCCCCAAGGCGCCTTGGTTGCCTTGTCGGCGACGAGCTCGACGGCGGCGATAAGACCGACGCCGCGCACCTCGCCCACCAGCGGATGCGAGGCGAGCTTGTTGAGCCGCGCCTGCAGATGAGCGCCGACCTTGCGCGCATTGCCGACCAGGTCGCGCTCCTCGATCAGCTTGATGTTCTCCAGCGCGACGGCCGCGGCGACCGGATGACCGCCGCCGGTGAAGCCGTGGCCGAACGTGCCGATGCGGTCGCTCTCGTCGGCGATCGGCTCGAACACTTTGTCGTTGATGATGAGCGCCGAGATCGGCAGATAGGAGGAGGAAATCTGCTTCGACAGCACCATGATGTCGGGCTTGATGCCGAAGGTCTGCGAGCCGAACATCTCGCCGGTGCGGCCGAAGCCGCAGATGACCTCGTCGGCCACCAGCAGGATGTCGTATTTCGACAGCACCGCCTGGATCTTTTCCCAATAGCCGGCGGGCGGAACGACGACGCCGCCGGCGCCCATGATCGGCTCGCCGATGAAGGCGGCGATCGTTTCAGGCCCCTCGGCAAGGATGAGTCTTTCCAGGTCGTCGGCGAGCCGCGCGGAGAACTGCTCTTCGCTCTCGCCGGGCTGGGCGTCGCGCCAATGATGCGGCGTCGACGTGTGCAGGATATTGGCGATCGGCAGGTCGAAGGAGAGATGATTGTTGGGCAGCCCGGTCAGGCTCGCCGAGGCGATGGTGACGCCATGGTAGCCGCGCTTGCGGCTGATGATCTTCTTGCGCGCCGGCTGGCCGAGCGCGTTCGACCGATACCAGATCATCTTGATCGCGGTATCGTTGGCCTCGGAGCCGGAATTGGTGAAATAGGCCTTGCTCATCGGCACCGGCGCCATCTGCACCAACTGCTCGGCCAGGTCGATTAGCGGCGAATGCGCCTTCGAGCCGAAGTCGTGATAGAAGGGCAGCTTCGACATCTGCCTTGTCGCAGCGTCCACCAGACGCTTTTCCGAGAAGCCGACGGCGACGCTCCACAGGCCCGCCATCGCTTCGATGTAGCGGTTGCCGGAAATGTCTTCGACATAGACGCCATCGCCCTTTTCGATGACCAGCGGACCCGCCTCCTGGTGCTTGCGGGCATTGGTATAGCCATGCAGGTGGTAGCGAATATCGCGGGCTTCGGGGGAATTCGGTTTGGCGTCCATCACGGCTCCTGTTTGCAGGCGTCCAAGCGGGAATTGCCCTGCCTCCCCTCGTCCAAGGGTCGCAGTTCCCTCTTGCATTATGCTGCTTGATGCATCATGTTTCTTATAAGATATACTGTCAAGCCCTTTTGGGCCGACAGCCAAAAAGCGGGACGGGAACGGCATGGCGAGCTTCAGTTTCGAAACGCTCGAGCGCGAAAATCTCGGCGAGACCGTCTATGCGCGCGTCGCCGAGGCGCTGGTCAAGGGACGCTTCGCTCCGGATGCCAGGCTGACCATCCGCGACCTCGCACAGTCGCTCGGAACCAGCGTCACGCCGGTGCGGGATGCGATCCTGCGCCTGATCCAGGACGAGGCGCTGGTGCAGAAATCGGCGCGCGAGGTGCGCGTGCCCATCATCACGCTGGAACGCTATCGGGAGATCCGCCAGATCAGGCTGAAGCTCGAAGGTCTCGCCGCGCGCGAGGCCGCGCTCAAGGCGACGGCCGGGGATATCGAGCGGCTGCGCGATCTGATTGCCCGCAACGAGAGTGCTATCGCCGAGAGAAACTGGACCGAAGGGCTGGAGCTCAACCAGACCTTCCACTTCGCGCTTGCAGACATCGGCGACATGGTGGTGCTGCGCGGCATCCTGAACCGGCTGTGGTTGCAGATGGGCCCCCTGATTGCGGAATCCTACCATGAAGGCGGCAGGACCATGATCGACAATCACCACGCAGTGCTCGCCGCGGTCGAAAGGAAAGATGCCGATGCCGCCGAACGTGCGATCATCGCCGACATCACCGAGGGTGGAAACGTGATTCTCGAACGAATGTTCAGCAGGCGCGCCGCCGGCACGGCCAAGGCGGGCTGAGAATGGAACAGATCGACTGCATCGTCGCCGGTGCCGGCGTCGTCGGTCTTGCAATTGCGCGCGAGATGGCCGCACGCGGCCTGGACACGCTCATCGTCGAGGCGGCGGATGCCATCGGCACCGAGACGAGCTCGCGCAATTCGGAGGTGATCCATGCTGGCATCTACTATCCGCAAGGGTCGCTGAAGGCCCGGCTCTGCGTCGCCGGTCGCGACATGCTCTACCGCTACTGCGCGGAGCGTGCGATCCCGCACCGGCGCTCCGGCAAGCTGATCGTCGCAACCGACGAGGCCCAGGAACCCATGCTTGCCGCGATCCGGGCCAGCGCCGCAGCCTGCGGTGTGGACGATTTGCGCTTCGTTTCCGCCGCTGAAGCCCAAGCCCTGGAAACGGCGCTTCATTGCACGAAAGCCCTGTTATCGCCCTCCACCGGCATCATCGACAGCCACGCGCTCATGCTCGCCTTGCTCGGCGACGCCGAGGAAAGCGGCGCGATGCTGTCGCTCAACACGCGCATCGTTTCGGGCCGCATCGACACCGGCCGCATCGTGCTCCAGACGATGGACACGGCAAGCGGCGAGGGTTTCGAGATCGCGACGTCGCGCTTCGTCAACGCGGCCGGCCTTGGCGCCGTTGCGCTGGCGGGCTCGCTCGAAGGCTTCGACCGACGGTTTTTGCCGACGCTTCGCTACGCCAAAGGCAACTACTTCTCGGTGGTGGGCCGGGCGCCCTTCTCGCGGCTGGTCTACCCCGTGCCTGAACCGGGCGGGCTTGGCGTCCATCTTACACTTGATCTCGGCGGTACGGCCCGGTTCGGGCCCGACGTCGAATGGACGGACGCGCTCGACTACCGCGTCGATCCGGCGCGCGGCAAACGCTTCTACGATGCGATCCGCAAATACTGGCCGGATCTGGCCGACGACAGCCTGCAGCCGGCCTATAGCGGCATTCGGCCGAAACTCTCCGGTCCGGGCGAGGCCAACAGCGACTTCGTCATCCAGGATGCGACGACCCATGGAAGCGCCGGGCTGGTCAATCTGTTCGGCATCGAAAGCCCCGGCCTGACCTCCAGCCTGGCGATTGCCGAACATGTGACGCGCATTCTCGCGCCTGAGGCGGACTGACGGCGCCGACACACGGCATCAAAGCCGGTCGGCACCCGCGCGCCTGCCGCGACGCAAGCTGGCATATTCGCTCATTGTATCCAATGGCAAATCTATTTTGGCAGTTTCGCCTTCCAAAAGGCGAGAAACGTCCCTATCGTATCCAATACGCTTCTCGAACCAGCCACGAGCCCGCCAGAAAGTCCTGATGCCCGACTACGCAACATTGGCCCCATCAGCCCCCTGGCGCGAACTGCGTACGACACGCGCCGACTGGGACGACGCCGATCCGGCCGTGCTGGAATCGATGCTTGTTTCGGCCCATCTCATCCGTGCCTTCGAGGAGAAAGTGCTGGAGCTCGCGGGCCAGGGCCTGGTGCACGGTCCTGCCCATTCCGCGGTCGGCCAGGAAGGCGGCGCCGTCGGCTCGGCCGCGTTGATGCGCGCTGGCGATCAGATCAACGGATCCCATCGCGCGCATCACCAGTTTCTCGCCAAGTCGATCCGTTATGTCGCGCCCGGCGGCCTCTTGCCCGCAGCGGAGTTTTCATCGGAAATCCGCGGTCTGGCCCAGAGGTCGCTCGCCGAGATACTCGGCCTGGCGCAAGGCTTTTGCCGGGGACGCGGCGGCTCGATGCATCTGCGCTGGGCCGAGGCCGGCAATCTCGGCACCAACGCGATCGTCGGCGGCGGCGTGCCGCTGGCGGCCGGTGCCGCCTGGGCGCACAAGCGGGCGGGCAAAGGCGACGTCGCCTTTGCCTATTTCGGCGACGGCGCGGTCAACATCGGCTCGGTGCTGGAGACAATGAACATCGCCGCCGCCTGGAAGCTGCCGCTTTGCTTCTTTATCGAGAACAACCGCTATGCCGTCTCGACCCTTGTCGAGGAAGCGACCGCCGAGCCGCGCCTGTCGGCACGCGGATCGGCTTTCGCCATTCCGGCCTGGAAAGTCGACGGCATGGATCCCCTCGCCGTCTATCTTGCGACGAAGGAAGCCATGGAACTGATGCGCAACGATGGGGGGCCGACCATCATCGAGGCTGACGTCTATCGCTACTTCCATCAGAACGGTCCTCTGCCGGGCAGCGCCTTCGGCTATCGCGACAAGACGGAGGAAGCGGCCTGGCGGGCGCGCGACCCGCTCGACCGGCTGGCGAGCGAAATGGAACAGCGTCAGATCATCGGCAGCTCGGGCGTTGCCGCCCTGCGCGAACGCGCGCTTGCACTGATGGCGGATGTCGCCGCCGAACTCGTCGAGCAGGTGGACGGCAAGAATCGCATCAAGCCCGCGCTCTGGCCGGACGAAGGTTTCCGCGACCACGGCATACGCGGCGACCTCCAGGAATTCGCGAGGACGCGCACCGAGGAATTGGAAACCTTCGGCGGCGCGATCGACAGCGACGCCAAATTCATCGACGCCGTCGCGAGCGTCATGCAGCGCCGCATGGCAACGGACGACCGCATCGTCGTCATGGGCGAGGATGTGCACCGGCTGAAAGGCGGCACCAACGGCGCGACGCGCGGCCTTGCCGCCGCCTTCCCCGACCGGGTGCTCGGCACGCCGATCAGCGAAGCCGCCTTTACCGGGCTCGGCGGCGGCATCGCCATGGATGGCCGCTATATTCCGGTTGTCGAGTTCATGTATCCGGACTTCATGTGGGTGGCCGCCGACCAGGTCTTCAATCAGATCGGCAAGGCGCGCCATATGTTCGGCGGCGATATCGACATGCCGCTGGTGCTGCGCACCAAGGTCGCCATGGGCACCGGGTACGGTTCGCAGCACTCCATGGATCCGGCCGGCATCTTCGCCACCTCGCCCGGCTGGCGCATCGTCGCCCCTTCGACGCCCTTCGACTATGTCGGCCTGATGAACAGCGCGCTGCGCTGCAAGGACCCGGTGCTCGTCATCGAGCATGTCGATCTCTACAATTCGACCGGACCGGCGCCGATCGACGACCTCGACTATTTCATCCCGCTCGGCAAGGCGAAGGTCGTTCGCCGAGGCACGGCCATGACCATCCTGACTTACCTCGCAATGGTGCGGCCGGTGCTTGAAGCGGTCGAACGTCTCGGCGTCGATGCTGAGGTCATCGACCTGCGCTCGCTCGATCGCGCCGGGCTGGACTGGCAGGCCATTGAAGCCTCGATCCGCAAGACCGGCAACGTGCTGGTGGTCGAGCAAGGCGCGCGCGGCACGTCTTATGGCGGCCTGCTCGCCGCCGAGATCCAGAACCGCTGCTTCGACTGGCTCGACCAGCCGATCCAGCGTGTCCATGGCGGCGAAGCCTCGCCGAGCATTTCCAAAGTGCTCGAGGGCGCCGCTTGCGCACGCCCCGCCGACATCGAGTGCGGCTTGCGCCAGGTGATGGCTGACCAAGGTCGGCCGCTTGGCTGAAAGTCAGGCCTTCGGATCGTCGCGCGGCGTCATGAAGCCGGCGGTCTCGCCACCGTCGACGCTGAGCACCGCACCGTTGACGAAGCCCGCCGCGGCAGACAGCAGCCAGCCGATCGCCTCCGCGACATCTTCCGGTGTGCCGAGGCGGGCCGCGGGAATGCGCTTTTCCAGCTTCTCGCGCCGGCCCGGAATGGCCAGCGTCTTTGCCATCATCTGTGTTGCGATCTGACCCGGGCAGACAGCGTTGAAGCGCACCTCCGAGCCGTATTCGAGCGCCAGCGCTTGTGTCAGGCCGATCAGCGCTGCCTTGGAGGCGGTGTAGATCGCAAGCCCCTCCTCGCCGACCAGGCCGGCCACCGACGAGATCGTCACCACGGCGCCGCGAGCGGCCCGCAGACCCGAGAGCGCATGACGCGTGAACAGATAGGCCGAGGTGGCGTTGGCCGTCATCGTCCTGTTCCAATCGTCGAGCGTCGTCTGGTCGAAGGCGCCGCGTCCGCCGGCGCCGGCATTGTTGACCAGGCCGGCGATACACCCCCTGCCGAGTTCCAGCGCGACGTCGACCGCGCGCTTGCAGTCGGCCTCGCTGGTTACGTCGCCGGCGGCGAAGACGGCGCCAGGAACCGCGGCGATCACATCATCGGCGGCGGCCCGGTCGCGCCCGGTGAAGACGACCCGCGCGCCATCCGCCGCCAGCCGCTCGACGCAGGCCGCGCCGATACCGCGCGTGCCGCCGGTCACCAGGAAGACGCGTTGTGTTTGCGCGCTCATGCGGGCGTCTCGTAACTGACCGGCGTGCAGAGCGGACCCGCCCTGTGTGCTGCCCAGTAAAGATCGTGGATGCGGTTGGTGATCGGTCCGGGCTTGCCGTTGCCGTAGATGCGGCCGTCAAGCACCGTCACCGGCATGATGCCGCCGGCCGAGCTGGAGATGAATATCTCGTCGGCGTCGCGCAGTTCCTCGATCGGCAGCGGCCGCACCTCGCAGGTCACGCCTGCTTCGCCGGCCATCTCGATCACCGTGCGGCGCGTCATGCCCTCGAAGACGCCGCGATCCGGCGTGGCGACGACGTTGCCCTTCACCGAAAAGACGTTGAAGCCCGCGCCTTCGGTGACATTTCCCTTGCCGTCATTGAGCACGGCAACGACGGCGTCCTTGTCGTAAGCCTCGAAGATGCCCATGGTGAGATCGAGCCAGTGGAAATTCTTGATACGCGGATCGAGCGATTCAGGCGGGATGCGCTGCACCGAGCTCACCACCATCTTCAGCCCGTCGCGGCGCTGTTCGTCATTGGCGATCCAGACGAAAGGCTGCGCGAAGGCATAGAACCGGTTCTGGCAAAGCCGCGGATCGCGCGTGCCTGCCGGCGGCACGCCGCGTGTACAGGTCATCTGCACATAGGCGTCGCGAAGTCCGCTGCGGCGCACGCATTCGATGAGGACATCGGCCATCTCAGCCTTGCCCAGCGGCAGGCTCATGCGCAGGCCGCGCATGGAAGCCAGGAAACGCTCGAGATGGTCGTCGAGCCTGAAGAAGCGGCCCTTCCAGACGTGGGTGACGTCATAGGTCGAATCGGACCGGACGAAACCCCGGTCGGTGATCGGGATCGCCGCCTCGGCGAGCGGCACGTAGCTTCCGTTGACGAACGCTATGCCCAATGCGGGGTCGTAGGCTGTCCTGTCGTTCATGCAAACCTCCTCCAGAGCGGCGCTAGTATTGGATACAATGACTTCGATTTATTCGGCCACAACCGGTATTTCTCTTGCCAACGATCCTCAATTGGATACGTTTCTGCAGGAATTGCGAGACATCGTAACGATATGAGCATGGAAGCGGCGGATACCGTGAAAGGCCTGCCCGGACTGCGCGGCACCGAGCATATCGGCTTCACCGTGCCCGATCTCGACGAAGCCGTCCGTTTCTTCGTCGAAGTGATCGGCTGCGAGCCGTTCTACGAGCTCGGGCCTTTCCAGTCCGACGGCGACTGGATGGAAGCCCATCTCAACGTCCACCCCCGGACGGTGATGAAGCGGCTCAAATTCCTGCGCTGCCGTCACGGCTCCAACTTCGAGATCTTCGAATATTCCGCCCCCGGCCGGAACGGCACCCAGCCCCGCAACGCTGACGTCGGCGGACACCACCTCGCCTTCTATGTCGACGATATCGGCGAGGCTGTCGCCTATCTCAGATCGCATGGCGTGCGTGTGCTCGGCGAGCCGACGGTGCGCACCGAGGGGCCTAGCGCCGGTCAGACCTGGGTCTATTTCCTGAGCCCCTGGGGCATGCAGCTCGAGCTGGTCTCCTTCCCCGGGGGCAAAGCCTATGAGCGCGAGACGGACCGCCGGCTCTGGCATCCGGCCAGCCCTCACCTGTGAGCGGTTGGTTCGTGCCGATTCCCACCCGTTCGCCGATGCACTAACATCCGCGGGATAAACACGATGCGGGGAATTGAGATCATGGCCGGCAGACGCACAAGCGGCGGAACCGAGGGCAACGGCGCCGCCCTGGCCAGCGGCCGCGTCACCGATGCGCTGCGCGACGCCATCCTGTCGGGGCGGCTGCAGCCGGGCAGCCGCGTCCGCCAGGAAGAGCTCGCCGAAGAGTACGGCATCAGCCGCATTCCGGTTCGCGAGGCGCTGAGGCAGTTGGAAAGCGAGGGGCTGGTCATCCTCGTGCCCAACAGCGGCGCCTGGATTTCCAAGCTCGACCGCGCCGAATGCATCGAGATCTACAAGATCCGCGAGCGTCTGGAGCCGCTGGCGCTGTCCGAAAGCAGCGCCAACCTTTCGCCCGAAACGCTTGCGCGCCTGGAAGACCTCGTCTCGCGCATCGAGGCCGCCGACGGCATCGACGAGTTCCTGCAGCTCGACCGCGAGTTTCATCTCCTGAGCTATGAGGGCGCGCGGATGCCTCAGCTCGCCCAGATGATCCATAAATTCTGGAACACCACCCAGCAATACCGCCGCGCTTTCGCCGCATCGGTCGGCAAGGCCGGCATGGCGGCGGTGCATCACGAGCATCGACTGATCCTCGAAGCGCTGAGGCGGCATGACGGCGAACAGGCCGGCCTCATCCTCTACGGCCACATCCGTCGCACCCGCCTGCAGCTCGAACAACATAACGAGATGTTCGCCTAGCCCACGCGCTGGCGGGAGCCACTAGAATCCCGCCTGGCTGATGAACTTGGTGACGAGATAAGCCTCCAGCGCTTCCGAGCCGCCTTCGGAACCGTAGCCGCTGTCCTTCACGCCGCCGAAGGGTACTTCCGGCAGCGCCAGGCCGAGATGGTTCGTCGTCAGCATGCCGGTCTCGATCTCCGCGCCGAGCTCGGTCGCCGTCTTCAGCGAACGGGTGAAGGCGTAAGCCGCGAGCCCGTAGGGCAGCCGGTTTGCCTCGGCCACCGCCTCGTCGAACGTCGCGAACGGCATCGCCAGCGCCACCGGACCGAATGGCTCCTCGTTCATGATGCGCATTCCGGGACGCAAGTCGCTGAGCACGGTCGGCTCGAAGAAAGCGCCCTTGTTGCCGATGCGCTTGCCGCCGGTCTCGAGCTTGGCGCCCTCGGCCACCGCTTCGGAAATCATCGCCTCGACGGCTTGCAGCCGGCGTTCATTGACCAATGGCCCCATGCGGGTGCCCTCGGTCAGCCCGTCGCCGACCTTGATAGCGCGCGCATGACCGACGAGCTTGTCGACGAACGGCGCGTAGGATTTCTCCTGGACAAGGAAACGCGTCGGCGAGACGCACACCTGGCCGCCATTGCGGAACTTGGCAGCCGCCAGCAGGGCCGCCGCGTTGTCGAGGTCGGCGTCGTCGAAGATGATCGCCGGCGCATGCCCACCGAGTTCCATCGTTACGCGCTTCATATGCTGGCCGGCGAGCGCCGCGAGTTGCTTGCCGACGGGGACGGAGCCTGTGAAGGACACCTTCCGGATCACTGGATGCGGGATCAGGTAGCTCGAAATCTCCGGCGGGTTGCCATAGACGAGATTAAGCACGCCGTCGGGAAGCCCGGCATCCTTGAAGGCGTCGGCGAGGCAGGCGGGCGAGGCAGGCGTTTCTTCCGGTGGCTTGACGATCATCGAGCATCCGGTGGCGAGCGCGGCGCCGATCTTGCGGATCGTCTGCGACACCGGGAAGTTCCACGGCGTGAACGCCGCGACCGGCCCGACCGGCTCGCGTACGACCAGTTGATGGACGTTGCTGGCTCTCGCCGGCACGATGCGCCCATAGGTGCGACGCCCCTCCTCCGCGAACCAGTCGAGGATATCGGCCGAGGCCAGAACCTCGATCGTAGCCTCGCTCAGCGGCTTGCCCTGTTCCAGGCTGAGCAGGCCGGCGATCCTGCCGGCACGCTCGCGCATCAACCGCGCCGCTTCACGGATCACCTTGCCGCGCTCGAAGGCGGAGACCTTGCGCCAGACCTTGAAGCCGCGCTCCGCCGAGGCCAGGGCGCGGTCGAGATCGGCGGCGCCAGCCACCGCAACCGAGCCTATGACTTCATCGGTGGCGGGATTGCGAACCTCGAGCGTCTTGCCGCCAGCCGCCGGTCCCCACTTGCCGTCGATGAAAAGCTCGACTTCGGGATACATGCTTTTGTCCTGTCTGATGGTGATTGTCATGGCAGCCAAGCCTCAGAGCGAGAGGCTCTCCCTTGTGTCTTCGATGGCGAGAAAAAGCGCGCGGACGAGTTCGTCGATCTGGTCCGGCTCGATGATGTAAGGCGGGCAGAGCGCCAACACGTCGCCCATGTTGCGCAGGATGATGCCGCGGTGCCGGCAAGCGCGTTCGACCTGCGCGCCAATCCTGGCCTCGGCCGGAAAACCCTGTTTGGTGCGCTTGTTGGCGATCAGTTCGATGCCGGCCAGCAGGCCGACGCCGCGGATCTCGCCAACCATCGGGTGGTCGGCAAGCGCGTTGCGAAGCGCTTCCAACATCTGCGCGCCCAGCGTCCGGGCGCGGCCGACGACATCGATCTCGTGATAGATGCGCAACGCTTCGGCGGCAACGGCCGAGGCGACGGGATGGCCTGAATAGGTGAAGCCGTGCCCAAAAACGCCGTTCCGGTGCCCTTCGTCCGCGACCGGCTGGTAGGTCGCGTCCGACACGACCACCGCCGCGATCGGCAGGTAGCCCGAGGACAGGCCCTTGGCGACCGAGAACATGTCGGGCTTGAAACCGAAAGTCTGGCTGCCGAACCAATTGCCCGTGCGACCGAAGCCGCAGACCACTTCGTCGGCCAGAAGCAGGATGTCGTGCTCGTCGAGCAGCTTGCGCAGCTTGGGGAAGTAACCTTGCGGCGGCACGATGACACCGCCCGCCCCCATCACCGGCTCGGCGATCATCGCCGCGATCGTCTCGGGATCGGCCGCCAGGATCATCGCCTCCAGTTCGGCGATCAGCCGGTCGGCGAACGCCTCCTCGCCCTCGCCTTCCCGTCCTTCGCGGTAGAAATGCGGCTTGCGGGCAAAGAGGACGTCGTCGGTGTTCATGCCGAACGAGCGGTGCATATGCGGCAGGCCGCTCAGCACAGCGCCCATCACCGTACTGCCATGGAAGGCGCCGTTGCGGCTGATGATGCGCCGCTTCTCAGGCTTGCCGCGCGCCGCCTGATAGTACCAGGCGAGCTTGACCATGGAATCGTTGGCTTCGGAGCCCGAATTGGCCAGGAATATCCTGCAGTCCGGAATTGGCGAGACCGCCGCGAGTTGCTCGATCAGATCGATGCAGGGCTCGTTCGAACGATGGTTGAACGTATGGTAGTTGGCGAGCTTGGCGAATTGGGCAGCCGCAGCGGCGGCCAATCTCTGATCGTTGAAACCGAGCGACGCCGTCCACAGGCCTGCCATGCCTTCGATATAGCGGTTTCCGGCATCATCGCGGACATAGACGCCGTCGCCGCCCGAGATGATCAGCGGCCCATCCTGCTCGTGCCGCCGCGGGTCCGTCTGCGAATGCAGATGCAGGCTCATGTCGATTGCCCGAGCCGAATTGTGCAGCATTTCCTGTTTCCCCAAGAGCGGATGATTATTCTTGCGGCTCAACCAGATATCTTATAACTTATAAGTTGTCGAGGGTCGGATAACTGGAAGCGGAGGAGATAAAGCATGGCGTCCACAGGCGCGAGCCGATGGCCGAGCAACGGCGGCAATGACGGGATATCGGACGAACAGGCTTCCCGCTTGCGCGAGCGCGCGCGCTTCGTGCGGCTGGAGACGATCAGGCTGATTTCGATCGCCAAGGTCGGCCACTACTCGTCGGTCTTCTCCTGCGCCGAGATCTTCTCGACACTCTACTACGACACGATGCGGCTGCACCGCGGCGAGCCGAGCTGGGCGGAACGCGATCGTTTCCTGATGGGCAAGGGCCATGCGGCGGTCGGCCAGTTTCCAATCCTCGCCGATCTCGACTTCTTCGACCGTTCCTGGCTCGACGATTATACCCGCCTCGGCAGCCCGCTCGGCGATCACCCCGACATGCGCAAGGTGCCCGGCGTCGATTTCAGCTCCGGTTCGATCGGCCATGCCCTGTCCAATGGCGTCGGCATGGCGCTGGGCGGCCGCTTCCACGGAAAGGACTTCAACGTCTTCGTCCTTCTCGGCGATGGCGAGATGCAGGAAGGGCAGGTGTGGGAGGCCGCCATCAGCGCCACCACACACCGGCTGGGCAAGCTCGTCGCGATCGTCGATCGCAACGGCTACCAGCTCGACGGCAAGGTCGACGACGTCGCTACGGTCGAACCGCTCGATGAGAAGTGGCGCGCCTTCGGCTGGGAAGTGCATGAGGTCGACGGCCACGACGTCGTCGCGCTCGCCAACCTGCTGCGCAAGGTCAAAGCCGATACCGGCCGCGAAAAACCCTGCTGCGTCATCGCCAGAACGGTCAAGGGCAAAGGCATCGACTACATGGAAACCGAACCCGGCTGGCATCTCGGCTATCTTGCGCCGGAGGACGAAGCGCGTGCCCGCGACATGATCCTCGAAGGTGCGGAATGAGCGCGGCCTTGCATCCCGACAGCTGGCAGTACCGCGAGCTGAACAAGCGCGCGCCTTCGCTTGCCACTTTGGCTGACACGCTGATCGAGCTTGCCGAAGCCGGCCATCCGGTCGTCGCCGGCACCGCCGACCTGCAGCATTCCAACGGACTCGTCGGCTTTGCCCGGCGCTTTCCCGAGCGCTTTACGCAATTCGGCATTTCCGAGCAGAACATGGTTTCGGCCGCGGCCGGCATGGCGACGACCGGCGTCATGCCCTATGTGGCGACCTTCGCGTCTTTCCTCGCGCTGCTTTGCTGCGAGCAGATCCGCATGGACGTCGCCTATTGCGCGCAGCCGGTTCGCCTGATCGGTCACCACACCGGCATCTCGCTCGGCTTCTACGGCACCTCGCACCACGCAACGGAAGACATCGCGATCATGCGCTCGATTGCCGACCTCACCGTCGTCTCCACCGCGGACGGCCCGCAATTCGCCGCGGCGCTGCGCGCTTCCGTCAACCATCCGCAGCCGATCTATTTCCGCATCTCGCGCGGCCACGACCCGGTCGTCTATGCCGGGGACGCGCCGTTCGAATTCGGCAAGGCCGTGATCCACGGCATCGGCAACGACCTCACCATCATCGCCTGCGGCATGGCGGTGCACTCGGCCAAACAGGCGATGGAAGCATTGAACGGCAAGGGGCATTCCGTCGGCCTCATCGACATGCACACGATCAAGCCGCTCGACCGCGAGGCGGTGATGGCGGCGGCGCGCAAGTCGCGCATCATCCTGACCGTCGAGGAGCACAACATCCTCGGCGGCCTGGGTGGCGCCGTCGCCGAAGTGCTGGCCGAGGAAGGCGGCGGCGCACGTCTCGTCAGGCACGGCATCAAGGACGAGTACAGCCTGATCGCGCCGCCGACCCACCTTTATCGCCATTACAAGCTCGACGGTCCCGGCGTCCAAAGCGTCGCGCAATCCCTGCTCGCTTAGAGCATGATCCCGAAAAGTGGGAACTTGTTTTCGGAAAAGATCATGCTCCAACAAACAGCTGAGCAGGATGACGATTCAACGTAACGTCATCCTGCTCTAGCAGGCTCCACAATACAGTGAAGGAAAAAGCGTCTATTGGTTATATCTTGTAGAATCACTGCCGGCAGAAGACGCCAAACAACAATGCCGAGGAGACCTTTGCCGTGAACATTCAGCCGCTCGAGCAAGGCAACCTTTCCGCACGCGCCTATGTCGCCCTTCGTGAAGGGTTGATCGCTGGGCAGTTCCGGCCGGGGCAGCGCCTGGTGATGCAGGATCTCGCCGACCAGCTCGGCACCAGCGTCACCCCTGCCCGCGAAGCCTGTCTGCGGCTGGTCAGCGAGCGCGGACTCGAGCTGCGCTCGGGGCGTTTCGTCACCGTGCCGGCGCTGACGCTGGCGCGCTACATGGAGGTCCGCACCATAAGGCTGTCGCTGGAGGGCCTTGCCGCCGGACTTGCGGCACAGAACGCGACGAAGAATGATATCGACAAGCTGACCGCCATCCAGAAAGTGTTCGAGAAGGCGGACCGAGCCAGCGATCCGGAACTTTCATTCCGCTACAACCGCGACTTCCACTTCTCCGTCTATCGGCTCTCCGGCATGGAAATGCTGGTCGCCCACATCGAGAGCCTGTGGGTCTCGATGGGGCCGATGCTGACCGTCTTCTTCAAGGAAGGCGAGCACAAATATGTCGGCGCCGCCCAGCACGAGACGGTGATCGAGGGCTTGCGCGAGAAGAATTCGGAAAAGGCACGCGCCGCCATGGAGCAGGACCTCATCCTGGGCGGCGAGGATTTTCTGCGCTTCCTGCAGGGGCACGAAGGCTTCGTCGCGCCGTAACCCTTATCAGGCCAGCAACCGCGCGACCGCCGCCAGAGCCTCGTCCGTCACCGACAGCGCCTGATCGATATCGGCCTGCTGGTGGGCAACCGACAGGAACAGCGTGTGTGCCGGATGCAGGTAGACGCCACGGGCGAGCGCTTCCAGGCAGAACGTGTCGCCGAGCTTCCGATCCACATCGTTCTCGAACAAAAGCACCGGCATCTGCACCGGCCCGCTTTGCCGTAAGGGCACACCGTGCTTCCGCGCCTGCGCGTCTAGACCTTCGCGGAAACGCTGGCCCATGGCCTGCATATGCGCCACGGCATCGACCGCGCCGAGCTTCCGGATCGTAGCGATCGCCGCCGCCATCGACACGCCGGCGGTCCAGAAGGAGCCGGTGGTGAAAATGCGTGTCGCTCCTTCGCGGAACCGATCGTTGCCGGTGACAGCGGCCAGCGCATGGCCGTTGGCGATCGCCTTGCTCCAGGCGGCCATGTCGGGCCGCACGCCAACCGGTTCCCAGCTGCCGCCCATGTCGAGGCGGAAGCCGGCGCGCACATCGTCGACGATCAGCGCGGCATCGGCATCATCGGCGAGCGCACGTGCCTTTCGCGCGAACGCCACGGTCGGCAATTCATGCGGCTTGCCAAGGTCATGCTTGAAGGCCGAGACCAGGATCGCGGCGAGATCGCCCCTGCACAGCTCTGCCGCGGCCTCCAGGCTCTCGACGTTGTTGTAATCGTAATGGACAAGATGCGTACGGTCCTCCTCGGTAACGCCTGCAACCGATGGCGAACACCACGGAATGGCGCCGTGATAGGCACCGCGCGCGACCAGGATCTTGCGGCGCCCGGTGCCCGCGCGCGCGATCGTCAGGCAGGCTGTCGTGGCGTCGGTTCCGTTCTTGGAGAACATCGCCCAATCGGCATGCGGAACGGTCTCGACCATCAGTTCCGCCAATTCGACAAGCCGCTCGCTCGGCCCGTTCATCGCATCGCCAAGCGCCCGCTGCCTGTCGGCCGCCGCCTCGACGTCGGCGTCGCCATAGCCCAGGATCATCGGCCCCCAGCCGCAGAGGAAATCGATGTATTCGCGCCCGTCCGCGTCCCAGGTACGGCATCCTTGCGCGCGGGAGAAATATTGCGGATAGCCGGCCGGCAAGCGCGGTGCATTCTGATGCCCCCACATGCCGCCGGGGATGACGCGCTTTGCGCGGGCACGCAAGGCGCCGTCGATGCTCTTCGAATGTTGGTCCATGGAAGGGTGCCCCCGTCTGGCGCCGTGCCGCCCGACTCGCCAAGACTTGTTTGCAGCATTCGATATATCATGTATCATCCGTGTACAATAGCTCGGGGACGCGGAGAAAATGCAGCCCATCATCGGCATCGTTGCCGACGATCTCACCGGCGGCATGGAGACAGCCGCGATGCTGGTGGCGCTCGGCGTCGACTGCGGATTCGTGACCAGGCCTGCTTTGGTCCAGCATTTCGCCAACTCGCCCGCTGTGGTCGTCGCGCAAAAGACCCGCGTCGTTCCGGCCGCCGAGGCCGTGAGGAAATCGGAAGATGCCGCGCAGCGGCTGCTCGACATCGGCGCGAGACGGCTGTTCTTCAAATATTGCGCCACCTTCGATTCTACCGATGATGGCAATATCGGTCCGGTGGCCGACAGTCTGCTTGCCTTGACGCGGGCCACCCACACCGGCTTCTGCCCGAGTTCCGGCGATCTCGCGCGCAGCGTCTTCCAAGGCCATCTGTTCGTCGGCGCGCAGCTCGTTTCGGAATCGCCCAAACGGTTCGATCCGCTGACCCCGATGACCGACCCCAATCTCGTTCGCGTGCTGCAGCGGCAGTCGAAACTCGCCGTCGGGCTGTTGCCGCACAATGTCGTCCGGGCCGAGCCTTCCACCCGGCGCGCCTATGTCGACCAACTGGCCGCCCAAGGCATCCGGCACGTCGTCATGGACGCAATCTATGCGGAAGATCTTGCCGCGGTCGCGGCGCTCACCGTCGATTGGCCGCTGATGACCGGCAATGCGCCGGTCATGCGTCACTATCCCGCGCTCTGGCGCGAGCGCGGCTGGCTGGACCACGCGCCGCCGAAGCGACCGCTGCCGGCGGTGGAAAGCCCAGGCGTCGTGCTGGCGGGCAGTTGCGCGGAACGAACGCTGGAGCAGCTCGCTGTGTTCGAGCAGGCAAGGCCGGTGCATCGCATCGACATCGCTTCCGTCGGAAGCGTCGATGCGGCGGTCGAGAAGGCGCTCGCCTGGGCGGGCACACATCTCGACGACGGCCCGATCGCGCTCGCCACCTCCGCTGGCCCGGAGCAGGTCGGCGCTGCGCAGGCAAGACATGGGCGCGAAGGCGCCGCGGCCTTCGCCGAGGCTATTCTTGGCAGGCTCTCCGTGGAACTGCGCAAGCGCGGCGTCCGGCGCTTCCTCGTCGCGGGCGGCGAGACGTCCGGATCGGTGGTCGAGCAGCTTGGAATAGATCGCTTGAGGATCGGCGCCTACCAGGGTCCCGGCATTGCGCGCGCGACGACGGAAGAAGGCGAGATCGTCGCGCTCAGCCTCAAATCCGGAAAGCTCGGGCCACCGGACATGTTTTTGCCGACGCTGGAATCCATGCGGCATCCGGAGCACTGATGATCAACGAAAACAATCTGCCCAACGCCATTGTCGAGGCGGTCAGCCGTCTGCAGGACAAGGGCTTCAATCACGGCAACAGCGGTAACGTGAGCCGCCGGATATCAGGCGGCATGCTGATCACGCCGACAGGGGCGAACAGCAGCAATCTCACGCCAGAGCGGCTGGTCCATGTCGATCCCCACGGCGCCGTCATGAGCGAAGGCATCCCGTCCAGCGAATGGCACATGCATGCCGCGATCCTCGATGCATACCCCACCGCCAACGCGGTGATCCATACCCATGCCGATGCCTGCGTGGCGCTGGCATGCCTGCGCAAGCCGCTGCCGTCGTTCCACTACATGGTCGCGGCCTTTGGCGGCACCGATGTGCGCTGCGCCCGCTACGCCACCTTTGGCACGAACGATCTTGGGACGTCGGCGGTCGAGGCGCTCAAGGATCGCACCGCCTGTCTGCTCGCCAATCACGGCATGATCGCCATTGGAAAGACGCTGGAAGCCGCTTTCCAGACCACGGTGAAACTGGAGACGCTGGCGCGTCAGTATCTGATGGCGTTGCAGGTCGGCGAGCCAGCCCTGCTTCCCGAAGCGGAAATGGAGCGGGTCGGAAAGCGATACGGCAATTATGGGACGGGTTTGTTGCCCGGCTAGCAAGCAAGGAGACACCCTTCTTATGAATCGGATTTTTCGAATGACCTCGGGCCCGCGATATGGACAGACCCGGCAGCGTGTGATCTTGAGAACCATTGGCCAGATGCGAAAAGCGAGTCCGCTGACGAATGCAGAACCTGCCTGAGATCCAGGCGACGAGCCTGTCTTCGCAGATTTACCTGCGTCTTCGCCAGGAGTTGATGTCGGCGCGGCTCCATCCCGGCGACCGGCTGAAGATCCGCGACCTGGCCCAGCAGCTCGGCACCAGCGAGACACCGGTGCGCGAGGCTATCTTCCAACTCGTCAAGGACGGCGCGCTGGAGATGAAGCCGGGTTACTATATCCGCGTGCGGCGGATCAGCCTCAAGGAATATCTGGAGCTGCGCGACATCCGGCTGGTGCTCGAACCCTATGCCGCCGCCAAGGCGATGCCGCATATCCATGAGCCGTTCCTGAAAACCCTCGAAGATATCCATCACAAGCTGATCGAGGCTGAGCGCACCAAGGATTACGCGGCCGCGCTTCAGTACAATTACGACTTCCATTTCGCCGTCCATCGCAAATCGGAAATGCCGCATCTCATCGAGATGATCGAGAGGCTGTGGATCCAGGCCGGCCCGTTGCTCAGCCTGCTCTATCCGCATGGCCACCCGACCTATGAAGGCCAGCACCAGCATGTCAACGTGATCGCTGCCTTGCGCGCCAAGGACGAGGCGGCGCTCCGCCGCGCCTTCGAACAGGACCTGATCGAGGGCGGCCGCAAATTCATCGAGCATCTCGCCGGTATCGAGAGCAAGGAAAACGCCGAAGGCGAGCCCTCGCGGCGGTCGCCGCGTTAGGCGGCACTCTCAAGAAAACCCCAAAACCTCCGGATGGGCCGTGAGGACCGAGCCTTTCCGCCGTGCCTCAGCGCTTGCGTCAATCCTCGATTTCATCGCTCGCCACGCGGCGCGGAAACGTCATCATGCGCGCTTGCGGCCTTCATCATATATGATATATTCTATTTCCAGAAGTCAAAAATAAGGGGAGAACAATGAAGCTTCGCAATGGGATTTTGGGAATGGCGCTCGGCCTTTTGATGGGCGGCGTCTCCTACTCGGCATTCGCCGACGACGCGTCCACCTTCGTCTATGCCGATGCCGGCGAGCCGAGCACCATCGACCCGGCCAAGGCCAACGTGAACTGGGAGCTCACGGTCACCCGCAATATCTACGATCGCCTGGTCGACTTCGACCTCTCCGATCCGTCTAAATTGCTGCCGGCGCTGGCGACGGAATGGCAGCAGGACGGCAAGGTCTGGACCTTCAAGCTGCGCGACGGCGTCACCTTCCACGACGGCACCGCCTTTGACGCCAACGACGTCAAGGCGACGCTCGACCGGTTGCTGAAGATCGGCCAGGGGCAGTCCTACCTGGTCGACGACATCGCCAGCGTCACCGTGGTCGACCCCAAGACCGTCAAGATCGAGACCAAGGCGCCGACCGTCTTCCTCGCGTCCAACCTCAGCCGCATCGAAATGCTGTCCGACGAGGACATCGCCAAGCACAAGGACGACCTCGGCCAGGCCTGGTTCAACGAGAACGCCAACGGCACCGGCCCCTACGAATTCGTGTCCTGGACGCGCGGCACCCAGATCGAGCTGAAGCGCAACGACAAATGGTGGGGCAAGTTCCCGGAAAAGCCCTTCGACCGCGTGCTCGACCGTTTCGTCACCGACGGCGCCAACCGCGCCCGCGGCCTCGAAGGCGGCGAGTTCGACCTCGCCAATTTCGTGCCGCTCGACGAGGCGCTGCGCATCGGCACCAGCAGCGGCTTCCATCTGGTCGAAGGCAACAATCTATGGGCGTGGCCGGCTATCTATCTCAACATGGATCTGGCGCCGACCAACAACAAGGATTTCCGCGAAGCGCTGGTCAAGGCCTTCGACTACAACGCCATGGTGCAGTCTTTCCAGGGCAAGGCCGAAGTCGGCCGAGGCCCGGTGCCCTCCTGGTTCCCCGGCAGCCCGGAAAAGGAGGAGGCCCAGATCAAGACCGATCTCGACGGCGCCAAGGCAGCGCTTGCCAAATCGGGTCTCGCCAACGCCAAGATGAAATGCTCGGTCCCCGCCGGCTTCCCGGAATTCCGCTTCGCCGCGACCGTTCTCCAATCCTCGGCCCAGCAGCTTGGCGTCACCGTCGAGATCGAGGAGCAGCCCTTCGTCGAGGCGATCACCGCCATCAAATCCGACAAGAGCAACTGCTTCGTGCTCGGCAACGCCAATCTCAGTCCCTCCGACGCGACCAAGTTCTTCGCGGCGCATTATCTCAAGGGCGGGTTCTACAATTCTGGCAAATTCTTCGACCAGACGCTACAGGACCTCGTGGCGAAGCTGCCGACCATCGCCGACCCGACCGAACGCGGCAAGCTGCTCAAGCAGGCGGCCGATATAGTGGTGGACTCCCACTACATCATCTGGACCGCGCGGCCGAAGACCGTGGTGCCCGAACCTGACCGGATCGGCGGCTACCGCATCGACCCGGCCGAGTACATCAACGCCCGCTTCTGGGAAATGTACAGCAAGTAACAGCGGGGTGAGCATGCGGACAGCACGGTTGTGATCGCCTTCCTGTTCAAGCGTCTGGTCTGGGGTCTTGTCGTCCTCATCGCCGTCGCGGTCATAACCTTCTTCCTCAGTCGTGTCGTCCCGGCCGACCCGGCCGCCTTCCTGGCCGGCCAGAACGCCTCCGAGGAGACCGTGCAGCGCATCCGCGTCGAGCACGGTCTAGACCGTCCGCTGCCGGAACAATTCGCCACCTATATGATCGGCCTCGCCAAGGGCGACCTGGGCGAGTCGATCCGCACCCGGCGCAGCGTCAGCACCGACCTGAAGCAGTACCTGCCGGCGACGCTGGAGCTCCTGATCGTCAGCTTCGTCCTCTATATGGCGATCAGCTTCTCGCTGGCGGTGCTGGCGGCCCGCCGCCCCGGCGGCGCGGTGGACGGCGCGATCCGCCTCACTACCATGATCGGCACCGGCATCCCGGTGTTCTGGCTCGGCATGACGCTGCAGTTCTTCTTCTTCTACAAATTGCACTGGCTGCCGCTCGGCGCGCGCTTCCCGATCCGCGAGACGGCGCCGCCGGTGGTCAGCGGCTTCCTGCTCATCGATTCCCTGCTGGCCGGCAGCCTCTCGGCCTTTCTCGCCAGCCTGAAACACCTGGCGCTTCCCGCCGCGACCATCGTCGTCAACCTGCTTGCGGTCGGCACGCGGCTGTCGCGCGCCGCCCTCATCCAGGAACAAAGCCGGCTCTATGTGCGCACGGCGCGCGGCAAGGGCCTGTCGCCCAACCGGATCCTGTTCAAGCACATTTTGCGCAATGCGCTGTCGCCGATCCTGACGGCGACCACCATGCAGTTCGGCTACATGATCAGTTGGGTAATCCTGGTCGAGGTCATCTTCGACTGGCCCGGCATCGGCCTTTACGCTTACCAGTCGTTCCAGGTCTTCGACTATTCGCCGGTGATTGCGCTGGCGATCGTCTCGACGGCCGGCTTCGTGATCATCAACCTGGTGATGGATCTGCTCTATCCGGTGATCGATCCGCGCGTGCAGAGTGTCGGTTCATGAGTATTTCCAACCAGCCCGCGCGCCGGACCATCGCGAGGCCGAAAGGCGTGCTGCTGCCGCTCGCGCTGCTGGTGCTGGTGATCCTGGCGGCCTTCACGCTTATGCCCGGCCTGATCGCGCCGCACGACCCGATCGCGCTCGCCATGGCCGACCGGCTGAAGCCGCCGAGCCTCACGCACATCTTCGGCACGGACGAGGGTGGCCGCGATATCTTCTCGCGCATCGTCTACGGCACCCGCTATTCGCTCGGCGTGGCAATCGCCATCGTCTTTGCCTCCGCGCTGTTCGGCGTGATCTATGGCGCCATCTCCGGCATGGCGCGCCAGGGCATCGATAATTTGATGATGCGCATCGTCGACCTGTTCTTCGGCTTCCCGGCGCTGGTGCTGGCGCTCGCCGTCGCCGCCTCGATCGGACGCGGCCTCGACAGCGTGGCGCTGTCGCTCGCCATCATCTGGTGGCCGGGTTATGCGCGGCTGGTGCGCGGCGAGGTGCTGCGCCTGCGCGAGCGGCCGCATGTCGAGGCCGCCCGCGCGCTCGGTGTGTCGGAGATGACCATCCTGCGCCGCCACATCATCCCCTTCGTGGTCCAGGAGGTGAATGTGCGCGTCACCACCGACATCGGCTACGCGCTGGTCGCCGTCACCGCCCTTTCCTTCCTCGGTCTCGGCGCCAATTCGCCGACGCCGGAATGGGGTTTGCTGATCCGCGACTCGCGTCCCTATTTCGGCTCGGCCTGGTGGTATCTGGTCTTTCCCGGCACCATGATCATGCTGACCGCCACCGCCTTCTCGCTGATCGGCGACGCGCTCGCGTCGAAGCGGGCCGCATGATCCTCTCGGTCCGCGACTTCGCAATCGGTTTCCAGCGCGAGGGCCAGAACCTCGTCGCGGTCGACGGCATTTCCTTCGACGTCGCCGAGGGCGAGACCTTCGTCATCATCGGCGAGTCCGGCTCGGGCAAGTCGCTGACCGGCATGTCGATCGCCGGATTGCAGCCGCCCACCGCCTTCGTCTCCGGCTCGATCCGCTTCAAGGACCGCGAAATGCTGAAGCGGCCCGACGCC
The DNA here is from genome assembly GCF_006439375.1 of Mesorhizobium sp. B4-1-1. Classification (NCBI taxonomy): domain Bacteria; kingdom Pseudomonadati; phylum Pseudomonadota; class Alphaproteobacteria; order Hyphomicrobiales; family Phyllobacteriaceae; genus Mesorhizobium; species Mesorhizobium sp. B4-1-1. The sequence goes on from NZ_VFTH01000005.1 coordinate 175,689, forward strand.
GAATTGCGCAAGCTGCGCGGCCCGGAGATCGGCCTGATCTATCAGGATCCGCTGAGCTCGCTGAATCCGGTCTGGCCGGTCGGCGACCAGATTGCGGAGACCCTCGTCGCGCACGGCCTTGCCGGCCGCGCCGAGGCAAAGAAGCGCGCCGTGGAAATGCTGGAGCGCGTTCGCATTCCCGACCCAGGCCGCGTCGCCTCCGCCTATCCGCATGAGATCAGCGGCGGCATGCGGCAGCGCGCCATGATCGCGATGGCGCTGGCAGCCGGCCCGAGCCTGCTGATCGCCGACGAGCCGACGACGGCGCTCGACGTCACCATCAAGGCCCAGATGCTTGAGCTGCTTGCCGAACTGAAGCGCGAGCTGGCGCTGACGATCATCCTGATCACCCACGACATGGGCGTCGTCGCCGAAGTGGCCGACCGGATCCTCGTGCTCTATGCCGGCCGCATCGCCGAGGTCGGGCCAGCCGATTCCATCATGCTGCAGCCCTCGCATCCTTATACGGCGGCGCTGATGACCAGCGCCATGATCTCGCAGACGCCGGCAAAGCAGGAGCTCAACGCCATCGTCGGCGGCGCGCCGGGGCTGGGCGCCTTCCCGTCCAGCTGCCGCTTCCATTCGCGCTGTCCGCGCGCGCAGGAGGATTGCCGCAGCATCGAGCCGCCGCGTCGGCAATTCGGCGCCGTCGAGCTTGCCTGCCACCATCCGATCGAGGCAGCCAAGCCTCTTGAAATCGCGAAGAGCTGACCATGGCGCTTCTCGAACTCGATGCCGTCTCGAAAACCTTCTCGCAGCGCCGCGGCGGCCGCGCCGTGCAGGCGGTTGCCGGTGTCTCGCTGGCCGTCGGGAAGGGCGAGACGCTGGGGCTGGTCGGCGAGAGCGGATGCGGCAAGTCCACTCTTGCCCGGCTGGCGCTCAAGCTGGTCGACGTGACCGATGGGCGCGTCCGCTTCGACGGCGTCGACGTGACCGGTTTCGGCAGCCGGCCCATGCTGCCGATCCGCCGTCGCCTGCAGGCCGTGTTCCAGGACCCGCTCGCCTCGCTCAACGCGCGCATGACCATCGCCGAAATCATGCGCGAGCCGTTCGACACGCATGGCGTCAAGCTGGGCGGCGGGCTTGAGCCACGCATCAGCGAGCTTCTCTCCTTCGTCGGATTGGAGAACATCGATATCCAAAAGCTGCCCGGCCAGTTTTCCGGCGGCCAGTTGCAGCGCATCGCCATTGCAAGGGCGCTGGCGCTCGAACCGGAAATCATCGTCGCCGACGAGCCGACTTCCGCGCTCGACCCATCGATCCAAGCGCAGATCGTGAACCTGATGCTGCACATCCAGCGCAAGCGCGGCATCTCCTACCTGATCATCTCGCATGATCTCGATATCATCGGCCATGTCGCCGACCGCATCGCGGTGATGTATCTCGGCACCATCATCGAGCAAGGAACGGCCGACGAGATCATGCAGCGGCCGCTGCATCCTTACACGCAGGCGCTGCTGTCGGCCGCGCCGACGCTTGCCGCGCGCCGTCAGGTCGGCTGGAAGCGCATCATGCTCACCGGCGATCCGCCCAATCCTGCCGACGTGCCATCCGGTTGCCGGTTTCACCCGCGCTGCCATCTGGCGCGCGACATTTGCCGGACAAACGTACCGCCGCTGCGCGGCATGCCCGGCACCGGCCAGATGGTGGCCTGCCACCTTGCGCCCGAAGAAACGGCCCGGGCAGGCGCCGAGGTGGGACACGCCAGGCGCGGGCTGGCCGTCGCCAGCTAGAAGCACATCGAAAGAGGGAGGCGTTATGAAACGGTCGAAGGAAATCCACGTGACGGGCCTGGGCTTTCCGGAGGGACCGGTGGCGCTTCCGGATGGGTCGATCGCCTTCGTCGACCTGCTCCACGCCAAGGTCCGCGCCTTCAAGGACGGTGCCGTGCGCGAACTGGCCACGCTTCCCGGCGCGCCGAACGGCATGCGGCTCGGCCCCGACGGCGCGCTCTATATCTGCAACAATGGCGGCCTTGCGCCTGAGTCGCTTGAGAAGCTGCATTATGCCGAGCCGATGATTTCCGGTTGCATCCAGCGCCTGCAACTCGACGGCCGCTGGGAAACCTTCGCCGACCAACTCCCCGGAGCGAAGCCTTCGCGGCCAAACGATTTGATCTTCACGCCGGAAGGCGGGATCGTGTTCACCGATCCGCAGAACTGGGAGGTTCTGGGCGCCGACGACGCGGCCTACCATGGCGGGCAGCTGCTTGCGGCGGGACAGGATCGAACGGTCCGTGCGCTGGCCAAGATGACCGGCTTCCCGAACGGGCTTGTCTTCCATCCCGACGGTTCGTTGATCGTCGGCATCACGATAGAGCATCGTCTGCTGCGCTTCGACTGGAATGACGGCAGCGTCGGCGCGATAACCGAATGGGTTCGTTTCGACGACCGCTTCAATCCGGATGGCATGGTCTTCCATCAAGGCCTGCTCTACGTCACCGGCAGCACCGGCGACCGGGTCGCGATCCTCGACACCGCCGGCCGACTGGTCGAGATGATCGATTGCGGCGAGGGCAGCGACCCGACCAATTGCTGCGTCCATGACGGCAGGCTCTGGGTGACGCTCGGCCTGCCCGGCCAGCTCGTCTCGTATACGCTTCAACCGACCTTCCCTGCTGATGATCTGAGTGAGCCAGCCAATGTCCCGTGAAGACGATTTCGTTCCGCCCGAACTCGGCCCCGTCAACATCCGCCCGCGCAAAGCCTGGGCCATGTCCGCCGACGAGCATTGGCACTCCAACCCCTGGTATGAAGCGCCGCGCGGCGACCCTGCCCTGCCCGAGGTCTATACCTACACGGACACGATATCCTATGACCCGGGCGACGAGGTGGTCTTCCATTCCTCGACCACCGCGCCGCATTGGACGCTGGAGATCTACCGCGACGGCTATCGGCCGGAAACCATCCACAAGGTCGAGGACATCGCCGGCGTCTTCGCGCCGACGCCGGCGGATGCATATCGTTCCGGCTGCGGCTGGCCCGTCAGCCACCGCTGGCGGCTGCCGGCCGATCTGCGCTCGGGCTTCTACCGGGTCGTCTCGACCTGCGCCCGCGCCAATGGCGGTAAGTTCGTCCAGCACCATTTCTTCGTCGTGCGTCCGACAGCGGCGACGCGCCGCGCGAAGATCCTGATGATCCTGCCGACCGGCACCTGGACCGCCTACAATGATTTCGGCGGCGCCAATCACTATTTTGGCGTTGTCGGTGCGGGCAAGGACCAGCCCTCGCCCGTGCTTTCGCTCGAGCGCCCGTGGACCCGCGGCGTCGTCTGGCTGCCGCCCGGGGCGCCGCGCATCTGCGCCGACCCGCTGCCGGAGTTCGGCGACGCGCCGCGCTACCCGATGAAGGAATGGGCCTATGCCAACGGCTTCGGCCAATATTACGCCGCCGCCGGCTGGGCGCAGTTCGACCGCCACTTCGTGCTGTGGGCGGAGAAGGAAGGCTACGAGCTCGACATGATCACGCAAACCGACCTGCACTACAGGCCGGAGCTGCTCGACGCCTATCCGTGCGTGACCATTGTCGGCCATGACGAATACTGGACCCGCGAGATGCGGCTGGCGGTCGAAGCCTATGTCGAACGCGGCGGCAGGCTTGCGCGCTTCGGCGCCAACTTCCTCTGGCAGATCCGCCTGGAGGACGACGGCAAGCGCCAGATCTGCCACAAGTTCAACGCCATCAACAACGACCCGGTCGCCGGCACCGATAAGGCGCATCTGCTGTCGACCGCATGGGAAGACAAGGACGTTGCCTGGCCGGGCGCCTCGACGGTCGGCGTCAACGGATTGCATGGGCTCTACGCGTCCTGGGGCGGCTTCGCGCCGCACGGCCAGAAGGGCTTCACCGTCTACCGTCCCGAGCATTGGGTGTTTGCCCGCACCGGGCTTCACTATGCCGATATCTTCGGCGACAAGGAGCGTATCTTCGCCTACGAGGTCGACGGCCTCGATTACACATTCAGGCATGGCCTTCCCTATCCTGTCCCGGTCGACGGTCAGCCGGAAACGATCCAAATCCTCGCCATGGCACCGGCGGTGCTCGCCGAGGACGAGCCGGATGGCGAAGGCTTCCGCTACTATGTCCGCAGCAGCGACCATGAGGGCCTGGTGAAATGCGTCACCGGAGAGGTGACGCCAGAAGGGCTCGCCCGCTACAAATACGGCGCCGGCATGATGGTGCACATGACGCGCGGCAAGGGCGAAGTGCTGACCGCCGCGACCTGCGAGTGGGTGATGGGCCTCAAGCGCGGCGACCGCTTCACCGAGCAGATCACCCGCAACGTGCTCGACCGTTTCACCAATGCATGAAATTGCGTGGCGGGCTGTCGTTTTGATCGGCGGCAAGCAGAGCTGGCGCCAGCTCTGCTTGCCGGTTTGTCCTGGCCATCGCACTCCGGAAGGTACGGACACTTAAAACATTTCGGTAACGGACCGACGACCCGGACCAAGACCTGAAAGCGCCTTGGCACTCGAGCAAAAGCGCCCTGCCGGCAAGCCGGCCGGGTTGCGGGGGCGTGACGGCTGGCCGGATCACCAAATTCGCCCCGGACGGCCGGATCGCCGGGATATTCTCGCTGCCGACGCGGCGCCGACCATGCCTTGCTTCGGCAGCAGCGACCTGAAGGCACTCTTCATCACATCGCTCCGCACGGACCGCCCGAACGATGCTCTCCGCGAAGGCGGACGTCGCCGGAATTCCGATGGGCGTTTTCGGCTGAGAGGATGCGCAGAACGGTCAGCTTTCAGGCCGCGACACCGCCCAGGTAGGCGCTGACGACGGCGTCATTGTTCGCAAGATCGCTTCCCCGCCCTTCAAGCACTACACGTCCCCCCTTTAGAACGTAGCCGTAGTCCGCGAACTTCAATGCGACTTTGCTGTTCTGCTCCACCAGGAGGATCGTCACGCCCTCACGATTGAGGCGCTGCACGATGTTCATGACTTCCTTGATCAGCTGTGGCGCCAGCCCCATTGAAGGCTCGTCGAGCAGCAGCATCTGTGGGGCCGCCATGAGAGCTCTTCCGATCGCCAGCATCTGCTGCTCCCCGCCGGACAGGTTCCTTGCGTCGCCATTGTGCCTTCGCGCCAGGATCGGGAAGAGTTCGAACACATGATCCAGCCGCCGTCGCCGCTCCGCATCGTCGGTCAGCGTGAACGAACCCAGGTCGAGATTCTCCCGGATCGTCATGTCGCCGAAAATGCGCCGTCCCTCGGGAACGTGAACAAGACCTCGGTGGGGCAACCGGTGGGCCGGGACCCTGGTTATGTCCTCACCCAGGAACCGGACGTTTCCCGAGGACGCAGCAATGAGACCGGACAGCGTTCGCAATGTCGTGCTTTTGCCTGCGCCGTTCGCGCCGAGCAATGCCACGATCTGGCCGCGCCTTATCGAGAGGCTGACGCCATGAAGCGCCTCGATGCTGCCGTAGCGCGTGACGATCCGGTCGGCCGCAAGGACAATATCCGTGTCCATCAATCCTCCGTGCCGAGATAGGCTTCGATGACTTTCGGATCGGCGCGCACGGCATCCGGCGCGCCATCGGCGATCTTCTGGCCATAGTCGAAGACAACGATCTTTTCCGACACCTGCATGACAAGGCCCATATCGTGCTCGATCAAAAGCACGGTGACGCCGGTCTCGTCGCGAATGCGGCGGATCAAATGCACAAGATCGAGCTTCTCGCGCTCGTTCAGCCCGGCAGCAGGCTCATCGAGCAGGATGATCTCGGGCGCCGAGGCCAAGGCCCGTGCAAGTTCAAGCCGTCGCTGATCACCGTAGGAGAGGCTGCCGGCCAGACGATGCGCATGTTCAGCGATGCCGACGAACTCGAGCCAGCGCATTCCCGCCGCGCGTATCATATTCTCCTCCCGCCGTTGCGACGGCAGGTGCAGGATTGCCGAGACGATGCCGTGGCGGCTGCGGCAATGCTGGCCGGACATGGCATTTTCCAGAACCGACATTTCCTTGAACAAGCGGATGTTCTGGAAAGTGCGGGCAAGGCCGAGCGCTGTGATGCGGTGCGGCGGCAAGCCCGTGATCGGCCGGCCGCCCAGCCGGATCGAGCCACCCTTTGGCTTATAGAAGCCGGTCAGGCAATTGAAGAGGGACGTCTTGCCCGCGCCATTCGGCCCGATGAGGCTGTTGATGGCGCCCTTCTCCACCGAGAACGAAATATCCTGCAGGACCTTCAGCCCTCCGAAGCTGAGGCGCAGATCGCGGACTTCCAGCAAGGCCATGGTCAACCCCGCTTGTCCGGCCACAGGCCGTTCGGCCTGAAGAGCATGATTGCCAGCAGCGCCACAGCCGTGACCAGCGGACGATAGGTGCCAGCTCCGCGCAGCACCTCCGGCAGCAGGGCCACCAGAATCGCACCCAGGACGACACCGGGAATGCGGCCCATGCCGCCCAGGACGACGCCTAAAAGGATCAGAAGCGACTGGTTGAAGGTAAAGCTTTCCGGCGAAATCGCGGTCATCTTCGCGGCGTAGAGACACCCGGCCACCGACGCGATCACGGCCCCCATCATATAGGCCTGCAGCTTGGCCGACACGCGATTGATGCCGATCCCCGCGGCGGCGTCCTCGTCATAACGGACATAGAACCAGGCACGCCCCATGCGCGACCGCTCGACGCTCAGGCAGGCGAAAACGGCAAGCAGCGCGAGCGTCAGGAACGCATAGTAGAAGTGCTGCACCTGCATCAGCTTGAAGCCCAGTATCTCCGGCCGCTCGATACCGACGAGGCCGCTGGCGCCGCCGGTGATATCGAGGTTGCGGGCAATGATGCGCACGATCTCGCCGAAGCCCAGGGTCACGATCGCCAGATAGTCGCTGCGCAGCCTCAAGGTCGGCGCGCCGATGATGACACCGGCCAGACAGGCAGCCACCATGGCGACGGGAATCGTGAGCCAGAAGTTGAAGCCGAATTCCGAGGTCAGGATGCCGGTCGTGTAGGCGCCGACGGCAAAGAAGGCCGCGTAGCCAAGGTCAAGCAGGCCCGCATAGCCGACGACGATGTTGAGACCGAGGCACAACACGACATAGAGCAACGCCGTGGTTGCCACCTCCGTTACATAGGCATTGGCGAAGTGCGGCAGCACCAGCGCACAGCCAAGCGCGGCGAGACCCGGCAGCAAATGCGAGCGCCGCACCAATGGCGGTTGCGCGGCGGCTGGCAAGGTCCTGGCTCCGTCGCTCATCACACCCGCTCCACAACCGAGCGCCCGAGCAGGCCCGTCGGCTTGAAGACCAGGAACAGGATCAACGCACCGAACACGAAGACGTCGCGCCATTCCGATCCGACGAAGGGCAAGGATGACCCGTAGGCCTCGAGAAGGCCGAGCAGCAGGCCGCCAAGCATGGCGCCCGGCACACTGCCGATGCCGCCGATGACGGCAGCGGTGAACGCTTTGAGCCCCATGATGAAGCCCATGAAGAAATGGACGCTGCCATAGTAGGCGCCCGCCATGACGCCGCCGCCGGCCGCGAGTGCCGACCCCATGAAGAAGGTCAGCGCGATCACCCGATCGACATCGATGCCCATCAGGCGGCTGGCCCCCATGTCGATCGACACGGCGCGCATCGCCTTGCCGTACATGGTGCGCGAGACAAAGGCCTGCATCCCAGCCATCAGCAGGATCGAGGCGGCGACAAGCACGATCTGTGTGTAGGTGATATGCACAGCCGAAACGTCCAGGCCCGCAAAACCGAGGTCGGTGCTGAATGCGAAATGCCGCCCGCCGGTCAGCGCAAGCGCGGTGCCATTCAGCACCATCGAGGCCCCGAGCGCGGTGATCAGGATCGACAGGCGCGGTGCGTTGCGCATCGGCCGGTAGGCGAAGCGCTCGATGACGACGCCGAGCAACCCTACGGCCAGCATCGAAACCAGCAAGGCGCAGACGACGCCCGCCCAGCCATTGCCGACCCACACGCCGACGAAGGAAAACACGATGAGGCCAACGAAGGCGCCGCTCATGTAGATATCGCCATGGGCGAAATTCAGGAGCTTGATGACGCCGAAGACCATGCTGTAGCCGAGCGCGATCAGGGCGTAGAACGAGCCGACAATCAGGCCGTTCACCAGTTGCTGAATGACTAGGTCGAGCGTCATTGATGCTCCGGTGCAGAGATTGAAAAAGTCGAGCCTTGGCGAAGCATCGATAGCCCGCCACATAGCCGCAAAAACAGGAATGATGCCGAGGCTGGCAAAAAAGGCCTCGGCATCAGCATGTTTCGTCGCTTACTCGGCGGCGACCCACTTGCCGCCCTTGGCGACGACCGGGCGGAAGTTCGACGTCTGCAGCGTGTTCTTGTCGGTGAACTTGATTTCGCCGGCCAGACCCTTGAAGTCGCTTGCTTTCAGCGCCTCGATGATTGCCTTCTGGTCGGCAGATTTTGCCCGTGCGATGGCGTCTACGATCAGGTCGCCGACGTCATGCGAAAGGGCCGCGTAGGCGCCGGCGTCGCGGCCATAGGTCTCCTTGTACTTGGCCCTGAAATCGGCAGCGCCGGAGAGGAGATCGACGGTTGGCGGGGACAGCAGAAACACGCCCTCGCCGGCCGAGCCGGCGATCTCCAGATATTCCGGCGAATTGTTGCCGTCGCCGAGAACGATGCCGCCCTGGAAGCCTGCCTGCCGAAGCTGCTTGGTGAGAAGCGCGCCGCCGGCATGATAGGCGGTCCAGAAGACGGCATCCGCGCCGCTTGATTTAACCTTGGTGACGACCGCCGAATAGTCCTGCTCGCCGGCGGTGGTGGTTTCCTTGGCGGCGATCTCGCCGCCCGCGTTCTTGAAGGCTTCGGCGGTGAGCTTTGCCAGGTCGGAGGAATAGGCATCGCCTTCGTCTATGACGGCGATCTTCTTGTAGCCGTTCTTCTTGAAGAGCTCGACGGCGGTGGTCGCCTGCATGTCGCCGGTCGAGTTGGCGAGGAAGGCATTGCCCTGATTGGCGGCGACCAGCTTGGTCGAATTCGCGCCGATGATGACGAACGGAACGCCGGCATCGCCGTAGATCTTCAACGTCGGCAACACGGCGCCGGAGCAGTAGCCGCCGACGATTGCCGTCACGCCTTCCGATATCAGTTTGCTGCCGGCGGTGACCGCCTGCTGCGGATCGCAGGCGTCGTCGGCGGTGGTTGTGGTGATCTTGTCGCCATTGACGCCGCCCTTGGCATTGGCGGCATCGATCGCCATCTTCACCGCGTTTTCCATGTCCTGTCCTTCGCTGGCCAACTGGCCGGTCATCGGCGCGACGATGCCGATCTTGACGTCGGCAGCGGCGGCAACTGCGGTCATGGCCAGCCCGGCAAGGGCGGTGGCGCAGGCAAGCCTCTTGAAGGAAACAACCATCATTCTCTCCATTTTCCCCTGTTGGCGCATCCGGATCATGGCCCGTAATGCATTCTGCTTGATTGTCGCCGAGCCGCCCTGGGCGGACCGGCCAGGTTGCGCTCCTACTTCAGAGGCGGAGCTGCAATGTTTGCAATCGCTAGCCGGCCTGCGCTCGAGGCCCTGGCGTCAAGCTCTGCAACTCAATGGCTGCTGGCCGGAGCCTGGGCATAGGCACCCTGGTAACGGTTCTCCTTGATGCTCTGCATGATGTCGGCTTCGCGCGCTTCCTGCGCCTTGACGGCTGCCAGCAAGGCCGTGGCGCCCTCGAGCGGAAACGCCACGACGCCGTCCTCGTCGCCCACGACGATGTCGCCGGAACCGACGACCATTCCGCCCACCGAGACCGGAACATTGATCGCCCCGGGACCGTCCTTGTAAGGGCCGAGGTGGATGGCCGATCGCGCGAAGCAGGGAAATGGATTGCGGCCGATGGCGCCGGCATCGCGGATGGCTCCGTCGATGACGATGCCGGCGGCGCCGCGTGAGGCAGCGAGGCTTGTCATGATCTCGCCGACGAGTGCCCGCCCTTCGTAACCGCCGCCATCGACGACAATGACATCGCCCGGCTGCACCAGGTCGAGCGCGCGATGGATGAACTGGTTATCGCCGGGGCGCGTCTTCACTGTCAGCGCCCGTCCCACCATAATGCCGCTGATCTTGTGGAACGGTCGCAACCCGACGGCGCCGGGCACCCGGGCAAGATTGTCGCTGATCAACGGCGTGGCAAAGACGCGGAACGCATCGACCAGTTCACCTTCCCGCTGCCCGCTCGCCATTTTCATCTCTCCAATTTATGAATATATTATCCAATCATCATTTGAAGAGCAAAGTCAACCGGCTTACTTGAAGCTGTTCGAAAAAGCCGATTTCCCTGTAATCCCGCGCTGCGAGCCGCTTTCGACCTGCCACACCGGGCTTGCCATAAGCTCGCGCTTGGCGATAGATTGGATAACATATCCTCATTGGCATCAAAAAAGGGAATCGGCTGTGAAGCATGCGGGCAAAGTCGTGATCATCACCGGGGCGGCGCAAGGCCTGGGCCTCGCCTGCGCCGAGCGCTTTCATGCCGACGGCGCCAAGGTCGTGCTCGTGGATGTGAAAGCCGACAGCGGTCGCGAGCATGCGCAACGTCTCGGCGAGCGCGCCGTCTGGCTCGAAGCGGATCTTTCCGCATGCACGGCGGACATGGCCGCCGGCATCATCGCCGAGGCCACCGACGCCTTTGGCGGCGTCGACGTCTTGATCAACAATGCCGGTGTGATCCACCTCGATGATTTCGTCGACTTCCCCGAGGAAGCCTTCGATTGGGTTCAGCGCGTCAATCTCAAGGCGCCGTTCCTCCTCGGTCAGGCCGCGGCACGAGCCATGATCGCTCAGAGGCGCGGCGGCTCGATCATCAACATGTCGTCGATCAATGCCATCCTGGCCATTCCCAATTCCGTCGCCTACGCGGTATCAAAGGGCGGCATCAAGCAGCTGACGGCCGTGATGGCGGTCGGGCTCATCCCGCACAACATCCGCGTCAACGCCATCGGACCGGGAACGATCCTGACCGACATGGTCAGGAGCTCGGTCATGGCCAGCGAGGCGCAGCGGCAGACCATCCTGTCGCGAACGCCGAGCGGGCGCTGCGGCGAGCCGTCGGAGGTCGCCAGCGTCGCTTCCTTCCTGGCCAGCGACGATGCCTCCTACATCGTGGGCCAGACTATTTATCCAGATGGCGGTCGCCTGATCCTGAACTACACCGTGCCGGTGAAGGACTGACGCTCATGACCATTGGGCCAGCGCCGCGCATCAGCCTTGCGGGATCAGGCGCGCTGCTTCTCGATGGCGCGCAGGCAAGGTTCGACGACGCCACTCAAGAGTTGGTTTGGGCTGTGGCGGAAGCTGCACGAGCCCTCGACGGCGTGCGCGAGACGGTCCCCGGCATGAACAACCTGCTGGTGCTGTTCGACCCGCTCGTCACGGATGCATCGAGTGTCGGCGAACAACTGCAATCACTTTGGGCCGGCACCCATCCACAAGCGGCCGCCGGCAGCTTGCGCAGGATTCCCGTGCATTACGGCGGCTCGCGCGGCGAAGACCTCGCTGGCTGGGCCGCGCATTGCGCATTGTCGCTGGAAGAGACAGTCAATCGTCACGCGGCCGCGACCTATTCCGTAGCCGCTATCGGGGCCATGCCGGGCTTTCCTTACTTGTCCGGTCTCGACCCGCGGCTCGACTGGCCACGGCGCAAAAACCCTCGCCTGAAAGTGGCCGAAGGCGCCGTCATCATCGGCGGCGCGCAGGCAGGCATCATGCCGATGACCGCGCCGTCGGGGTGGCACATTATCGGCCACACCGACGTGAGGCTCTTCGATATTCAGGCGCAATCGCCGGTGCTGCTGAGGCCTGGAGACAAGGTCCAATTCGAGATTGCGGGCATAGAGCAATGATCGAAATCCTGTCCACCGGTCTTCCGAACACTGTCCAGGACCTCGGCCGCCCAGGCTATCTGGCGCTCGGGATCAGCCATGGCGGCGCCATGGACAGCCAGGCGCTGGCGATCGCCAATTTCATGCTGGGCAATGACCGATCGGCCGCGGGGCTGGAGATTGCACTCTATCCCTTCCGGCTCAAGGCACATGTCGACACCGCGTTGGCCATCACGGGAGCCGACTGCCCGATCCGTATCGATGATCGGCGGTATCCGCCCTGGTGGGCAACCACTATCCGCGCGGGCCAGACGCTTCTGGTGGAAGCGCCTCGCGCAGGCGCGCGTTCTTATATCGCCTTCGCCGGCGGGCTCGACCTGCCATCCGTCATGGGCTCGCGTGCGACGGATGTGAAAGGCGGTTTCGGCGGGCTTGCCGGGCGCGGCCTTGCGCGCGGCGACCAGCTCCTGCTCAACAGCGCGGTGTGTCCGCTTCCCCCAGCAAGCGTTGGCGTGGCGCTGGAGGAGCGGCAAATCACTGGCAACGCTATCGACTCTGCGATCGAACTGAGGGTGCTTCCCGCCGCCGAGTTCGACGCTTTCACGGCGCAGGCGCAGGCGGCCTTCACCAGCAGTGAATGGAAGATCACCAGCGACGCCAACCGCATGGGCTATCGCTTGTCCGGAGAAACGCTCTCGCTCATCTCGCCCCTGGAATTGCTCTCGCATGGCATCGTGCCAGGCACCATTCAGGTGCCGCCGTCCGGCCAGCCGATCATCCAGCTTGCCGATGCCAACACCTGCGGCGGCTACCCGAAGATCGCAACCGTGATCGAAGCTGATCTGTGGCGGCTCGCGCAAGCGGCGGTCGGCGCGCGCTTGCGTTTTGTGCCAGTCTCGATCGAAGCGGCGACCCAAGCACTGCGTATTGCCAGGCAGCAGCTTGACGCGCTTGCGGGCGCGCGAAACATCAGGCCCGGCTGCCCTCGACCGGCGTGACGGCCGGTTGCGACCAGAAAGGCCGCAACGACAGCGATTTTCGCTTCAAACCCATAGCGCCGAGCGAAACATGTCCATGGATATCCACCCCTTCACGATCCGGATCGCCAAGGCCGAAATCGACGACCTGACGCGACGCATCGCAAGCTGGCGCGAGCCGGACCAACTGGAGGGTATCGGCTGGACCCAGGGAACCGAGCGTGAGGAGTTGCGGCGACTGCTCGAGCACTGGCGCTCGGGCTTCGACTGGCGCAGACAGGAAGACGCCTGGAACAAGCTTCCTCACTATCAGACGGAAATCGGCGGCCAGACCATTCATTTCATCCATGTTCGCGCCGCAGTTCCAACCGCCAGAGCGATCATTCTCACTCATGGCTGGCCGGGCAGCTTTTGCGAGTTCATCAGGATTTTGCCGCTCCTGTCCGATCCGCTTGCCAATGGCGGGAGGGAGCAGGACGCATTTAACGTCGTGATCCCTTCGATCCCCGGATACGGCTTTTCGAGCCGCCCGACCAAGGCCGGCCTCAACCTGTTTGCCGTCGCCGATCTCTGGGCGGAACTGATGAGCCGCCTGGGTTATGAGCGCTATCTGGCGCAGGGCGGTGACCTCGGCGCCAGCGTGTCGACGATCCTGGCCCACGCCCATCCCAGCAATCTCGCCGGCGTGCATCTGAATTTCATTCCCGGCTCGTACTCGCCCTCGCATGACCCTGGTCCCGGCGGCGACCTCACTGCCGAAGAACGCATCTTCCTGGGCGAGAAAGCCCGGTGGACGGATCTTCACGGCGCCTACAGCCACATTCAGGGAACGCGCCCCCAGACCCTTGCCTACGGGCTCACCGATTCGCCCGTGGGACTGGCGGCATGGATGATCGAAAAGTTCCGCGACTGGAGCGACTGCGACGGCAATCTGGACAATGCCGCATTTTCTCGCGACGAAGTCCTCGCCAACATCTCGCTCTACTGGTTCACGCGAACCGTTGCCTCCTCCATGCGTCTCTATTGGGAGACTCGCGCTCGGCCGTTGTCATTCCCGCATGGCGCGGAGATCGAGGTTCCACTCGCGGTAGCGCTGTTTCCAAAGGAATTGCCGATGCCGCCAAGAAGCTGGGTCGAACGGGTTTTTTGTAATGTGCGCCGGTGGACAACAATGCCATGCGGCGGGCATTTTGCAGCCTTCGAGCAACCCGGCCTGCTCGCGCAGGATCTGAGAGCCTTCGCGAGCGAGCTTCAATTTTCCTGACCTGTGGGCGCATGCTCCGCAGGCAAATCCCGAAGGCCAGAATGAGCAGCACAACAGCCCTCACCATCGAAGCCCTGCATGAGCGCGTCGAGGCGATTTTCAGCAAGGCCGGACTTAATCCTGCCCAGGCCGGCGCCATCACGCGCGCCATCGTCGCCGGGGAGCGCGACGCCTGCAAGTCGCACGGCATCTATCGCATCGAAGGCGCGTTGCGCACCGTCAAGGCCGGAAAGGCCGAACCGAGCGCGGAGCCTGAATTGCTGCCGCCGGACGCGCCGGCGATCGTGAAAGTGGACGCGAGAGGCGGCTTCGCCAATCCCGCCTTCGAGCTGGGCCTGCCGGTACTGGTCGAGCGGGCGCGCGCAACCGGCATCGCGGCGCTGGCGATCAACAACGCGGTTCATTTTTCGGCCCTCTGGGTCGAGGTCGAGGCACTGGCCGGAGCCGGTCTTGCCGGCTTCGCCATGTGTCCAAGCTACGCGACGGTCGCGCCGACGGGAGGCTCAAGACCCCTGCTTGGCACCAATCCCTTCGCCTTCGGCTGGCCGCGCCAGGGGCATCCGCCTTATGTCTTCGACTTTGCGACTTCAGTCGCGGCGCGCGGCGAAATCGAGCTCCATCGTCGTGCCGGGAAACAATTGCCGGAAGGCTGGGCGATCGATTCGGACGGCAGGCCGACGACCGACCCCGAAGCGGCGCTTGCCGGCGCGATGCTTTCCTTCGGCGGGCATAAGGGCTCGGCCATCGGCACCATGATCGAGCTGCTCGCCGGTGCCATGCTCGGCGACCTGACGAGCCGCGAGGCCCTCGATCTGCTTGGCACGACGACGCTCTATCCGAAGCATGGCGAACTGGTCATCGCCCTGTCGCCGGAAGCTTTCGCCGCTGGCCGCCCCGGAAGTCCTTTCTCCCGGGCAGAAGCGTTGTTCGAGGCGATCCTCGGCCAGGGCGCGCGCCTGCCTTCGCAGAGGCGGTTCCTCGCCCGTGAGAAGTCGAAACGGGACGGCATCAGCCTCACGCCCCAGGAGGTGGAGCAGCTCGACTGCTTCCTCGAACGGGGACTCGACGCCGTCTGAAACGCCCGGCGCGGGCGCTGTGAGCCGTGAGCCCGGACGCAGCCTACCCTCAGGGCGTTGCAGCGAAGGCCTTGATCCTTACACCGCTCTGTTCCAGCCCCGCCCGCACGCGGGCGGCGATGGCAACCGCCGCCGGGGTATCGCTATGGACGCAGATCGAGTCGATCGGTGTTTTCAGCGCCTGCCCGGAAATCGTCTCAATGGCGCCCTGCCTGACCATGCGCACGACTCGCTCCGCTGCCTTCCGCGCATCGTGGATGACGGCGCCCTCCAGCTTGCGCGAGACAAGAAACCCTTCCTGCGTATAGGCGCGATCGGCGAAGATCTCCGACTTCACGGTCAGGCCCGCCTCGCGCGCGATCCTGTCCTGGAAGCCGAGCGCGATCGCCAGGCAGATCAGGGTGGGATCGACGGCCTTGACGGCGCGCGTGACGGCTTCGGCGACCGCGCGATCGGTCTGGGTCAGATTGCCCAGCGCGCCATGCGCCTTCACATAACGGATCGGGTGACCGGCATAGACCGAAAGCGCCTGCGCCGCGCCGATCTGGTATGCGACCAGCCTTTCGATCTCGTCCGCCGAATGCGGAATGGTGCGCCGTCCGAACCCCCACAGATCGGCGAAGCTTGGATGCGCGCCGACGGCAACGCCCTTCGCCCGCGCCATGGAAAAGGTGGCCGCCATGATCTCCGGATCGCCGGCGTGGAAACCGCAGGCGACATTGGCCGAGCTCACGATATCGAGGATCGCCGCGTCGTCGCCCAGCCTGTAAGCGCCAAAGCCTTCGCCCATGTCCGAATTGATATCGACTTCAAGTCCGCTGCCCGTCATGGCGACTTCCTCAGAATTCATGTCACAGCAACTCGTAGAGCGGTGTGCCGTAGCCGACGACCGCGCCGTCCTCGGCCAAGCCAACCCCCAGCTTGCCGTCCGCCGGCGAAACCACGGCCTTGAGGCATGCGCCGATCTGCAGGACACCGACGGTCTCGCCCTTCCGGACCGTCTGGCCGCGTTCGATGACCGGATGGCCGGTCGTCGGATGAACGAGACGGAACACTCCAACGCCCGGCGCGCGAACAGTCGTCGCGATCGCCTCGGCCTTCGGCGCCTCGCTCGCCGCCGCGCGGGACCCGGGACCGGCTGACTGGATACGCAGACAAAGTGAAAAGCCGGCCTCCGCCAGTTCGATCTCACTGACACGCGCGGCCGCACACCATGCGGCAAGTCTCTCGATCTCGTCGACCGTCATCGCTGCGTTCGTCCGTCGAGCAGGCCGCCCTCGATCAAGCGTTCCAGGTGGTGGATGTCGAAACCTCCGGCCGCAAAACCTGGCTCCTCCATCAATATGCCGTGCAGCGGCGCGTTGGTGCCGATGCCGACCGCCTCCATCTCGGCCAGCGCCCCCTTCATCCTGCGGATCGCTTCGGCTCGCGTCGCGCCATGCGCGAGCAGCTTGGCCACCAGGGAATCGTAGTGGGACGGCACGGTGTAACCGGAGTAGAGATGCGACTCGACCCGTATCCCCGGGCCGCCCGGCGGCGTCCAGCGCTCGACCCGTCCCGGATGCGGCCGGAAGCTGTAAGGGTCCTCGGCGTTGATGCGGCATTCGACGGCGTGGCCCTGGATGCGTATGTCTTCCTGCTTGAAGGACAGACGCTCGCCCTGGGCGATCCGGATCTGCTCGCGAACGATGTCGACGCCGGTGATGAGTTCGGTCACCGGGTGCTCCACCTGCACGCGGGTGTTCATCTCGATGAAATAAAAGCGCCCGTCCTCGTAGAGGAACTCGAACGTGCCCGCCCCGGTATAGTCGATCTCAAGGCAGGCGCGGGCGCAAAGATCGCCGATCCCCGCGATCGCCTCGCGAGCGATGCCGGGCGCCGGCGCTTCCTCGATGATCTTCTGGTGGCGGCGCTGCATGGAACAGTCCCGCTCGCCAAGCCATACAGCCGCGCCATGCCGGTCGGCCAGAATCTGGATCTCGACATGGCGCGGATGGTCGAGGAATTTTTCCAGATAGACCTGCGGGTTGCCGAAGGCTCGTCCGGCTTCCTCTCGCGCCAGCGCCACGGCTTCCATCAACGCGCCTTGCTCGCGCACGATGCGCATGCCGCGCCCGCCGCCACCACCGGCCGCCTTGACGATGACCGGATAACCTATGGTTTCGGCGATCACCCGCACCACTTGCTCGTCCTGTGGCAACGCGCCTTCCGAGCCCGGAACGCAGGGCACGCCGGCATCGATCATCGCCCGCTTGGCCGCCACCTTGTCGCCCATGGTGCCGATCGCGGCCGCGGACGGCCCGATGAAGACAAGACCGGCATTCTCAATTGCCTCGGCGAAGGCCGCATTTTCCGACAGAAACCCGTAGCCGGGATGGACCGCGCCCGCGCCGGTGAGTTGCGCGGCTGTGATGATCTCCGCGATATTGAGATAACTGTCGGCCGAAGCTGCCGGCCCGATGCAGATCGCCTTGTCAGCCAGCGCCACGTGGCGAAGGCTCGCATCGGCCTCCGAATAGGCCGCTACCGTCTTCAGTCCGAGATCGCGGCAGGCGCGCAGGATGCGCAGCGCGATTTCACCCCGGTTGGCGATAAGGACGGTATCGAACATGGCGCTCAACCCGCCTCTTCCAGGACGAACAGCACGTCGCCGGACTGCACGGCGGCATGGTCTTCAAATGCGACCTCGACGATCCTGCCGGCGCGATCGGCTTCCACGACGTTGAATGTCTTCATGGCTTCGAGGACACCGATCTTTTGCCCCTCCGCGACCACGTCGCCCGCCGAGACGAGCGGCGGCTCACCCTCCCCGGCGGAGCGATAGAACACGCCCGTCAGCGGCGCGCGGATCGAATGCCGCGGAATGGTCGCAATGGTGGGGCTGGCGCCCGAAGCAGCGGGCGCGCCAAAAGCCGGCGCGGGTTGCGGCAAAGGCCCGGACGGCAATGCGGGTGGCGACGCTTGCTTGGCGATGCGGACGCGAAATCCGTCGCGCTCGATCTGCAACTCGCCAATGGGTGAGCGCGAGACCACATCGATAAGTTCTCGGACGAGGTTCATATCCATGCCGCGCTACCGCATGGCTTCGACCGCCTCGGCGATACGCCCGATCGCCTTCTCGATCAGGTCCATCGACGTGGCTATGGAGATGCGGAAATGCGGCGACAGGCCGTAGGCCGAGCCTTGCACCACCGCGACCCGCGCCTGATCGAGCAGGTAAAGCGAAAGATCGTCATCGCTGCCGACAATGGAGCCGTCCGGACGCCGGCGGCCGATCAGGGCCGAGCAGTTGGGATAGAGATAAAAGGCCCCTTCAGGTGTCTCGCAGGAAAGGCCAGGGATTGCCCGCAGCAGTTCCAGTGCGCGATCGCGTCGGGCCTGGAACTCGAGCGCGCGTGGGCGCAGGAAATCCTGCGGGCCGTCCAGCGCGGCTATGGTCGCGGCCTGCGAGATGGATGACGGGTTTGACGTGCTCTGACTCTGCACGGTCGCCATGGCGCGGATCAGTGGTTCCGGCCCGCCGGCATAGCCGATCCGCCAGCCTGTCATGGCATAGGCTTTCGACACGCCGTTGACCGTCAGCGTACGCTCCTTCAGCCGCGGCTCGACGCCGGCGATCGTATGGAAGGGACGCCCATCGAACAGGATGTGCTCGTAGATGTCGTCGGTCAGCACATGGACATGCGGATGGTCGAGCAGCACTGCCGCCAAGGCAGCAAGTTCGTCACGGCTATAGACTGCGCCCGTCGGGTTGGACGGGGTGTTCACGAGCAGCCATTTCGTGCGCCCGGTGATGGCTGCCCGTAAAGCGGACGGTGTGAGCTTGAAGCCAAGCTCCTCGCCGCAGGGAACGACCACGGGCTTGCCTTCGCCCAGAAGCACGATGTCGGTGTAGGAAACCCAGTGAGGGGCGGGAACGATCACCTCGTCGCCCGGCGCCAGCGTTGCCAGCAGGGCGTTGTAGATGATCTGCTTTGCACCGCCAGCGACGGTAATCTCCGACGGCCTGTAGTCGAGGCCGTTCTCGCGCCTGAACTTGTCGGCCACCGCTTTCTTCAGCGCCGCCGTTCCATCCACTGCCGTATAGCGAGTCTCTCCCCTGCGCATCGCCGCGTAGGCCGCCTCGACGACATGCGAGGGTGTCGGAAAATCCGGCTCACCGGCGCCCAGGCTGATGACGTCGATGCCGGCCGCGCGCATGTCGATCGCTCGAGCCGTAACCGCCATGCTCGGACTTGGCTTGATGACGTCAAGACGGGGAGCGATGAGGCCCACTGAACACTCCTGGGATGCTGCACGATCCAGCTGGCAGCGGATGTGTAAATTGGATAATGTATTCTTATTTTCTCGTCAAACCCCTTTTTCTTGCCATTGGGCTGGGTTATGAGTGCCGTTAAAGGCTTGTTGGCGGAGAAAAGTATCCAATCTTTGCCCATGGCCATGACATTTGAGACAGGGAACGCGACCGGAATGAGCGCAAATTACGATGTGGTGATCGTCGGCGGAGGCGTCGTCGGCAGCTCGATCGCCTATTTCCTCTCCGCCAATCCGGATTTCGATGGCAGTATCGCCGTCATCGAGCGGGACCCCTATTACACCGCCTCTTCTTCTTCGTTGTCGACCAGCGCCATACGCCAGCAGTTCGGCACCCAGCCGAATATCGCCATGTCGAAATTCAGCCTCGACTTTCTGCGTGAGGCGGGCACTCGACTTGCGGTCGGTGACGAGCCGGCGGACATCGGACTTCACGAGCCTGGCTATCTTGTGCTGGCGACGCCGGAGCGGGCCGAGGCGCAGCGTGCCAAGAACCGCGTTCAGCGCGACATGGGTGTCGATATCGAGCTGATCGAGCAGGCCGATCTGGCGCGGCGCTTCCCTTGGCTCAATACGGAAGATCTGGCGCTCGGCTCATTCGGCCGCGGCTGCGAAGGCTGGTTCGACGGACCTGGCCTGATGCAGGCCTTCCGCCGCAAGGCACGCACCCAGAAGGTCGACTATCGTGCCGCGACCGTGACTGGACTGACCATGGCTTCCCGAAGCAAGGTCGACGACGTGGTGCTGGACAATGGCGAACGGATTTCCGCCGGCACGGTCATCAACGCAGCCGGCCCGTGGAGCGCGGGCATTGCACGGATGGCCGGCACGGATCTCCCGGTCGTGCCCAGCAAGCGATGCGTCTTCGTCTTCGAAAGCCCGGCGCGGATCGACAACTGCCCCTTCGTCTTCGACGCCAGCGGCTTCTGGCTGCGGCCGGAGGGGCAGCTCTTTCTGTGCGGCATTCCACCCGTGCGCGAGAACGATTCGGACGATTTCGGGCTGGAGGTCGATTACGATCTGTTCGAGGAGCTGATCTGGCCGGCGCTGGCGCATCGCGTGCCCGGCTTCGAACAATTGCGCATGCTGCGTGCCTGGGCAGGCCTCTATGAGTACAACACCTTTGACCACAGCGGCATCATCGGGCTCCATCCGGAGATCTCGAACTTCGTGCTGGCCACCGGCTTCAGCGGCCACGGCATGATGCACGCCGCGGCAACCGGTTCCGGCGTGAGCGACCTCATTGCCTATGGCGAATACCGTTCAATCGACCTCTCGGCCTTCCGCTACGAGCGTATCGCCGACAACCAACCGATCGAGGAACATGTCTACTGAGGGCGACGGGCCTTCGGAGTGACAACAACCTATGCGCAGTGCTATGCGTCCGTTTCTTCAATCAAAAAAGCGCCGCACGCGAACAAAGGCGCCGTCGCCCTAGGCTGATCATGCTCGTACAGAAGAAAACCATATCGACCCAGGTCGCCGACGCCATCAGGCAGAAGATCCTGGTCGGCGAATACGAGGCAAATGCCCAGTTGCGGCAGGAGCACCTGGCGACCGAATTCGGCGTCAGCCGGATACCCGTGCGCGAGGCGCTGCATCAGCTTCATTCGGAAGGGTTCGTCACGCTCGTCTCCCACAAGGGAGCAGTGGTTTCCTCGATTTCGCTCGACGAAATCCTCGAGCTTTATGAATTGCGGGCCAGGATCGAGACCTGGCTGCTCGCCCTTGCCATCCCGAGAATGAGCGAGGCCGACCTCGCTTTGGCGCGGGACCGTGCCAGACAGCACCAGGAGCAGGGCAAGACCGGCGAATATTCCAACCAGCTGAACTGGAACTTCCACGCAACCCTTTACGCGCCGTCCGGCCGCAAGGCGACGATCGAACTCGTCGGGCGCATCTACCAGCAGCTGGAACGCTATACGCGCATGATGGTGACGCTGACCGAGATCCAGGTGCAATCCGACCGCGACCACTGGCAACTCATCGAGTTGTGCGAGGCCAAGGACACGCTGCGCGCCGTCAGCCTGCTGGAAATGCATATCATCACCAGCGGCAAATTCCTGGTCGACCGACTTCAGGAATTGCGGGGCAGTTGACGGAGCAGCCGTCCCCCGCCGGATATTCTCCGCAAATCCTTCCCCGGGCACATTATTTGCCGGGCAAATTCGTCGCCCGGGTCAGCAGGATCACACCGGCCTTGTCGGCGGTGTCGTAATAGGTGAAGCCGGTCCGATTTTCCCGGCGCCCGCGCATCAGCACGGAAAGGCCATCGCCTTCAGCCTTGCTTTCGGCGGCATCCGCGTCACGGACCTCGAAGCCGATGTGGAAGACGCCCTCGCCTTTCGTATCCAGGTGGATCCGCTGCGGTGAAGGATCGTGACTTGGCTGGCAGAGCTGCAACTGGACATTCGGCAAATTGCAAATCCGGTACTGCATGGCCATGAAGCCCCTGGGACTCGGGACCTGCAGTTCCTCATATTCGACCAGCGGCGGGTAGGCTTCCCATGGGCCGATACCGATGGAGTCGCAATATGCCTGCGCCTTGTCGATGTCATGCACGACGATGCAGATGTGATGCAGCTTGTCGAAGATGCCCATTTCCCTACTCCTTGACCGGGACGGTGTAGTTGAGCACGCGGCGCCCGCCATCGGGGTAGATGGTCTCGCCGGTGATGTAGGACGCGTCGTCGCTGGCGAGGAAAGCGACCACGGAGGCGATTTCAGCCGCCGTGCCCAGACGTCCAAGCGGCGTGCGCGAAAGGATCGCGCGGCGCATTTCCTCGGAATCGATGAAGGTGCCGTCCATCACCATCTCCGTGGCGATCGTGCCCGGGCCGACACCGACCACGCGGATGCCGTAGGGCGCGAAGGCGACGGCGGCGGTGCCGGTTACCTGGTTCATGCCGCCCTTCGAGATCGCGTAGGTCGCGACCCGGGGATTGGCGAGCCCGGAATTGATCGAGGACATATTTATGATGACGCCGCCCTGCCCCTGCGCGATCATCTGGCGCGCGGCCGCCTGCGTGCCCATGAACGCCCCCTTCAAATTGACGGCGAGAACCCGGTCGTAGTCGGCCTCGCTGATGTCGAGAAAATCCTGAACCGGAGCGATGCCGGCATTGTTGACCATGATGTCGACACGGCCAAACTTGGCGACCGCCGCCGCGACCAGCGCGTCGAGCTGGTCCTTCCTGCTGACGTCCGTGACCAGCGCAAGCACGGTCTCGGGAGTACCGATCTCGGCGGCGCATCTCTTCAGCTCGCTGGCGTCGATATCGCCGAGCACGACCTTCGCACCTTCAGCCAGGAAGCGCTCGGCGCATGCGCGCCCGATGCCGCGTGCCGCTCCGGTGACGACCGCCACCTTTCCTGCTTGTCTCATATGCGGTTCCTTCGTCATTCTGAGCGGGCCGTTGCCTTGGGGCCCTTGTCTATCTTAGCGGATCACGAAGGGATTGGCGGTCTTGCCGGCCGTATCTATCCATACCGTCTTGGTCTGAAGATAGGCATCGATCGCCCCCTGCCCGCTCTCGCGGCCTATACCGCTTCTCTTGTAGCCGCCGAAGGGCGCCATATAGGAGATCGCACGGTATGAATTGATCCAGACCATGCCCGCTTCCATCGCCGCCGCGCCTCGCAACGCCCTGCCCATGTCGCTCGTCCACAGCCCCGCCGCCAGCCCGTACGGACTGTCATTGGCAATGGCGAATGCCTCTTCCTCGTCGTCGAAAGGAATGACCGAAAGGATTGGCCCGAACACTTCTTCGCGCGCGATGCGCATTGAGTTGTTCACGCCGGTAAAGATGGTGGGTTCGACGAACCAGCCCTCCGCCAATTGGTCCGACGCAGGCTTTCCGCCGCCCAGCACGCACAACGCACCCTCGCGCCGCGCAATCCCGAGATAGGAAAGCACCTTCTCACGCTGGGACTGCGTGGTGATGGGCCCGACCTGCGTCTCGGGCAGCGCCGGGTTGCCTATTCTTGCGCTGGCGGCAAGCGTGGTCACCTCCTCCACGAACCGGTCGTGTATCTTGCGCTGGACGAGCAGTCGTGAGCCCGCGATGCAGGTCTGGCCGCTGGCCGCGAAAATGCCGGAGATCGCGCCGTTGACAGCGCTTTCCAGATTGGCGTCGCCGAAGACGATGTTGGCCGACTTGCCGCCGAGCTCCAGCGTCACCGTCTTCAACCCCTCCGCGGCCGCGCGATAGACAGCGAGCCCGCCCGGCTCGCCACCCGTGAAGGCGATCTTGGCAACGTCGGGATGGGAGACCAGCGGCACGCCGACCTCCTGCGGCATGCCGGTGACGGTGTTGACGACGCCCGGCGGGAAGCCGGCCCGCGCGAACAGCTTTACGAATTCGAGCGTCGAGGCCGAGGCGTATTCCGAGGGCTTGATGACTACGGTGTTGCCCGCCGCGAGCAGCGGCGCAAGCTTCCAGGTCAGCAGCAGCAGCGGCGAATTCCATGGCACGATCGCGACGATGACGCCGAGCGGCTCGTGGCGGGTGAAGGCGAACATGCCTGCCTTGTCGATCGGCAACACCGACCCTTCGATCTTGTCGGCGAGGCCACCGAAATAGCGGTACCATTCGGGGATGTAGCGCAGCTGCGCCGTCATCTCGGTGATCAGCTTGCCATTGTCGCGGGTCTCGATCGCGGCGATGCGCTCGGCGTTCTCGGCGATCAGCTCTGACACCCGCACCAGGAGCTTGCCGCGCGCGGTCGGCGTGATGCCGGCCCAGTCCTTCGACCGGAAAGCCGACCTGGCGGAGGCCACGGCTGCATCCACTTCGGCCTTGCCGCCGCGCGGGATCAGTGCCCACGGCCTGCCGGTGAAGGGATCATAGCTCTCGAACGTGTCGGCGCTCGATTGCAGCCGACCGCCGACCGTGTTCTGGAAGCTGACCAGTGGCATATCGGCCCTCAACAGGTGGCAAAGCCCAGATGGGCGCGAAAGCGGTTCTTGACCGCGACGGCGTCGCGCGGCGGCAGCGAGCGCGGCAAGTTCTCGGCGGTGATCTTCAGCACGAACAAGCGAGGGCCCTCCGCAGGGCGGCGCAGCTTTTCGCAGAGCGCGTCGACCTCCTCCAACGAACGCAGTTCGGCCACCTCCGCGAAACCGCAGGCGGCGGCGACCTTGTCGAAGCCGATGCCGCGGCCGGTATGGCTGGATTGCATGCCGGTCTCGCCGAAATGCTGGTTGTCCAGAATGATCAGGTCGAGATTTCTCGGACGCGCCACCGAAATCGTCGCCAACGATCCGAAGGCCATCAACTGCTCGCCGTCTCCGGTGATGACCATCACCCGCCTCTGCGGTTGCGCCTGGGCAAGCCCGAGGCCGACCAGTGCCGCGCCGCCCATTGCGCCCCAGAGGTAGTAATTGTCGTCTCGGTCGCCGGCGGCATGCACGTCATAGCTCGGCGAGCCGAGCCCGGTCACCATCAGGGCGCCGTCGCGCGCGTCGAGCAGCCTCTTCACCGCCGCTCGGCGATCCATCGTCGGCAATGTCATGTCGTTCACCACTTCTTCTTGCCAAGCAGGCGCTGTCCGATGAGCACGGCGATCTGCTGGTCGGCATCGAAGGCCATCGCGGCCGCCTGCGCCACGGTGTCCACTAGGTCGGGGCCGGTCTCTGCCCGCAGCACTCTGAGGCCGATTGCCCTCAGTGAAACCTCGGTCGCCTGCCCCATTGGCACCTGCCATGGATTGAACTCGGCCCACTCGCCGCGCATCGTCACCAGGACAAGCAAGGGAAAGCGCGCCTGCACCGGCAGCGACAGCATGTTGATGCAATTGCCGACGCCGGAGGATTGCATCAGCACGACGCTGCGCTTGCCGCCGAGCCAGGAGCCGGCGGCGATGGCTATGCCCTCCTCCTCCGTCGTCAGCACGTTGGTGACGACCTCAGGATCGGCGCTGAAGCGGCGGATCAGTGTGGTATGGCCGGCATCCGGCACATAGGACATCTGGTTGATGCCGGCGGCCTTGAGCACGTCATAGACCTGATCCGGCCACTGCGTTTCAGATGCCGCCGGAAGAGCCGCAGAGGCAACCGCCTCTGGGTGTTTCGCTTGTAGGCTGCTCGCCGTCACCTTGGACCCCCGAGGTTGGATTTGACATAAGACTACTTCAGCTCTCCGATCCAATCTTCGTCTATTTCTTGTGATCAGATATAATGATATTCGATAGCTTATGGAGCTATCGCAGCTGCGCACCCTGATCCATGTCGCCGAGCTCGGCAGCCTCAGCAAGGCCGCCGACCGGCTGCACATCGCGCAGCCGGCGCTGAGCCGCCAGGTGCGCATGCTGGAGGAGGAGCTGGGCTTTGCCCTGTTCCTGCGTCACGGGCGCGGCATGGTCCTGTCCGAACAGGGCAAGGAGGTGCTGGCTCACGCCGTGCGCGTTCTCGCCGAGATCGACGAGATCCGCGCGACCGCCACGCCCGCCGATGCGCCGCTCACGGGCGAGGTTGCCATCGGTTTGCCGCCCACGGTGGCCGACATCATCTCGCTGCCGCTGGCGGCGGCTTTCGGCAAAGCCCATCCCAAGGCGAAGCTCCGGCTTGTCAGCGCCTATACCGGCTATTTGCTCGATTGGCTGCATCGGGGCGAAATAGACGTCGCGGTGCTCTACGATCCGCGCATGGCGAGATCGCTTCGCACGCGCCCGCTGCTGCTGGAAAACCTCTTTCTGATCGGCCCGCCCGCCGCCGGCTTCTCGACCGTGCGCGCCATGCCGTTCACCTCGCTCGCCGGGAAAAGACTATTGCTGCCGAGCGTGAAGCACGGGCTGCGCATCATCGTCGAACGCTGCGCCGTCGAGACCGGCATCACGCTCGATGTCGGCGTCGAGGCGGATACTTATTCGGTGCTGAAGGACCTGGTGCGCAACGGCCATGGCTGGACGATCCTGCCGCTGGCGCCCATCCATGCCGATGTCGCCGCCGGCCTGCTCACGGCCGCGCCGTTGATCGATCCCGTGCCCGTGCGCCGCCTCATTCTTGCCTATCCGGCCGACCGGCCAGCCTCGCGGCTGGCGCGCTTTGCCGGCCAGGCGATAGAGGATACCGCCCGGGATCTTGTCGAGCGGGCCGTGTGGGTCGGCCAGCTTCTCGGTTCGGCGCCGTAAGGGTTTTAATTTCGGCATAGCTGATCACGCCCGCCTTGCGTTGCTGTCGAGATGTGCCGGCGTGATACTGGACGTCTGAGCGAGACGAAAGGCCCGGCAATTCATGGAACACTATCAGGACATTCGGGAAGCTGTCGCAAAGCTCGGCGCGCGCTTTCCCGGCGAGTATTGGCGCGCCCTCGACAGGGATATGGCCTACCCCCGCGAATTCGTCGAAGCGCTGACGGAAGCGGGCTGGCTCTCGATCCTGATCCCCGAGGAGTATGGCGGCTCCGGCCTGCCGCTTTCGGCCGCCGCTGCCGTGCTGGAGGAGATCCAGCGCGCCGGCTGCAACGGCGGCGCCTGCCATGCGCAGATGTACACGATGGGCACGCTGCTTCGCCACGGCTCGGGGGCGCAGAAGCAGCGCTATTTGCCGAAGATCGCCACCGGGGAATTGCGCCTGCAGGCATTCGGCGTCACGGAACCGACCAGTGGCACCGACACCGGCGCGCTGAAGACCACCGCCCGGCTCGAGGGCGACCATTTCGTGGTCAAGGGCCAGAAGATCTGGACCAGCCGCGCCGAACATTCCGATCTGATGCTGCTTCTGGCGCGCACCGCGCCGCTGACCGATGGCATGAAGAAGACCGACGGGCTTTCAGTCTTGATCGTCGACATGGGCCAGGCGCTTGGCAACGGCCTAACCATCCGGCCGATCCGCACGATGATGAACCATGCCACCACCGAGGTCTTCTTCGACGACTTGCGCGTGCCGGCCGAAAACCTGATCGGCGAAGAGGGCAAGGGATTCCGTTACATCCTGTCCGGCATGAATGCCGAGCGAATCCTGATCGCTTCCGAATGCGTCGGCGATGCCAAATGGTTCATCGACAAGGCAAGCGCCTATGCCAAGGACCGGCATGTGTTCGGCCGCGCGATCGGCCAGAACCAGGGCGTCCAGTTTCCCATCGCCAGAGCCTACGCCAACATGCGCGCGGCAGAACTTATGGTGCGCGAGGCGCTGGCCCTTTACGAGGCCGGCAAGAACCCCGGCGCCGAGGCGAATATGGCCAAGATGCTGGCGGCGGATGCCTCCAACGAGGCCGCCAATGTCTGCATCCAGACGCATGGCGGATTCGGCTTCGCCGAGGAATACGACGTCGAGCGCAAGTTCCGCGAGACGCGTCTCTATCAGGTGGCGCCGATCTCCACCAACCTCATCCTGTCGTTCCTGTCGGAGCACGTCCTCGGTCTGCCGCGTTCTTATTAGGAGTGGTCGCTGTGAACGTCCTCATCGTCTATGCACATCCGGAACCGAAGTCCTTCAACGGCGCCATGAAGGACGTCGCCTTCGAGACCCTGACGCGGGCTGGCCACGGTGTGGTGTTCAGCGACCTTTATGCGATGGACTTCAGCCCGGTCGCCGGGCCAGGCGACATGACCGGCGAGCGCAACGATCCGGATTTCTTCAGCCTGCAGCGCGAGCAGACCGCCGCCTATGAGACGGGTCGGCTGGCGGGTGACATCAATGCCGAGGTCGAAAAGCTGAAACGGGCGGACTTCGTGATCTTCCAGTTTCCCGTCTGGTGGTTCGGGATGCCAGCGATGCTCAAGGGCTGGGCCGACCGGGTCTTCGCGCGTGGCTTTGCCTATTTGCCGGGCCGCAAATACGACATCGGCATGTTCAAGGGGAAGCTCGCCATGGTGGCCGCCACTACGGGCACCTCGGCCGACACCTATGCGCCCGACGGTATCGACGGCGACATCCTCACGGTGTTGTGGCCGATCCACAACGGCCTGCTTCGCTATGCCGGCTTCGATGTGCTGCCGCCTTTCGTCGCCTACATGCCTGGCCGCATCGGCGACGACGGCCGCAAGGCCTATCTGGAGGCCTATCGCAAAAGGCTCGAGGACATCGGCGAAACGCCGCGCCTGTTCTTCCACCCGGCTGAAGATTACGGCAAGAACGAGCGGCTCAAGCCCGGGGTGCTCGCCCGCTCTGGAGTGCAGCGCAATGTCTGACGCCGCCCGCCCGCTCGAGGGCCTGTTCGTCGTTTCGATCGAGCAGGCGGTCGCCGCTCCCTTGTGCACGGTCCGCCTTGCCGATGCGGGTGCCCGCGTCGTGAAGATCGAACGCCCCGAAGGCGAGACCGCGCGCCACTACGATTCCACCGTCGAAGGTATGTCGGCCTATTTTGTCTGGCTGAACCGCGGCAAGCAGAGCGTGGCGCTCGACCTCAAGGCCGAGGAAGACCTCGCTTTGTTGCACCGGATGGTCGCCCGGGCGGATGTCCTCGTGCAGAACCTCGCACCGGGTGCGATCGACAGGCTCGGTCTCTCCTGCGGTGTGATTGCACGGAAGTTTCCCCGGCTGATCGCCGTCAACATCGTCGGCTACGGGCAGGACACACCCTACGCGTCGATGCGCGCCTACGACATGCTGGTGCAGGCGGAAAGCGGCATCTGCGCGGTGACCGGCACTGCCGAGTCGCCTTGCAAGGTCGGCGTGTCGGCCGCCGACATCGCGACAGGAATGAACGCGCATGCGGCGATACTTGAGGCGCTGCTGGCGCGCGGCAAGACAGGCCGCGGCCGCATCGTCGAGATCGCCATGTTTGATGGCATGGCCGACTGGATGGCGGTGCCGCTGCTGCATAACGAATATGCCGGACGCGAGACCGGCCGCTACGGGCTGGCGCATGCCTCGATCTATCCCTACCGACCCTATGCCTGCCGCAATGGCGCGGTGGTGGTCTCTATCCAGCAGAACAGCGAATGGAAGCGCTTCTGCGAGGTGGTGCTGCGGAGGCAGGATCTATTTGCCGACGAACGCTTCGCCACCAATGCCTGGCGGGTGGCCAATCGTACCGCGCTGGATGCCGAGATCGAACCGCTTTTCGCGGCGATCGACCGTGAGGAAGCCATTCGACGCCTTGACGAGGCCCGGATCGCCTGGGGCCGGGTCAGCGAGATGCGCGACCTTTCGCGCCACAGGGCTTTGCGCCGGATGGAGGTCGAGTTGCCGGACGGCAAACGGATCACCGTCCCGATGCCCGCAGGCCGCCCCGAAGGCCTCGGCAAAGCCCCCACGGTCCCTGCTCTTAGCGCCGACACCGACCGTATCCGGTCCGAATTCGCAGCCTGAGGAGTCAGTCATATGAGCCTGGATTCGAGCTGGGCGCTGCAGAAATGGGTCGGGCGCACCCGCGAGGTCGACGACATCGTGACCCCTCGCCTTGTCGCCAGCTTCGAGGCAACGCTTGGCCCTCACGCGGCGCGCCGCGACGAGGCCCCGCCCGGCCTGCACTGGTGCCTGACGCCCGACATTGCCGACGCAAGTGAACTGGGCCCGGACGGACATGCCGCCAAGGGCGGGTTCCTGCCGCCGGTGCCGCTTCCGCGCCGCATGTGGGCGGGCAGCGACATCCGTCTTCTGGCGCCGATCCGCAGCGGCGACACGATCCGCCGCCGCTCGACGCTAGGCGTCGTCGAGGAAAAACAAGGGCGCACCGGCCGGCTTACCTTCGTTACTGTCCATCACGAAATCTCCAATGCCGCCGGCCCTGTCGTCGAGGAAGACCAGATCATTGTCTATCGCCCTGCGGAAGTTGGCATGGCGCCCCCGACGCTGCCGGATCCAAGGTCGCCCGCATCGCATGAGCGGATCGTCGACGTCGATCCGGTTCTGCTTTTTCGGTACTCCGCGCTGACATTCAACGGGCATCGCATCCACTACGACGCGCCCTACGCCACAAATGTCGAGCATTACCCCGGACTTGTCATCCACGGGCCGCTCCAGGCGACGTTGTTGATGAACTTCGCCGCGGTCATTGCCGGGCAAGCGCCACGCCGTTTCTCCTTTCGCGGCGTGCGTCCCGCGATCGGCCCGCAGACCTTGCTTCTGAGCGGAACGGCTCATGGAAAGGGCGAGATGGAAATGGAGGTGCGGGCATCCGATGGACATGTGACGGTCAAGGCCACGGCCCAATGGTGAGCTTGATGACGTCTGTCATGCCGCTGTTCGTGCCGGGCTCACGGCCGGAAAAGGTTCGCAAAGATCGATGACGAGATGGTCGACCGTCCGGAGCGACCTGCAGCAGCCGAGGCTCAACTCGTCGGATCGCAGGTATTCGCGAATCGGGTTCCGCGACGATCCCGTGCGCCGTGCAATCTCCCGGATCGAAAATCCGTCCCGAAGATGCCAGCGTCGGATAACGCTCGGTAACGCCACGTCTATCACTCCACCCCATGTTCCAGCATGGCCGCAATGGGGCGAAACTGGCGACTTTGTGAGCGTTTGCCTAGGAAGCCGACGTTCGCATTCGATACGCCGATTAGAAATCGGCTCCGGCTATCGGCCGATCACCGTCAACCCGAATAGGATGATCAGCCAAAGCCCGGCGGCCGCGACAGCAAGCCGAGGCAACGTCCCGGTCAGATGCATGAACAGCAGGGCAATCAGGGCCGCTTTCGCTGCAGCGATCGCAAGGTTGAGCGCGACGTTGAAGCCGCCGAGATCAATTAAGGACGAGGCGACCGTCAGCGCCAGAAGCGCGAGCAGCCCGAGATAGCCAAAGGTGAGTTTGCGAAGTTCGCTCATCGGTTGATCAGGTAAAGAACAGGGAACATGAACACCCAGATGATATCGACGAAGTGCCAGTAGAGGCCGACGGCTACGACCCGGCGCTGGCGGTTGGCAGGGCTGGACGTCGGCCAGAGCGCGACCATACCGGCGATGACGACGATGCCGCCGATCAGGTGCAGGGCATGCAGCGAGGTCATCGCGAAATAGAGGCCGAAGAAGAATTCGGCGTGGACCGGATCCGGCCCGGCATAGCGGAACGGCAGGCCAAGGAGCGGCGCCAGTCCTTCGTGAATCTCCTTGCCGTATTCGATCCCTTTCACGATCAGGAAGCACGCGCCTAGCGTCACCGTCGCGACCAGCGCCCAGATTGTTGCGCGCCAGCGTCTCTGAAGCGCAAGCATATGGGCCAGCGCCATTGTAAAGCTGCTGGTGATCAGAATGGCCGTGTTGAAGGTGCCGAGCGGCAGCGAAAGGTGTTTCGAGGCAGCCGCGAAGGCAGGGCCGAAATCGATATGGGCGACGAAGAAGACGAGGAAGATCGCGCCGAACAGCATCGCCTCGGAGCCGATGAACACCCACATGGCAAAAGTGTCGGCGCGCCGTTCGCGTTGAGGGGTATCAAAAGCGATGCTTTCGGTGCCGGTCATTGCGCCGACTCCCGGTGCGGGCTGAAGCGCTCATGCTCAAGCCCCTTCATGTCATAGGCGTAGGCCGGTTTGGTCACGACCGGCATGGTTTCGAAATTATGCGGCGGCGGCGGCGAGCTTGTCTGCCACTCGAGCCCAGTGGCGTTCCACGGGTTGTCGGGCGCGCGGGCGCCGCGAAATAGCGACCAGCCGAGATAGAACAACGGCATCAAATAGCCGATCGCCAGCACCACGGCACCAGCCGAGGACAACACGTTCCAGAACTGGAATTCCGGCGGATAGGTATGGTAGCGCCGCGGCATGCCGTCGAAGCCCAGCACATATTGCGGGAAGAAGGTCAGATTGAAGCCGATGAAAGTGGTCGTTGCCGCAATCCGCCCCGCCGTTTCCGAATACATGCGGCCGGTCAGCTTGGGCCACCAGAAATGCAGGCCGGCCATATAGGCGGTCACCATGCCGCCGACCATGATGTAGTGGAAATGCGCGATGACGAAGTAGGTGTCGTGGACATGCACGTCGACCGCGAGCGACGCAAGGAAGAGCCCCGCCAGCCCGCCGAAGGTGAACAGCGCAAGGAAGAAAAGCGCGTAAAGCATCGGCGTCTCGAAGCTGATCTCGCCCTTGCGCAGCGTCAGGCTCCAGTTGAAGACCTTGATTGCCGACGGGATCGCGACGCAGAAGGACAGGAACGAGAACACCACGCCGGCATAGGAAGATTGCCCGCTGACGAACATGTGGTGGCCCCAGACCAGGAAGCCGAAGACGGCGATCGCCATCGACGATATCGCCACGGCCTTGTAGCCGAACAGCGGCCGGCGGCTGAAACAGGGCAGCACCTCCGACACCACGCCCATGCCGGGCAGGATCATGATGTAGACCGCAGGGTGCGAGTAGAACCAGAAGAGATGCTGGAAGAGCAAAGGATCGCCGCCGAGGTCTGGATTGAAGATGCCGATGCCGAAGACACGCTCCAGCACGATCAGGATCAGCGAGGCGGCAAGCACCGGGGTCGCCAGCACCATCACCAGGCTGGTGGCGTAAAGCGTCCAGACGAAGATCGGCAGGCGGAACCAGGTGAGCCCCGGCGCGCGCAGCGTGTGCACGCTGACAATGAAGTTGATGCCGGTCATGATCGTCGAGAAGCCGACGATGAAGACGCCGAAGGCCGCGGTCGAGACCCAGCCGTTGGCATAGAGCGTCGACAGCGGCGTGTAGAAGGTCCAGCCGGTGTCGACGCCGCCGGCTACCACCGCAAACAGCGCGAACAGGCTGCCGAAGATGAAGACATACCAACTGGCGAGGTTCAGCCGGGGGAACGCGAGGTCGCGCGCGCCGATCATCAGCGGCAAAAGGAAATTGCCCAGTGTCGCCGGGATCGACGGCACCAGGAAGAACCAGACCATGATGATGCCGTGCAGCGAGAACAGCCGGTTGTAAACATCGTCGGAGACGAGGTCGCCCGCCGGTGTCGCCAGCTCGACGCGCATCAGCACCGCCATGGCGCCGCCGAGGAAGAAGAAGGCAGTCAGCGAGATCAGGTAGAGCCATGCAACGCGCTTGTGGTCGGTGGTCAGCAGCCAAGCGCGAGGCCCGCTCCCCTCCCCCAAATACGTACCCTGCATCGCCGCGTTGGTCATGGCTTGGCTCCAGCCGTTGGTTGACGCGAAAGCGACTTCAGATAAGCAAGCAGCATCTGAAGTTCGCCTTCGTCGATCAAGCCGTCGAAGCTCGGCATGACCGGTTCATAGCCCGCCGCGATTTCCTTCTTCGGATTGAGGATGGAGTCGCGCAGATAACGCTCGTCGGCGATCACCGTCTGCTGGTTGTCGAGCGCCACCGGCCGGCCGAAGATGCCGTCAAGCGACGGCGCCCGCACCTTGCTGCTCGCGCCATGGCAGCCCGAGCAGCCCAGCGCGCGAAACAATTTCTCGCCGCCCGCGGCAAGCGTCTCGCCTTCGCCCTGGCTGTTCAGCCACGCGGCATATTGCTCGGGCGCCATCACGGTCACCCAGCCGCCCATTTCGGAATGCTGCGTGCCGCAATATTGGGCGCAGAACAGGTGGTAGCGGCCTGGCTCGGTGGCGATGAACCAGATATGCGTCGTGCGGCCCGGCACCGCATCCTGCTTGATACGGAACGCCGGCACGTAGAAGGAGTGGATGACGTCCTGTGAGGCGAGCGACACCACGACAGGTTTGCCGGCGGGAACATGCAATTCGTTGATCTCGCGCTGGCCGCCCGGCTGCCTGAACTCCCACATCCATTGCTTGCCGAGTCCGGTGATCTCGAGCGCGTCCGCCGGCGGATGGTCGCGGCGAACGAATAGCGTCGCGCCCCAGCCGAAGAAGATGAAAGCGACGATCAGACTGGCGACGGTCCAGCTCATTTCCAGCGGCAGGCTGCGGGAACGCTTGCCTGTTCGATCCGCCTTTGAGCCGACGCGGTATTTCACCGCGTAGCCGACGACCAGTCCGGTCAGCGCCAGTCCGAGAACGACGGAAAAAGCAAGCAAAGTGTAAAACAGCGCATCGACCTGGCCGGCTTCCGAGGAAGCCTCCTGGGGGAAGAAGGGAATGCCGAAGCTCACCTTTCCCTCCCCCAGCTCTGCCAGAGAACGGTTGCGCCGAGGCCAAGCAGCGTTGCCAGGCTCGCGACTTTCAGCGCCGCCCAGATCGTTGGCGTGTATTGGCCTTTCGAACTGTCGAAGCCGGCGCAGAGCAGGAAGATGTGATCGGCGATCGATCCGAGCCTGTTCTCCGACGCTTCGACCAGCGCGAGCTTGAGATCGCGCGGCGTGAAGGTCAGCGCCGGCAGCACCTGTGAAATCCGGCCCGACGGCGTAAGTGCTATGACCGCGATCGGATGGACGAACTGATCGATGCCCTTGCGCCGGTCGAAAGTGATGCCGGCTTCGTTCGCGAGCGCTGCGCCTGCGCCATCGCTGCTGGTCAGGAAACGCCAGGCGGGCAGGCCTGCCGGACCGGCGGCGGAAGCGATGTCATCTTGCGCCGTGGCCGCGTCGGCCGGGGTCTCCTCGGGATCGATCGAGATGAACAGCGCGCGGTAGTCTGCCGGCCGAAGCGATGTCTTGTTCAGGTCGGAGGCAACGGCCTGCTGGGTAACGCCGCACAGGTTCGGGCATTTATCGTAGCCGAAGATGACAAGCGCCGGACGGCCGCCCAGCGTTTCGCCCAGCGTCAGCTTCCGGCCGCTGGCGTCGATCAGTTCGCGGTCCAGCGTCAGCTGTGCGCCGAGCTTTGGATCGAATGTCGGTCGCTCGGCGGCAGGGGCCGCGCCGGCAACGAATAGACAAAGGGCGGCTAACAAGCTTCTCATCGCCCTGCCCCGCTTTGCCGTCGGCAATTCTGGGCCTGCGGAGCTCGGGGAACGGCCGCTGTGACCAGGGCGCAGTCATCGGCTCCAGTCGTCGCGGATCGCTGCTGCGACCAATCCGGCAAACCGTTGCTGACAATTGCCCACATGGCGTCGTCGATCGGAATACGGGCGATGCCGGCATTGCGGTCGACCCAGCCAAGCATTTTGAGCTGGCGATCCTCCTCGGCGCGAAGACTTGCCAAGTCCTGCCTTGGCGCGGTCTGCAGATCGGGGCTTTCCGGACTGGTTTCCGTCGGAACCGGCAGCCATGTCGGCGTGGTGTTGAAGGCGAGCTTCATGCCGATCGCGGCCAAGGCGATGAACAGCAGCAGCCCGCCACCAAAAGCGAGCAGTACCCGCGGCTGGACATCGCGCGTCTCGGGATGGCGGTGCGCCTTAGCCATGGGCGACCTCCCGCTTCCACCAGACGATCCTGTCTGGCCGGCGGAGCAGGAAGAGGAACAGCGCAAGCCACAGCCCACCCAGTCCCGTCCAGGCGACCGCATCATGCCAGAGCGCTAGCAGACCGCCGGAAAACAGCGGTGGCCGTATACGCCAGAACACATCGGCGAAATGGCCTGCAAGAGCTGCCCCCGCCAGCCAGACCAGGCCGTCATGGCTGCGCTTGAGCCGTCGGCTGAGCGAGCCTGTGAACGCAGCCGCCTGCAAGGCAATCAGCAGCCACAGCAGATACTGCCAGCCCCCCGTCGCGCGAATGATGTACCACCCGATCTCGTCGGGCAGGTCGCCGCCCCAGACGACAACCCACTGCATGAAGACGAGGTAGATCCAGGTCAGCAGGAAGCCCAGCTGCATGTTGGCAAGGTCCTCGCTGAGCGCGACATCTTCCTCGCCACCGGGTATGACCTCCACTGCCCGTCTTGCGGCCAGCACAAGGATCGCCAGGGCGAAAGCTCCGACGACTTCGGCGGAGGCCTCACTAAGCGCATAGATGGTCGAGGTGAATTCCGGCTCGATCGAAAGCATCCAGTCGATGGCAAAGACGCTGACGGCAAGCGCGTGGAGGATCAAGCCAAGAGCATATTTCCTCCCGTTGCCAGCTTTCTCGGAATCCTCTGAAGTCGAGCCGAGCACCACCCATGTGAGAACGAACCAGATCGCCGCGCAGACAGCGAAGCGCAGCAGGAAGAACGGCACGTTGAGATAAGCAAGCTTCTCTCGAACCTTCTCAGAAAGCATCGCGGAATCCGCGCCGGCCCATGGGAAGATAAGGTCGAGTCTCATCAGCACCGGCAGGAGCAAGATGAGCGCAAATGGCAGCATCGCGATCATGACCCGCAAAGGCTGGCGGACCGCCTCGCCCCAGCGTCCGCCGGTCAGCCCGTGCACCATCAATATGGTCAGCGCGCCGAGCGGCAGGCTGATCGCGAAGATAGCTGCCGCGACCCAGGCGCCCAGCATCGCTTTGGCATCGAGCGATGCGCCAAGAACGCAAAGAACAAGTCCCGCGATGCCGACCGCCAAAAAACGCTGCTCGACGCGGCTCACGGCGAAGCCTCCGCTTCAAGCCGCGCGCGCAGGCTTTGCGGAAGTTCGGCGACTGGGGCGGCTCGCGAATATTGCAGCGCGCGGATATAGGCGACGATCGCCCAGCGGTCCTGTGGCGGCACCCGCGCCGCATAGGAATACATGGCGCCATAGCCGTTGGTGATGACGTCGTAGAAGTGCCGGTCCGAAGCCTTGCGCAGCGCATCCTGATGGTAGCTCGGCGGGGCCGGGAAGCCGCGCTGGACGATCATGCCGTGGCCGTCGCCGGTGCGGCCGTGACAGGGCGAACAGAATATGTCGAAACGCTGCTGGCCGCGCTGTAGCAGCTCGGTCGTGATCGGATAGGGGATTTTGTCCGGGACAGGCGAAAGATCGGCGTCGCGTGTGACAGTGCCCGTGACCGGCGTGCGTGCCGACATGCCGTCGGCGAATTGGTTGCTCGCCTCCAGCGGATCGTAGCGCGGCTGGTCCTCCATGTCCTGCCGGCAGCCGGCGACAGCCAGCGCTCCGAGCAGAAGCGTTAGGCCGAGTCGGCTCACGCTTCGACCTCCTCGACCGTCTCGGCACCGAGCCGCGTCAGCTGGCCCCGGGTCACGCCCTTGCGGTATTTCGGATCGGCCGCTTCGATCAGCAGATAGAACTTGCCACCGCGGGCATAGCTGAAGCTCTCAGCGTTGAAGACCGGATGATGGTAGCGGGGCAGGCCATTGGCCGCGAGCACACCCAGAAAGCCGGCGAAGGCTGCGCCGAGAATGCCGGCCTCGAAGGCGATGACGACGAAAGGCGGCCAGGAATGCAGCGGCCGGCCGCCGACATTGATGGGATAGTCGATCTCGACGGAGTACCAGATCAGCGCATAGACAAGAGCGGCACCGGCGATCCCGCCGGCGAGCACGGCCCAGGGCAGGCGCGTGGCGCGGATTTCCAGTATCTCATCCAATTCCTTCAGCGGAAACGGCGAGAACGCATCCATGCGCCGGTAGCCGCGCTCGCGCATGCCGCGGGCTGCCTCGACAAGCGCTTCGGGTGCGGCAAACGCAGCCACGAGACCGTAGAGGCTCATCTGAGCTTGCCCTCCTCCTCAGCCAGTTCCTCGACCTCGAAGATGGTGATCGCCGGCAGGATGCGGATGAACAGGAAGACCAGTGCGAAGAAGGTACCGATCGAGCCGAATAGGATGCCGAAATCGAGCCAGGTCAGCGACTGCTCGCCCCAGGCCGACGGCAGGTAGTCGCGGCTCGGTCCCGTCACGACGATGATGTAGCGCTCGATCCACATGCCGATGTTGATGGCAACGGCGATCGCAAACAGCAGCGGCATGTTGCGGCGGATGCGCCTGAACCAAAGCAGTTGCAGCACACCGCAGTTCAGGCCGAGCATCGTCCAGAACAGCGGCGCATAGGGACCTAGCGCGCGCTCGGCCATCATGGCGCGTTCGTAGGGCTCGCCCGAATACCAGGCGAAGAATGCTTCCGAGACATAGCCATAGGCGACGACCATGCCGGCGGCGATCATCAGCTTGGCGGCATTCTCCATGTGCCTGACCGTGATCAGGTCCTCGACGGAAAAGGCCCAACGCAGCGGAATGGCAATGGTGAGCACCATGGCGAAGCCGGAGAGCAGCGCGCCGGCGACGAAATAGGGCGGGAAGATCGTCGAGTGGTAGCCGGGCGTGATGGCGAAGGTGAAGTCGAGCGAGACGATCGAGTGGACCGAAACGACCAGCGGCGTGGCCAGGGCGGCTAGCAGGAAATAGACGACCTGATAGCGCGACCAATGATAGGCCGAGCCGCGCCAGCCAAGCGCCAATATGCCGTAGAAGAGCTGCGCCGGCCTTGCTCTGGCGCGGTCGCGCAGCACCGCCAGATCCGGCAGAAGACCCATGTACCAGAACAGCAGCGAGACGGTGGCATAGGTCGCGATCGCCGCGAAATCCCAGACCAGGGGGCTGCGCCATTGGGGCCAGTGCATATGCACATTGGGCAAGGGCAGCAGCCAGTAGAAGAACCACGGCCGGCCGAGATGCAGGATCGGAAACAGTCCCGCCATTGCAACGGCAAACAGCGTCATGGCTTCGGCAAAGCGGTTGATCGAGGCGCGCCATGGCTGGCGTAACAGCAGGAGCACCGCCGAGATCAACGTACCGGCATGGCCGATGCCGATCCACCAGACGAAGTTGGAGATCATCGTGCCCCAGGCCACCGGAATGTCGATACCATAGGCGCCGACACCGACGGCGATCAGGTAAGTGATCGAGTAGAGCAGCAGCAGGACGAGCAGGAAGCAAAGGAAGAACGCCGTCCAGAAATGACGCGGCAGGCGGCCGTTGAGCACGATCGAGCCGATGCGCCCACTGATCTCGGGAAAGTCGTGGCGGCCGCGCAGGACAGCCGAGCTGTTCGCGCCGGCTTCAGCCATCGGTCGCCTCGCTTGGCCTGGCAAGCCTGCCGTTCGGATTGGAGATCTTGCCGAGATAGGAGGTGCGCGGCCGTGTGTTCAGCTCCTCCAGCAGCGCGTAGTTCTGCGGCGCGCTTTTCTCCCGAACGACCTTTGCCTCTTTCCTGTTGCGATCACCGAACGTGATGGCCTGGGTTGGGCAGGCCTGTTGGCAGGCGGTGACCACTTCGCCATCGGCGATGTCGCGATTTTCGATCTGCGCCTGGATGCGCTTGGCGCTGATGCGCTGGACGCAGTAGGTGCATTTCTCCATCACGCCGCGCGAGCGCACGCTGACGTTCGGATTGTGCACGCCCCGCTCCGGCCCAGCTTCGTCCTTGTCGAAGGACTGGTGGTCGAGGAAGTTGAAGCGCCGCACCTTGTAGGGGCAATTCTGCGAGCAATAGCGCGTGCCGATGCAGCGGTTGTAGACCTGCGCGTTCAACCCGTCATGCGTATGCACGGTGGCGTTGACCGGGCACACCACTTCGCAAGGCGCCTTCTCGCAATGCATGCAAGGCACCGGCTGGAAAAAGGTCTCAGGCGCATCGACCGGCCCGGCATAGTAGCGGTCCACGCGCAGCCAGTGCATCTCGTGGCCGCGCTCACATTCCTCCGGTCCGACCGGCGCGATGTTGTTTTCGGCCTGGCAGGCCGAAACGCAGGCCATGCAGCCGATGCAGGCCGAGAGATCGATCGCCATAGCCCAGGCTTCCTGGTCGTAGCGCCATTCGGGATAAAGCGATTCCGTTGGGGTCGGCGGCGCATCCTTGCGCACGAAATCCGGCCTCTGCCGGAATGCGTCGAGCGACGCGTGGCGCACGATGGCGCGGCCTTCCATTGCCTGGTGGTGCTGCGTGGTGATGACGCGCATGCTGTTCTTGCGGGGCGCGATGGCCGCACCGCTCGCGATCCACTCCGAACCACGGCGCAAGTGGAAGGCGTCGTAGCCTTCCGATAGGGCAGCAACGGAACCGACCTTTCGCCCGAAGCCAAAGGAAAGCGTTATCGTTTCGTCCGGATGGCCGGGCGCGATCCAGGCCGGCGCATCGACGTCCGCGCCATTTGAGGCGACATTGATGATATCGCCGTTTTCGATCTTCAGTCGCTCGGCAGTGGCGGGCGATATGAGCGCAGCATTGCCCCACACGATCTTGGTCAGCGGTCGCGGCAGCTCCTGCAGCCATGATGCGTTGGCGAAACGCCCATCACGCAGCCAGGGATCAGCGACGAAGCGGATATCGATGCCGCTCCCTGCGTCTGCCGCCGGCTTCAGCCCGGCCAGGTCCGCCCCCGCTGTGACGGACACCGGCCTGGCGGCACTGTTCGCTATGACGCCGTCGCGCAGAGCCTTTCTCCACGCGTCATCATCGAGCTCTGCCCAATGCTGCCGGACAAGCGACAGCGGATCGGTCTCGAACTGGCCGCCAAGCAAAGCAAGCAGTTCATGTACGGTCTTGCCATCGTAAAGCGGCCTGATCAGCGGCTGCACCAGCGAGGCCGTGCCGTCATAGGCTCGGATGTCGCTCCAGCTCTCGAGTTCATGCGCCGCCGGCACGTGCCAATGCGCCAGGAATGCCGTCTCGCCGCGGTAGAGCCCGTGATGGACAATCAGCTTCAGGCCGGAGAACGCCTTGAGCATATCGAGGCCCGCCGGCGCGGTGTGCAACGGGTTTGCGCCCAAGACGACGACCGTGTCTATCGCCCCGTGGCCGATCGCTTCGCACATCGCCTCCAGATCACCATCGACCTGCAGCGCATCCGGCGCCTCGATAAGCTCCACCATATTGCCGAGCGCACCAAGGCTAGCATTGGCGGCAAACGCGGCAGCGTGAACGAACGCGCTCTGATGCGCACCCGGCACGACCAGTGCGTTGCGGCCGGCTGCCTTCAGATCATCGACCAGCGCATTCATCCATGGCGCGTCGATCGGAGTCTGGTCGATTGGCGCTACGGGCGCCCCGGCTTGGGCTTCCAGCGTGGCATGAAGCCCGGCAGCCACGGCTTCGACCTCACTCGGCCGTATCGCTATCTTATGATCGGCCGCCGCGCCGGTGATCGTCGGCGTCGATTCCACCGCATAAAGCCGGCTCATCCCGTCGTTCGGGCTGCGCACGTGTCGCCGCGCCGCGAAGTCGCGCGCGTAAGCCAGCCGCCCCGGCCCCTCGCCCAGGAAATCGGCGTCGAGACTGACGATCGTTTCGGCACGATCGAAGCGGTAGACCGGCGTCAGCGCCGATCCGAACAGTGCATG
This sequence comes from Mesorhizobium sp. B4-1-1, assembly GCF_006439375.1. NCBI lineage: Bacteria > Pseudomonadati > Pseudomonadota > Alphaproteobacteria > Hyphomicrobiales > Phyllobacteriaceae > Mesorhizobium > Mesorhizobium sp. B4-1-1. The sequence continues at coordinate 217,082 of NZ_VFTH01000005.1, forward strand.
TGACGCGTCCGCCGCGGCCGGTATCGCCAACGGGTCGTGACGATGGATTTTCAGTTTCGGATAGCGTGCCCGCAGCGCATCGATCTGCGCCGCAAGAGTCGGCGAGGTAGTCGCTTCAACCAGCAGCGCTCCGCCCTGCCCTTGCGATGCCGCCCATCGCGAGACGAGCGCCGCCATGTCCTTGAGGAAATCGCCATAGGATGCCGGCTGTCCATCCTTGAGCGGGGTGCGCGAGCGATCAGGGTCGAACAGCGTCAGCACTGCCGCTTGCATCACAGCGTCGGTCGCGCCGCGCGACGCCGGATGGTCGGGATTGCCCTCCACCTTGGTCGGCCGCCCTTCATGGCTTTCGACGATCGCGCCGATGCCGAAGCCGTCACTGGACAGTGCGGTCGCGTAATAGGCGGGTTTGCCGGGGGTCAGCATTTCCGGCTGGCGCACATAGGGCACAATGCTTTCCGCCCTGCTGCAGGCGGCCAGCCCGGCAAGCGACAGCGAAGCGCCCATCAGCTTCAGCAGCGTGCGCCGGTTTGGCCTTGCCGGCAGACGTTCGGCAATCGCCGGAAATTCGGCTTCGACGAAGCGCCGGAATTCCACGGTGCCGGCAATCTCGTCGAGGCTGCGCCACATGTCGCGGCCGCTCGTCAGCCGCTTACGAAGAGCCGCAATGTCGATGGCGGGACCATGCCTGTCGTCAGCGATGGCAGACATAGCAATCCGTCATCGTCTCGGGATGGATGTCGAGCATGCCGATCAGCTGTCGCCTGATCTCGGCGATGTCCTCAGGTGGCTGCCAGTGCGTCAGGAACACGTCCCGCGGCGGACGCAGATTGGGACGGGGATTGCGATGACAGCCGAGGCACCATTCCATGCTCAGCGTATGCGCCCGCATCGTCAGCGGCATCTGGTCGACCTCGCCATGGCAGGTTTCGCAAGCGACGCCCTTGTTGATGTGGATGGCGTGATTGAAGAAAACGAAATCGGGCACGCTGTTGACGCGCTGCCATTCGATCGGCTTGCCGCTGGCAAGGCTTGTGCGTACCGGCGCCAACATCGCCGCGTTGGTGAAAAGCTGCGAATGACAGGTCATGCAGACCTCGGTCGCCGGCAGACCCGCTGACGACGAGGTTTCGACGCCGTTATGGCAATAGCGGCAGTCGATGCCGAGTTGGCCGACATGGTGCTTGTGACTGAACGGCACCGGCTGCGCCAATGGCTCACCTACTCCCGTTACCAGGTCCGAACGGGGAAGAATTGTCCCGATCGCGGCGGCGATCAGCAGAACGGCACAGCTTCCCCAGATGACAAAGCGCGCAACGCCATTGGCGTTTTTCGAGAAGATCTGCGGCATCCCCTCGCCGATTCTGCTGAAGGCAAACTCAGAGTTGACGACACCTAACGGTGCTTTCGCCACGAAGGTTCCGAAGCCGCGAAAGGATCACAGAATGGTGACCGGCAGCGACGGCGTGTCCCGAATTTAATCCGCAACCACAGCCGGCTGCATGCGTTCGCCAGATATCACGATCTGTTTCACGCTGGAAAATGCCATGACCGACGCCGCCGCAAACAACCCCCATCGTCCTCTGCGCCATCGCGGTGTCGCCTACTGGTGGAGAGCGCTGGTTGGCATCCTATTGGCCGTTCTCGGCCTGCTGATCGGTTGCGGTGGCGCCTGGCTCATCGCGCTCGGCGGCTCCTGGTATTATCTGCCCGCCGGCATCGCATTGCTGCTCGCGGGCATTCTGCTGCTCGCAGGAAATATGGCCGGTGTCTGGCTTTACGTCCTGACATGGCTCGCAACGCTTGCCTGGGCCTATTGGGAGGTCGGTCTCGACAGCTGGGCGCTGATGCCGCGCGTCTTGGCTCCCACGATCATCCTCATCTTCGTCCTACTTGCCGTTCCGGCCTTCCGCGACATCGGCAGCCGAGCCCGCAGGAACGCCGCCTATGTGACAAGCCTGCTGCTGCCGGTCATTGCGCTGGGCGCGTTCGGCTTCCTGCACATCGATGCCTTGGCGCAGTCACCGGCGCAACCGCCGGCGCCTGCCGTGCAGCCCGCGCCGAACGGAGCGCCAGCCTCGCAGGACACCGCGACCCACCAGGCCGGCAATGACTGGCCGGTCTATGGCGGATCGGAATTGGGGACACGCTACTCTCCGCTCAACCAGATCACCGCAGCCAACGTTTCCAAGCTTACCCGCGCCTGGTCCTTCCACACCGGCGACATGCCGAACGAAGCGACCAAGGACCTCTACTCGCCCGAAAACACGCCGCTCGAGATCGGCGGCCATCTCTATGCCTGCTCGGCCAAGGACATCGTCATTTCCGCCGATGCCCGCAGCGGCAAGGAAGAATGGCGTTACGACCCGAAGGTCCCCGACGACGCCATACCCTATGGCGCGAGCTGTCGCGGTGTTGCCTATTTCGCCGTGCCGGGCGCCAAGGCGGATCAAGCCTGCGCGACAAGGATTCTCATCGGAACACTGGACGCGCGCCTGATCGCCATCGATGCCAAGACCGGCAAACCCTGTACGGACTTCGGCCAGCAGGGCGTCGTCGACCTCACGCAAGGCATCGGCGAGACGGTACCCGGTTGGTATTCTGTCACCGCGCCGCCGACGATCGTGCGCGGGATTGCCGTGGTCGGCGCGCAGGTCAAGGACGGTCAGGCAGAGAACGCGCCTTCGGGCGTCGTCCGCGGCTATGACGCCACCACCGGCAAGCTCGCCTGGGCATGGGACATGGGACATCCCGACCGCACCGGCGCGCCGCCTGCCGGCGACACCTACACGCGTGGCACCCCAAACATGTGGACCGTCGCCGCAGCCGATCCGCAGCTCGGTTATGTCTACCTGCCGCTCGGCAACGCCGCCGTCGATTATTACGGTGTCGACCGCAAGGATTTCGAAAACGAGTTCAACTCATCGATCGTCGCCGTCGATGTCACCACGGGCAAGCCGGTCTGGCATTTCCAGACGGTGCATCACGACCTTTGGGACTACGACCTCGGCTCACAGCCGACGCTCGTCGATTTCCCGACCGTGACCGGCAAGATCGCCGCCATCATCGTGCCCAGCAAGCAGGGCCAGATATACGTGCTCGACCGTAAGACCGGCAAGCCGCTCTTCCCAGTCGAGGAGCGCAATGTGCCTTCCGGCGGCGTCGAACCGGACAAGCTCTCCAAGACGCAGCCCTATTCAGGCTACGCGCATCTCGACCAGCCGGTGCTGACCGAGAAAGACATGTGGGGCATGAGCCCGCTGGACCAGCTCTACTGCCGCATCCAATTCCATCGCGCCTCCTATCAGGGCGAGTACACCCCGCCGACGGTCGACCGGCCCTTCATCGAATATCCCGGCTATAATGGCGGCTCTGACTGGGGCAGCATCGCTGTCGATACCGACAGCGGCGTGTTGATCGCCAATTACAACGACATGCCTAATTTCAATCAGCTCATTCCGCGCGAGAAAGCGGACCAGATGGGCTTCAGGCCGATCGACAAGGGCGGCAGTTCGAAAAAAGCCAAGGACATCGGCGACCCTCAGGCCGGATCGCCATACGCCATCGCCGTCAATGCCGGTTGGCGCCTGCCCACAGGGCTGCTGTGCTCGAAGCCGCCTTACGGCCACATCCGCGCCATCGACCTCAAGACCGGCAAGACGCTGTGGGACGAGCCGTTGGGCAGCGCCGACAATAACGGACCGTTCGGCATTCCCTCCATGCTGCCGCTTACCATCGGAACCCCGAACAACGGCGGCCCCCTGGTGACGGCCGGCGACCTGATCTTCATTGCCGCGACTACCGACGACAAGTTGCGCGCGATCGACATCAAGACCGGCAGACAGGTCTGGCAAGCCGATCTTCCCGCAGGTGGCCAGACGACGCCGATGACCTATGAGGTCGATGGCAGGCAATACATCGTCATCGCGCCCGGCGGCCATCATTTCATGGAGACCAAGGTCGGCGATGAAGTCATCGCCTACGCGTTACCGGCGGGTTGAAGGTTGAAGGGTCAAGCAACCGGCCTTTAGCTTTCCGTGTCTCAGCTTTCCAAGTCAGTGCGCCGCCGCCGCTCCGTCAGCTGTGTCGGCCGACCCCTCCGCTCCGCCAGCCGCCGGCTTCGGCGCCTGGCAAGGAAATACATCCAGATTAGAAGGAGGATCAGAGGTATGCCCGCAATGGGCAGCATCCACATGCCGATGTGAAACATGGGCCTCTCCTGTCAAGGAGATATCTATGCGTGTTCGCCGTGGGGCCTGCTCAGGTAAGCAACTGCTCAATTCTGATCGGCAGATCGCGGATGCGCTTGCCGGTGGCGTGGTAGACCGCACTGGCGACGGCGGCGGCCGTGCCGACATTGCCGAGTTCGCCGAGGCCTTTGACGCCGGCCGGGTTGACCGCATGGTCGACCTCCGGAACCAGGATCACCTGCAGGTCCTTGATGTCGGCGTTGACGGGCACAAGATAGTCCTGCAGGTCGCGATTCACATAGCGGGCGTAGCGCCGGTCGACTTCGGTCGCTTCGTGCAGCGCCTGGCCGATGCCCCAGATCATGCCGCCCATCAACTGGCTTCGCGCCGTCCGCGTGTTCATGATGCGACCGGCCGCGAATGCGCCGACAATGCGCGGCACGCGGATTTCCCTGGTGTAGCGGTTGATGCGAACTTCGACGAACTCGGCGCCGAAGGCATATTTCACCGAATCCTTGTCCTGCTCGCCACCGTGGAATTCCGGCATCCCGGCATAGAGCTTCTTCAGTGCCTCCGGCGTCGCGCCCTTGGGCGCGAACTCGGCATATTCCTCGATCGCGCCAACCTGCATGGCCTTAAAGACGTCCTCGACCTTCGCGAAGGCACCGCTCTTGGCCACGATCTTTCCGTCAGTAAGCTCAAATTCCTCGTTATGCGATCCGGCCAGCGGGGCGCCTTCCGCGGTCGCCGCTTCGTAAAGCTTGGTGCGGATAGCGTCGCAGGCCTTCAGCACCGCCGAACAGACGCTTGCCGTGGAAATCGAGCCGCCTGAGACAGGCGCGGGAGGCAGGCTGCTGTCGCCCATTTCGACGCTGATCTGTGCGATGCTGACGCCGAGCCGCTCGGAAGCCATCTGAGCGGCCACGGTGCGCACGCCGGTGCCGATCTCGTGCGAACCGCATTGCAGCCGCACATCGCCGTCGACGGTAAGGCGCACCCGCGCCGCGCATGGCGCGACGGCCGTTGGGTAAATCGCCGTTGCGCAACCCATGCCGACCAACCAGTCGCCTTCGCGCATCGCGCCGATCTTCGGATTGCGCTTGGCCCATCCGAAGGCCTCCGCTGCCTGGTCGTAGCATTGGATCAGCGAGCGGCTGGAGAACGGCTTCTTGCCGATCGGCTCCACCTTGGGCTCGTTGATGCGGCGGAACTCGACTGGATCCATGCCAAGCGCCACGGCCATCTCGTCCATGGCGTTTTCCAGCGCGTAGACATAGGGCGTCTCGGGCGGCGAACGCATGTACCCCGGCGTGTTGCGGTCCGTTTGCACCAGCGACACGTGAGTTAGAACGGAGCCATAATCATACATGCGACCGGTCGTCGATGTGCCGCCGACGACATAGGGATCCGGACGCGACGTCACTTCCCAGCCTTCATGCGCGAAGGCGGTGATGCGGCCGTCCTTGCCGGCGCCGATCCGAATGCGATGTCTGGTTTCAGCCCGATAGGTCTGGGTGCCGAAGGCCTGCATGCGGCTGGTCACGCAGCGCACCGGACGGCCAAGGCGCTTTGCGGCCACCGCGACGATTGCCGTGCGCGGCGTCATCGGCCCCTTCGACCCGAAAGCACCACCGATGAATGGGCTGACGATGCGAACCTTCGCGGGGTCCATCTTCAACTGCCGGGCAAGCTCCACCTTCCAGCCGGTCACGTTCTGCGATGGCTCGTGCACGACAAGCTGGTCGCCTTGCCACAACGCTGTGGTCGAGAACAGCTCGATCGGGTTGTGATGCTGAGTGGGTGTCGAATAGCGCTGATCGATCTTGACCGCGGCGTGGGCATAGGCGGCGTCGAAATCGCCGGCCTTCACGTCTTCCTTGAACAGAGGACTCTTGCCGGCGGCGGGAATGGTTGTCGTACCCGGGGAGTCGAAGGTCGCGGTCGGCTTCTCGTCTTCATACTCGGCGCGGATCAGTTGCGCCGCCTCTTCGGCCGCCTCGAATGTCTCGGCAACGGCGAGCGCGATAATTTGCCCATCATGGAAAATGGTCCGGTCATGCAAAGGTCCCACAGACGTCGCGCCGGAATTGCCGAATTTGGGCCTCTCGACCTTGTCCATATCGCCATAGGTCACGATATCGAGCAGCCCCGGCACGGCGCGGGCATCATCGAGATGAAGCTTCGTCACCTTCCCCTTCGCGATGCTGCTTGTGGCCAACGCGCCATAGGCAATGTTGGCGGTCGGCAGATCGGCCGGGTAATGGGCCTGGCCAGTGACTTTCAGCCGTCCATCGACACGCGGCAGCGGTTCGCCCTGATTGTCCTTGGGTCTTGGAGCGGTAGCGTCCATGGTCACACCTTCATGTCGCGGGTTTCGAGCAGAGCGCGTACCAACGTTCGCTTGCCCAACTCGATCTTGAATGCGTTGTGCTGGCGCGGTTGGGCATCGGCGAAGGCGGCGTCGGCCGCTGCCCCTGCCGCCGCCTCGTCGAGCTTGTTTCCTTGCAGTGCGGCCTCGGCCTTGCTGGCTCGCCAAGGCACCGTGGCGACGCCGCCCAGCGCGATCCGCGCTTCGCGAACGCTGTCGCCATCGAGATCAAGCGCGACGGCAGCGGAGGCCAACGCAAAGGCGTAGGATTCCCGGTCGCGGATCTTCAAGTAGAGGGAACGCCGCGCCCACGGAATGGCGGGCACGTCGATCGCGGTGATGATCTCGTCTGCGGCGAGATCGGTCTCGATATGGGGCGTATCGCCGGGCTGCCGGTGCAGCTTGGCCAGCGGGATCTTTCGCGTGCCACGCGAGCCTTCTGCGCGAACGACGGCATCGAGCGCGATAAGCGCCTGCGCAAAATCACCGTGGTAGGTAGCGATACATGCCTCGCCAGCGCCCAGCACGGCATGCTGCCGGTTGAAACCTTCAATCGCCGCGCAGCCCGAGCCGGGCACCCGCTTGTTGCAGGCCCAAGACGTCTCGCGGAAATATTCGCATCGTGTGCGCTGCAGGACGTTGCCGGCAAGGCTTGCCATGTTGCGGATCTGTCCGCTCGCGGCCAGCCGCAAGCTGTCGGCAATGACCGGATAGCGCCGCTTGACCTCGCCATGATCGGCGGCTTCGCCCATGCGCACTAGAGCGCCGAACCGGATGCCGTCTTCCGTTACCCGGATCTCCCTGAGCTCTTGCTCCTTGAGGTGGTTAAGGTCGAGCAAACGGTTCGGTTCAGCGACTCCGAGCTTCATATAGTCGGCCAGATTGGTACCGCCGGCGATGAACTGCGCGTTCGCTTGTGTCGGCTGGTCATCGCGAGTCGTAAAGCGGGACGCTGCAGCGACCGCCGCGGAGATGTCGGTTGGCTGTTCATAGACAAAGGGGCGCATATCAGGCTCCCTTCATCTCGTCGCGTGCCTGCAAGACGGCGGCGACAATGTTGGGATAGGCGGCACAGCGGCAGATGTTGCCGCTCATATATTCGCGGATGTCGTCTTCGGATTGCGCATGGCCCTCGTTGACGCAGCCGATTGCCGACATGATCTGGCCCGGCGTGCAGTAGCCGCACTGGAATGCGTCATGATCGACGAAGGCCTGCTGCATTGGATGCAGAGCGCCGTCGCTCGACGCCAGCCCCTCGATGGTTGTCACCTCCTTGCCGTTGTTCATTACGGCGAAGCTCAGGCAAGAGAGCACTCGCTTGCCGTCGACCAGCACCGTGCAGGCGCCACACTGGCCATGGTCGCAGCCCTTTTTCGTGCCGGTGAGCCCGGCATGGTCGCGCAGGGCGTCAAGCAGGCTTGTTCTGGGATCGAGCGAAAGCTCGTGACGTTGCTTGTTGATCCGAAGTGTTGTGACAATCGGCTCCCTTAGTCGCGCGCCAGACGGTCTGACTACTTCGGTTTTCGCCGATGAGGCCAGCAGAGGCACGGCTGCGGCGGCAGACACCGTACCTGTCATGAAATTTCGTCGGTTGAGACCGGTAGCATGGGAGGCTGAAGGGTGGGACATGGCTCGCTCCGTCGCTGGCTGGTCATTCGCGCTAACCACCGAGCCGAAACATTGTTCCCAATTGAGCCGCGAAACCGCCGACACTCACAAAAAGGTGCTCAACGGCCTCGGCATCAAACACGGAACACACGAGCCCGATTTCGAGTTTTGGATCGAGACAGTTGAAGTGGTGTTGATCATGAAATCGAAGCTGGTGGCGGAAACGTCAGGACAAAAGACCTTTGTGGTCGTGCTAGAACCGGGCGAAGAAGCTTTCGCCCGTCTGACCACCTTTGCGACCGAGCAGGGCATTACCGCGGCGTCGCTGACTGCGATCGGGGCGTTCGAGAAGGCGGTGGTGGGTTGGTTTGATGTCCAGTCGAAATCCTACCGGAGAATCCCTGTCCCGGAACAATGTGAGGTCCTGAGTGCGATCGGCGACATCGCTGTCGACGACAGTGGCAAATCCAGTCTTCACGTGCATGCCGTGCTTGGTCTCGGCGACGGGTCGACGCGCGGCGGGCATCTGCTTGAAGGTTTCGTGCAGCCCACGCTGGAAGTCACGGTGCTGGAATCGCCCGGCTACCTGCGCCGCAGGAAGCGGTCCGAGCTTGGCATTGCGCTGATCGACCTCGAGACGTAGCGGCGCCTCTCTCAATTCCAGGCCGAGAGAACGACCTCCATCTCGACCGTCTCGACCTGCTGGGCAAACCGTTGATGGTAGACGGTCATCAGCGCGTCATGGGTGGCGTCCGACGAGCTGCAAAGTGCATCTGTCACCAGCACGACTCGGTAGCCGATGTCGATCGCGCCGAGGACAGTGGCGAGCACGCAGACATCGGTTTCGCCGCCGGTGATCACCAACGTGTCGATCCGGCGGGCGGCGAGCTTGCTCTGCAGCCTGCCTTCCGGCCAAGGCGAATAGACATGCTTGTCGATCACTTGCGCCGGCGGACAAAATGCCCGCAGCTCAGGCAGGAGATCCACCATCTCCTGATCCACGGCCTCGATCGTCATCGAGGCCCAGCGCCCGTAATAACGCCTCCAGGTGCCGGCGCCCTGGCCCGCCCTCATCGCAGGAATGAAGCGGGTAAAGATGGTTTGCTCGGTCTTTCTTTCGACCAGCCCGGTGATTTTCGGAGCGACCCGGGTGATCCAGGGGGTTGCCCATTCCGACGGTGGCGCGAACAGGTTTTGCATGTCGACGCAAAGATGCGCGCAGCGATCGCCAAGCGGCCCATAGGTCAAGCCCGGAGCCGACATCAGAATGCCCGCCCAACTCTGCCCGAGTGAAGCGGGATGAAACGGAAGAGCGCATAGGACAACGAGCAGCAGCGGTGATTGGGACTCAAGGCCTGATCCTCGGAATGTTGGACAACGCCCAGCTTTGTCGGCTGTTCCCGACGGAAACCACAGTCCGCGAAGCGCGTTCAAGCTGGATGAATGCAACGCAGACTCTCACCAACCCGCCGACTGGCGAACGTTCAGGCGGATGCCTCTGCGGCAAGATCCGCTATCGGGTGACCGGCGACCCGCGCGTGCATTACTGTCATTGCGATATGTGCCGCCGTGCGACGGGCAGCGCCTTCGCGGTGCTCGCGTGGCTGCCTTCTGCCGACGTGTCTTGGCTGAGCGAGGAGCCTTGCTTCCGGCGGTCATCCCCTCTCGCCAAACGCGGCTTCTGTCAGACATGCGGCTCTCCGCTTGCGCTGGCATATGACGCCGCCGTCAACGAGATCGCGCTGCATGTCGGAAGCTTCGACGATCCTGCGGATCTCGAGCCGCAATACAACTACGGATCCTCGCAGCGGCTCAGTTGGGTCTGCTGCGGCGTCGACTTGCCAGATCGCGATACGGAAGAGCGATGGTAGCGGCGCGCGCGAACAGTTTTCCCTTGCCCCTGGATACGCCGCCGATGGAAGCGCGAACTGCGGAAGTGTTGCCGAAGGAGAACGGGCCTTGGCAGTATGAGCCGAAATGGGATGGGTTCCGCTGCCTTGGCTTCAAGGGCAAGGACGACGTTGATCTTCGAGCGAAATCCGGCAAGCCGCTTGGTCGTTACTTCCCGGAGCTGGTTGCCGTGGTTCAAAGCCTCGACCTCAGGAATTTCGCCGTCGACGGCGAAATCGTGATCGAGATCGACGGTCGCGCTTCCTTCGACGCGCTACAGATGCGGCTTCATCCCGCGGAAAGCCGCATTCGCAAGTTGAGCATCGAGACGCCAGCGCGGCTGATCCTTTTCGACATGCTCGTCGCGCCGGGCGGCAGGATCCTCCTCGAGGCGCCCTTGGCGGGCCGGCGCCGGGCATTGGAGGAATTCTTGTCCGGCCACGCTGGCAGGGCGCTGGGGCTATCGCCGTCGACCACCGATATTGCGATTGCCGAGCAATGGCTGCGAGGCTCGGGCCATGGTTCGACCGACGGTGTCGTCGCCAAGCCGCTCGACGAGCCGTATCGACCCGGCGAACGCGCGATGATCAAGGTCAAACGGCTGCGCACGGCCGACTGCGTGATCGGCGGCTTTCGCTATCTTAATGGCAGGCAGCAAGTCGGGTCGCTGCTTCTTGGCCTCTACAATGACGGCGGGCAGCTCGATCATGTCGGCTTCACCTCGACCATCGCCAATGACGAGCGGGCTGCTCTCACCGAGAGACTCGAGAAGTTGCGCGGCGGACCCGGCTTCACCGGCAAGGCGCCGGGCGGCCCGAGCCGCTGGAGCACCGAGCGCAGCGGAGAGTGGGAGCCGGTTCGGCCGGAACTGGTCGTCGAAGTCCGTTTCGACCACGTCACCGGCGATCGCTTCCGGCACGGGACCAAGCTCTTGCGCTGGCGGCCGGATAAAGCGCCGCGCCAGTGTACGTTCGAGCAGATCGAATAGTTTTCAATCCGCTCGCGCGATGGTGTCCGAGCTCACATTTTGAAAGCGAAGAGATCTGCGTCCGCGTCCTGTGCGCCGGCAATGGAAGCGGAAACGATCTCGGAAGCAATCTGTGAAAATGTGATCCCGTTCCCGCCATAGCCCATTACCGCATGAATACGCGGATGACCGGGCACGCTGCCAATAATGGGAAGGCCGGTGCCGGTGGCGCCAAACGTGCCGCTCCAGGCAAAAAACGCTGTCGTGTCGAGCATCGGAAAAATCCGCGCAAGCTTCTTCTCCAAGCGCTCGGTCTTTTCCGGCGTCAACGCATCGCGCCTTTCCTCGTCGGTGAAATCCTCATCCTCACCCCCGCAGACCACGCGCCCGTCAGAGGTGGCACGCAGATAGAGATAGGGATCGGAGGCCTCCCAGATCATGGCGGCCTGCGGCCATATCTTGTTGGGCTGCGGCCTGGTCGCGATCGCCCATGTGGAAATTACGCGATGGTCTGTCGCCGGCACGACATCGAGGAGTTCGTAGCCCGTAGTCAGGACCAGATGCCTCGCTTTGATGCTCGGGCCCTGCCGCGTCCCAACTGTCACGCCCAGGCGATTGTCCTCCAGGGTCGTTGCTTCAGCGGGCGCGTAAAAGCGGGCCTTCCGCTCCAGTGCGTGAAGCAGCAAACCAGAGGTGAGCTTTCTCGGATCGAGCGCGAGATTGTCGTGACTGAGAATGGCCGCAGCGCGATCGATACCGAACGCGCTGCGCAGCTCATTGCGGGGCATAAAGGACGCCGCGATGCCTGCCTGCCGCCGTGCCTCTGCTTCCTGGCGCAGGTCCGAGGCGCCAAGCCTTTCGCCCGCGAGATAGAGCGATGGCGTGCACACGCACTGGCAATGGATGCCGAGTTCGCCAATGCGGCCGCGCAGGTTTATGACCGCGAGCCGGGAGCGTCGCCAAGCCTCGCGAGCGGCACTGTTTCCCATCATCCTGGACAGTCTTGTCAGCGGCTGATCTATCTCGAACTGGACGAGTGCCGTCGTCGCGGCGGTCGATCCCCTCAGCGGCCCGCGTCTGTCGATGCAAATGACGGAACGGCCGTCGCGGGTCAGCGCCTCGGCCATCATTGCGCCGCTGATGCCCATACCGACGATAAGCACGTCGGTTTTCACGTCGCGCATCAGGCGATCCACCGGCACAGAAGGTGGGCGATAGGCAGACCAGACAGGCGTGCCGCTCCTAAGATCGAGCTTGCGAGGCATGAACGTTCCCGGTTTCGCACGATAAGTCAGAACCCGGCTTTGGCGTTCCCTTGCTCCAGTGCAGATGCCAGTCTGCCGAACAATGCGTCAGTGGAACCAACGGTCTTGCGGGGGATTGGTCAACGGAAGCTCTCAGCATTTGGAGAACGCCATGGACCCCCGCAGCAAGCGATCCGAAAAGCAGGATGAAGCCGAAGCCCCCACCATCGAGCAACAGGACTGGGATTCCTTCGAGGGTACTGAAGTGCTTCCCGACAGTGCGGTGACTGAGAACGGCCCTGATCTGCGCGAGACCGAGGGTGCCTTACCCGAGGAGGATGACGATAATCCCGATCAGGAGAGCGACGAAGCCCTGCCCGACGATGAGGAGGAACGGGTGCTGTCGCGCGATCCTTCCAAGGAAGGCACCCGTTTCGACGAGATATAGACATCTCGATTAGGTTATTCGTTTCGAGGAGGAACAAAGCCTGTGATGCCCGGTTGAGCTAGCAGCATAGGAGACACCCATGGTACGCTTGCCTTTGGCCCTCGCGGCTGCCCTTCTCGCCACTTCGGCGTTCGCTCAAACCGACGCGCCTGCTCCATCCACGACGGAAAAGACCGGGGTCAATTCGGTGCTGGGCGTTGCACCCTCCACGCAGGATTTCGTCACGGAAGCGGCGACCAGCGACATGTTCGAAATCGAATCGAGCAAGCTCGCGCTCGAACGCTCCGACGACGCGACGAAGGCTTTCGCGCAACAGATGGTTACCGATCATGAGAAGACCACGGCTGACCTCAACGGCCTGGTGACCGGCGGGAAGGTCAAAGCAACGCTGCCGGTTGCGATGACGGACAAGCAGCAGTCGACGCTCAAAGATCTCAAAGCGTTGCAGGGCGCCGATTTCACCAAGCGGTACCACTCGATACAGGTCGATGCCCACGAGGATGCCGTCGATCTTTTCAAGCGCTACGGCGATGGAGGTGAGCAGGCGGACCTCAAGGCGTGGGCGGCGGCGACGCTGCCGCATCTCCAGCACCACCTCGACATGGCCAACGGTCTCAACAAGTAAGCATCTGACAATATTGGAGCCGCCTCAGGAGGCGGCTCTCGCTTCTGCCTTTGCGCGCGGAGGTCCACCATGGCCAAAACTGTCGGAGATTTCCTGGTTTCCCGGCTCCACAGCTGGGGCGTGCGCAGGATGTTCGGCTACCCCGGCGACGGCATCAATGGCGTCTTCGGAGCGCTGGGCCGGGCCAAGGACAAGATCGAATTCATCCAGGCGCGGCATGAGGAAATGGCCGCTTTCATGGCATCCGCCTACGCCAAGTTCGGCGGCGAGCTTGGCGTCTGTATCGCCACATCCGGGCCAGGAGCCACCCATCTGGTCACCGGTCTCTATGATGCGCGCATGGACCACCAGCCGGTTCTCGCCATCGTCGGCCAACAGGCACGCGCGGCGATCGGAGGCCACTACCAGCAGGAGGTCGACCTGGCGGCGCTGTTCAAGGATGTTGCCGGCGAATTCGTCCATCAGGCTTCCGTGCCCGCCCAGGTCCGCCACCTCGTCGATCGAGCCGTGAGGATTGCATTGGCAAAGAGGACCGTCACCGCGCTCATCCTGCCCAACGACCTTCAGGAATTGCCCTACGAAGAACCGGGGCGTGTCCATGGCACGGTGCATTCCGGCGTCGGCTACCGGCGACCGAAGGTCATTCCCCATCAGGACGATCTGAAAGCCGCCGCCGACATCCTGAACAGTGGCGAGCGCGTTGCCATGCTCGTGGGCGCGGGAGCACTCGAGGCGACCGACGAGGTCATTGCCGTGTCGGATCGGTTGCGCGCCGGCGCCGCCAAGGCGCTTCTCGGCAAGGCAGCTCTGCCCGATGCCTTGCCCTGGGTGACAGGATCGATCGGCCTGCTTGGCACCGAGCCGTCATGGAAATTGATGCAGGAATGCGACACGCTGCTGATGATCGGATCGGGCTTTCCCTATTCTGAGTTCCTGCCGAAGGAAGGTCAGGCACGCGGCATACAGATCGATATCGACCCCGCAATGATGTCGCTGCGATATCCCATGGATGTCACCCTTGTCGGCGATGCAGCGGAAACGCTCGACGCGCTACTGCCTCTCCTTAAGCAAAAAAGGAAGCGCGATTGGCGCGGCGATATCGAGCGAAACGTCGAGAAATGGTGGAAGCTGCTCGGCAAGCGCGCCCACGCCAAGGCCAGTCCGGTCAACCCGCAGCTCGTGGCTTGGGAGCTTTCAACCCGCTTGCCGGACGATGTGATCCTCACCAGCGACTCCGGCTCCTGCGCCAACTGGTACGCTCGCGACGTCAAGATCCGGCGCGGCATGATGTGCTCGCTGTCCGGCGGCCTCGCCTCCATGGGCGCCGCGGTTCCCTACGCCATCGCGGCCAAGTTCGCCCATCCCGACCGCCCGGTCGTCGGCCTCGTCGGTGACGGCGCCATGCAGATGAACAACATGGCGGAACTGATTACCGTGCAGAAATACTGGAAGAACTGGGACGACCCTCGTTTCGTCATTTGTGTCTACAACAACGAAGACCTCAACCAGGTCACCTGGGAACAGCGCGTGATGGAAGGCGATCCGAAATTCGAAGCCTCGCAGCGCATTCCCGATGTGCCTTATCACCGCTTCGCGGAACTCATTGGTCTTAAGGGTATTCTCATCGATCGGTCCGCCGATCTCGGCCAAGCCTGGGACGACGCCCTGTTCTCCGATATGCCGGTCGTCCTCGAGGTCAAAACCGACCCGGAAGTTCCACCTCTGCCGCCGCACTTCACACTTAAGCAGGTCAAGAATTTCGCCACCGCGCTGGCCAAGGGCGACCCCAGTGAGGCGAAAGTCGTCGACGGAACGGTCAGACAGGTTTTGAGCTCGGTCTTGCCGGGCGCCGATTAGAAACGGCTCCGCTCAATGGCCGGTCTTGTCGTGGGGATCGGCGACCCGCTTGCTTTCCGGCGAGCCGCGCTCCCGCAGCCATATGGCCAGCAAAACCAGCACGCCCGTCGATAGGAATTCACTCTGCCAGTTCTGGAAACTCTCGAACCAGAATTGGCCGGAAGCGAGATGGGCTAATAGGGATTCCACCGGCTGCCCATGCTGTATCGCCTGTTCGTTCGCATGACGCGTGCTTTGCCAAAGGTGGATCACGAAGGTGAACGCGAAAATCAGCAAGAGGACGAACCCAAGCGAGTGAGAGTATGCCCAAAGCACCGCGCCGCCTCGCCTTACCGGCCAAGGTGCATTGGGATCGCGCCTATGCAATTTCGGATCGTCGTTCTCGGGCGAGTCGGCGTCTGGATCCTTCGATTCCGCTGAGCCCCGTTGCACCAGATAAGCGGTCAGAAAGACATAGGCCCACTTCTCCAGGAACTCGCTTTCCCAGTTCTCAAAGACGCTTTCGAGGAACTCGCCTGATCCGAGGAAAGAGACGAACGGCCGGCTGGAGAGGCCATGCATCAGTCGATCCTGCTGGTCGGCAAAATAGCCGGCGATCGACTGCCCGATCAGGCAGCCCAGGAAAATGCAGAACACCGCGATCAGCAGGCCGTTGTCCTTGACGAACTTCACCATGTCACCCCGTCTGGCGAAAGGTCGGCTAGGCCAGGCACGGCTATTCCTTCACATAAGCTCCAGGCTGGCGGCCCGTTTTTGGCGCCTTGGTGTCTTTCGAGTGTTCCGAGACGGCGGGCCCGGCGCCGGACGTCTTCTCGGTCGACGGGCTGGGTGTCGGTTGCCGCTGGTTCTGTCCGTCGCGCTGATGCTTCCGGTCTTGAACTTCTTCGACCGGCCGTGTCAGGCCCATCCCGCCGGATGGCTTCTTGTTGGCCGCTGCTTCCTGCGAGAAGGCGTCGTTCGGATCCGGCCGGTCCTTGGTTACGGGCTTTCGTGCGCCGTTTTCATATTCGGTAGGCATCGCTCTTCTCCGTTGTCGTTCAACGGAAACAGTGCCGCCGGCCTGTTGTTCCGACGGCCGGTATCCTTTGACGGTGCTCGCACTGGAAACGCGGGCGGAAAAGGTCTTATCGATCCGCCATGCGTTTGAAGCGGCTGGGGCGGTGTTTACGCCTGCAGGTCCATCCTAAATCAACCTGTCGGACGGCGAAGCGGGTGTTATTGGCTGCAATGGCATGTGAGAGCCCGCCCCTCGGCAAGACGGGCTCTCTGCCAGGTTGAGGGACTCCCGGCAACCGGCAACTGCCGGCATATCAGGAACGGCGCCTCTCGCATCTTGTTGCGCCCGCGGCCGCTTCTTTCTCGATCCTGTCGACCGCCGTCTTGATCCGGTCAGGATCCTCGTGCTCCAGCCCGACGACTTCGTTGCGCGTTTCCTTCAAGGCGACGGCGATCTCGTCGAACTTGGCATGGATCGCCGCAGTGTCGCGAAAGCCCTGAACCAGCACTACGCCGGCGATGATGGCGGCGACCGACAACGCGTAGGTGACCGGGTGCTCAGGCCAAAAGGCACGAACAGCGCATACCAGGTTTGCTCCCTGAAGAGCGGTACTTACAACTGCGCTTCGGCTGCAACCGATCACGGTTCGGTGCGTTCAAATCGACCAGGGAGGCTGCATGTCAAAACCAATCGATACGTGGCACGGCGCTTACGACCCGCAAACCTTTGCGGACAAACATGGTTTGACGCTGGCGCAAGCCAAGATTGTCATCAGTTCCAATGGACCGTCCAAGCACGGTTGCGATATGGGCGCCGTTGCTTTCCTTAACGCCTTGAAGATGAGGGAGACGCGCAAGCCTGCCCGACGTCGGCCCAATAGCGTGAGTTAATATGCGCCCTCACGAACGATCGCGCGGATTTCCAAGTGAGGGGTCGCGTCGGCGGGTATAGCCATTCACGCGCGGCAAGCTGTCGTCCATGACGATGAAGGGGAGCCGCATTTCCCAATAGGCCTGGGCCTGCGGCGCAAACTTCTCAGGCGCATCCATGAAACCGATCGAGACATAGAACTCGTCCGCGAGGCCCTGATCGGCGTAGCCGATGGAGGTACCACATTCTTCGCAGAACGATCGGACCACGCCTCTGGTCTTGGAGAATGTCTTGGGGTCCGCGCCTGTCCATTTCACGTCGTCCGGCCGGTATCCGATCCAGACGGTAAGCGGGCTGCCGATCGCCCGCCGGCAATCGTCGTCGTGATCGAAGCAGATCCAGAATGGCTCTCCGGCAAATTCCGCTGAAACCTTGCCGCAGAAGCAACGGCCTTGTTCAATACGAGTCATCGAGTGGCGTCTCCTGCAATGCCGCTTGCGGCTACAACATCAGGAGAGCCTGTCGGTTCCTGAACCAATCAGTTGCGGGTGAGCTTGATATTCTCCACCTCGGTCCAACATAAGCGCAGTCAGACGCGGACACCTGTCAAGCTCGAGCCGGGTCTTCTGGCCTTCCGCAAGCTCAATGCATATTGCTCTGACTCAAAACTGCGAACCACCCTTGCCGTCTTCGCGAATGGTGATGTGCCATTCGCCGCAAATTTCCGTCAGGGCAACCCCGTTAAGAAGGTGAAGTTCCTGCCACATACTCGTTCCCGCCGTCTGTTTGGGGCGAAAGCATCGTGGGATCGTTCAGCCGTCTGCGCCGTTGCATGATAGCCCCTCCCAAACGCCCGCGTGCCTCATCCAACCGAATCCTTCCTTTGCATTGGATCGCGCGGCGACGCCCGCGCGACAACGGCAGACAACAATTGCAGCTAGGCGCGCCGGATTGCACCTTGGCCCATCGTCTTTGCAGAACTGACTTGGAACGGAATTCCTCGTGGCTAGTTCACGGCGGCAGGGGGAACACAGTTGAACTTTTTCCAAGAAATCGAAGCGTTGGTCAGTGCCGCGCAGGCCGATAGCGCCGAACGCGCTCGAGCGTTGCTTGCGCGTTTTAGAACGTCGCAGGATCGAACCACTGCAATCGACGAATTCATGCTCGACTTTGTGACACTGGTTTTCGTTATCGATCACGGTGAGGCCGGCTATGAGAAGTCGCTGAGGAAGCTGACTTTGCTCAAGCTAGAAAAAATCAAGCGGCTGGTTTCCTTACCGGCCTAGAAGGAATGCGCTATGCACTTCAGTCTTCGCTGACACCCGGATAATTGCTGCCTGCCAACAGTCCGGCCAGATGAACCGCGTTGGCAGCAGCCATCTCGATGGCCTTGGCGACCTTGTCGGGAGTATCGGGCAGATCAACATAGTTTACGTCCCCCATCGCCTCTCCCACCCAATAGACGCCTGCGTTGGCTGGCACCGTGAAGCCGACGTCGTTCAGCGCCTGATAGCACTCAGCGTGGCAATGATGGGCGCCGTCCTCGTTGCCGACGATAGCGACCAAGGCAACTTTTCCGGCGGCCGGCATTCGGCCCTTGTCATCCGTCTCGTCGAGAAAAGCATCCATCCGTTCCATCACACGTTTGGCGACGCTGGAAGGCTGGCCCAGCCATATCGGCGTGCCGAGGATAAAGATATCGGCGGCCAGAATCTTCTTGCGCAGCTTCGGCCAGTCGTCGCCCTTTCCCATATCCGAAAGCACGCCCGGCTTTATGTGGTGATCCATGGCACGCGCGGTCTCACCCTTCACTCCATGGGCCTGGAGCGCGGAAAGCATATCGGCTAGAATCTTGTGTGTGGAGGACTTCTCCTTGTCGTCGGATGCTTTCAGCGAACAATTGAGGGCAAAGGCAGTGGGCATTGGTTTTTCCTGTTACAGGTGCGGGATGATCGAAACTCAGCCGGAGCGCATCACGCCCGGCTCCTCCGTGGGCAGGTCCTCTGGAGGACTGTCCCTCGAGACATCAGAGAAATTGACGGTCGCGATCAGATAGCCGGCGTCGTCATAGACTTTGACCTGGGATTCCGAATGGTCAGCATCTGGAGAAGTGCTCGCTGCAGCCTTCGCCAATTCCACAGCCTTGGGGCTGGCCAGGTCGGTGCTCGCAAGCTCTTCGTCGATCAGGTTGGACCGACCGCCAGTGACCACCTCGAACCGAAAATTGGGCATTGCTGTTTTCCCTGACGGAGAAGCTTTGCTGGCGTTTAGATCGCACAGACCCCGCAGACGTCTCGGACGCGTCATTTTTCCTTATTGATCGGAAACGTCGCGTCGCCATCCTTCTTCCTTGAGATGACGCGTGGATCGGCGCTTACGACACCGTCATTCTTGCCGCCCTTGTGACGTTTCTCGGACTGGGCTTCGGCGTCGCGCTCGGGTGGGCGATCCGATTTCGAACGAACGATCGATCTGTCGGCCATAACATCTTCCTATTGCTTCGGCGCTGCGGGCTTGGGGGCCTGTGTACCTTGCTGGTCACCGCCAGTGCTCGATTTCGCGGTTTGATCCTTCTCGGCCTGAGGGTTCTAATCCGGGGTTGGTTGCTCACCGAACTCATGTTCGAGCTATCGACGCCGTTATCGCTGCATCCGGCGATGAGGCCTGCCAAGCATTTCATCTTGCGTTTCCTTTAGCGCTGAACTGCCGATGCATAAGAATGTTCCAAGGCCCTGCCGCTTCATGGCGTAGGGCGGCGCACCCTCTCCTCCGTATTCCTCGGAGCCCCGCCCCGATCACGAAATATTTCGGCCGGAACGCACGGCATGCTCCCGGATTGAAGGAAAGCGGGATTCAAAAAAACAGGAATCGGATGGGCAACTGGGACGCCAGCCGACGTGTGAAGGCTGACCGATCGCGCACCGAGATCGCCGCTCCCGGAGGCCGAACGCAATGCGGCGCAAAGCATGTCGTTTGCGCACCGAGCCACCCCCTTTTCGAGCAAGAAGGATTGAGTGATGACCAAGTCGCCCCGCCGCGTGACAAATGAGGCCGTTATCCACGACCAAAGATTGGTACGCGGCGAAGGCGGCGAACTGCATCAGCGAGCCAGTGGGGACGATGATGTCCTTACCACTGCCCAAGGCGGTCCGGTTTCGGACGATCAGAACTCACTCAGGATCGGCCCGCGTGGACCGACGGTCCTCGAGGACTTCCACTTTCGCGAGAAGATCTTCCATTTCGACCATGAGCGCATACCCGAGCGCGTCGTGCATGCGCGCGGCTACGGCGCACACGGGTATTTTGAGACCTACCAGTCGCTCGCCAAATACACTCGCGCCGACATCTTCCAACGCGCCGGCGAGAAGACGCCGGCCTTCGTGCGCTTTTCCACGGTCGCCGGCTCCAAGGGCTCATTCGATCTGGCGCGCGACGTCCGTGGCTTCGCGGTCAAACTCTATACGAAGGAGGGAAACTGGGACATCGTCGGCAACAATATCCCGGTCTTCTTCATCCAGGACGCGATCAAGTTCCCCGACATGATCCATGCCGTCAAAGAGGAGCCCGACCGGGCCTTTCCGCAGGCCCAGTCCGCGCACGACAATTTCTGGGACTTCATCTCACTCACGCCTGAGTCGATGCACATGATCATGTGGGTCATGTCGGATCGCGCGATACCACGCTCCTTCCGTTTCATGGAGGGTTTCGGCGTTCACACCTTCCGCTTCCTGAACGCCAAGGACGAATCCACATTCGTCAAGTTCCACTGGAAGCCGAAACTGGGTCTGCAGTCTGTCGCCTGGAACGAAGCGGTGAAGATCAATGGGGCGGACCCCGACTTCCATCGCCGCGATCTTTGGCAGGCCATCCAATCCGGCAATTTCCCGGAATGGGAGCTGCGCGTTCAGCTATTCGACCAGGATTTCGCTGACAGCTTTGCCTTCGATGTGCTGGATCCGACGAAGATAATTCCGGAGGAAGAGCTCGAACCGATCCCGGTCGGCCGGCTGGTGCTCGATCGCATGCCCGACAATTTCTTCGCCGAGACCGAGCAGGTGGCATTCATGACGCAGAATGTACCGCCCGGCGTCGACTTCTCTAACGACCCGCTGCTGCAGGGCCGTAACTTCTCCTATCTCGACACGCAGCTGAAGCGGCTGGGCAGCCCCAACTTCACGCACATTCCTATCAACGCGCCTAAGTGTCCGTTTCATCATTTCCAGCAGGACGGGCACATGGCGATCCGCAATCCGACTGGACGGGTAAACTACCAACCAAACTCATTTGGCGAGGGTCCGCGGGAATCGCCGGAGCGTGGTTTTCGCTCTTTCGCCGATGTGGAAGAGGGTCAAAAGGTCCGCCTGCGCGCCGAAAGCTTCGCCGACCACTACAGCCAGGCGCGGCAGTTCTTTAACAGCCAGACACCGCCGGAGCAGCGCCATATCGCGATGGCTTTGACTTTCGAACTCAGCAAGGTCGAGACGCCGGCTATCCGCGAGCGAATGATCGCGCATCTCATCAACATCGACGAAGGGCTGGCGGTGACGGTTGCGGACAGGCTCGGGATCAAGGAATTGCCGAAGGCTGCCGACGCTGCCGTCGCCACAAGAAACGATCTGGAGCCGTCGCCGGCGCTGAGCATCGTCGAGAATGGGCCAAAGAGTTTTGCAGGCCGCAAGATTGGTGCGCTCGTCAGCGCAGGAGCTGATGCGGCGCTTCTCAAGCGCCTACAAACGGCCGTCGAAAAGGAAGGCGCCACCATGGAGGTTATCGCTCCGAAGGTCGGCGGTGTCGAAGCCGGCGACGGCAGCTGGATTGAAGGCCGGCACATGATCGACGGTGGTCCCTCCGTTCTGTTCGATGCGGTCGCCCTTGTCCTGACCGAAGATGGCGCCGAGCGCCTGACCGGCGAGGCTGGCGCGCGCGACTTCGTTGCCGACGCGTTTGCGCATTGCAAATTCATAGCCTTCACAGCCGGCGCCATGCCCTTGTTGCAGAAAGCGGGCGTCGACCCCGAGGCCGACGAAGGCATGATCGCTCTCGACGATCCGAAGGCGATTGCCGGCTTTCTGGAATCGTGCCGCAAGCTGCGTCTTTGGAGCCGGGAAATGGCGGTCAAACTATGACAGGGTTGTTGTCGGCACAGGAGGCTCGAATGCAACTGACGCGAACGGAAACTCAAGACCGGAGATTTGATACAGCTTGTGCGCTTCCGCGGCGAGGGAGGCGAATGCGTCACCGTTGAGATGGCTACAAGGGGGCAATCACGCACCCGCCTTAGAGCGTGCGAAGCCATCCTGGTTCAGACGGCTACTTTCGATAAAGCGTCCACCGCCTATGACGCCGAAAGCAACGGCAATTTCGACCAGGTCACGTTGGGCGCTGCGGAGGACGAAGGCGGTGTACCGCGACGGCGATGGCAGCCGCCTGGTTCCTCCATCCAGAATGCCGAACCGAGAGGCGGCGCGCGAGGAAGCCGTCCGCTCCGCAATAGATGTCCTGGTCGATCGTCAACCCGGCATAGGCGATCTGTCGGGCTGGCTGGTGCGTGTTCGGGACGAAGCTGGCCGGCTGGTCTGCGTCATTACCGTTGAAGAGGCCGAAACTGCTCGCAAGACCCAAGGCGAGCGGTAACGCAAGCTGGCGCCGTGAGCAGAGCCGAGGTCTCCGTCACTGACGTTTATTGTTTCCACCGCTCTTTCCCAAACGATCGAGAATTTCTCGGAGTCCGTCGGGAAGCCATCTTTCAACTTTGAAAAGAGGCAGGCCGCGCAAGTGCCGCCGCATTCTTTCGTTGGCGAACTGCTTTCTCAGCAGTTTCGCAAGGCCGTCGCTTTGATCTTGATCCCGAGACATGGTTCGAACCGTTCTTTAATGTTCCAACTCGGCCAAATTCCACTGGTTCCTAGTGACTCCAATGTTGTTGTCGGCGCTGATGAAAAGAAAAACTCGCCTCAAGACAAGCCCGGGCCGGAGTAATGAAGCGCTCTTGGGCTAACGAGCGAGGAAGGCACCGAGGAAGGCGAAAGCGGCTGCGGCTTCCCCGCACTGTCGGCTGCCTGCATCGCCTTTGTCTTTGCATCCTCGACTTTGCAATGACGGCATCGACATGCGCCTTGGCATCGGTCTCGGAAAGGCCCCGTTCGTGTAGCGCCCAGTTGGGCGAGATACGTCTCACGGCGGTGGACGAGGATTCTTCGGTGACCTCGACTGGCGAGATAGCGGAACTCATCGGATCCTCCTATCGCGCGAAAAGCATGATCAGGAGGATGATCGGATTGAAACTCCAAGTAGCCAAAGCAATAGGCCGCGTTCCATGGTGACCTCCGTTTTAGGTGAGCGGCTTGATCTCCAACAACCGCCAACACAAATGGTTCGTTCCGCGCGCTTTTCTTGAGCTTCTTGTTCGCCAAAAAGGAACCTGGGGGTTCCGCTCACGTTCGGGGTGATGGTCAAACACGCGCTTCGAGAAGCCTTAACCTTGGGCGGCGTCTTCACTTCGCGGCCCTCGGCCTTTTTGATCCTTGCCGCCTTCACCGTCAGTTGGATCATCTTCGAGCGTGAGACGTTCGACTGGCACGGCGTTGCCACTCTGGTCACTTGGGCGATGACACTCTTCATTCAGCGGGCGGAGCATCGCGACACGCAGGCCTTGCAGGCGAAGTTGGATGAGCTCATCCGGGCGACCAGCGCCGCGAGTGACGATGTTACGGAGATCGACGACAAGGAACCGGAAGAGATTGAAAAGGAACGGTCGGCCGCTAGCGAACAGACAGGCTGAACTTTCGGCTTCGTTGCGCGGCATCACCAAGTCGTGAACCACGGCGCCAAGGACCCGATTTCTCCGAAGGAACTTACCCTCCTCGCAATTGTTGCAGGCCTAAGCATCGTTCGCGAGCACAGCCATGAATCCCTCCACCACCGACCACGTCAAAATCGCAAAATATGATCATCCCACGGGCGGATGGGGTTCCCTAAAGTCGTTGATCCGTCGGGCGAGGGCCGAGGGGCTGCTGATGTCCGGTATCTGGAACACCCTGCTGCGGCAGAACAAACCGGACGGCTATATGTGCGTTTCCTGCTCATGGGCCAAGCCAGCGGAGCCTCGTCCGTTCGAGTTTTGCGAAAACGGCGCCAAGGCCACGATGTGGGATCAGACGAAGCGTCGATGCGGGCCAGATTTCTTTGCCTCGCATTCGGTCAATGAGTTGCTCGACTGGCCGGATCACGATCTTGAAAAGCAAGGCCGGCTTCTCGAGCCGATGCGATACAACGAGGTCACGGATAAGTACGAGCCGGTGTCGTGGGAAGAGGCGTTCCGCAGCATCGGAGAGGAGTTGAACAAGCTCGATCCGAAATCGGTTGTTTTCTACACCTCCGGCCGCGCCTCGCTCGAAGCGTCGTTCATGTACCAGCTCTTCGCTCGCATCTACGGGTCAAGCAACCTGCCTGACTCCTCGAACATGTGTCACGAGTCTACCTCCGTGGGGCTGCCGGAATGTATCGGTTCGCCGGTCGGCACAGTGCAGCTCGAGGATTTCGCGCATTGCGACATGATGTTCTTCTTCGGCCACAACACGGGCGTCAACGCACCGCGTCTGCTTCACCCCGTCGAAGAGGCGCGTCGGCGCGGCGTCCCGGTCATAACATTCAATCCCCTCCCCGAGCGCGGCCTGAAGCGTTTCAAGAACCCGCAGGACCCGCGCGAGATGCTCTCGCCGGGTCCCGGAACGAAGATGTCGAGCGACTTCCTTCAGCTTCGTGGCGGCGGAGATATTGCAGCGATGACGGGCATCGCGAAAGCCGTGCTGGCGCTTGATGACGCGGCTAAGCAAACAGGAGCGCCTTGTGTTCTCGACACCGCGTTTATCGAAGAGCATACGCACGGCTTCGATGCCTTCGAAGCCTATGTGCGCGGGACCTCGTGGAAGAACATCGAGGCGCGTTCGGGCCTAAAGCAGGCCGACCTCGAACATGTCGCGTACGTCTACAGCCGCGCCTCGGCGGTGATCGGCAACTATGGAATGGGGCTGACGCAGCATCGGCACGGGACTGAAAACGTTCACATGCTCTGCAACCTGCTGATGATGCGCGGTAACGTCGGCAAGAGGGGCGCCGGCATTTCGCCGCTGCGCGGCCACTCCAACGTTCAAGGGCAGCGCACGGTCGGCATATCGGAGAAGCCGGAGCTCGTGCCGCTCGACAAATTCGCCGAGTTCTATCGGTTCGAGCCGCCGCGAGAAAAGGGCCTTGACACCGTCGAGACCTGTGAGGGCGTGATCGACGGGTCCGTGAAGGCCTTCATCGGACTGGGAGGCAATTTCGTTCGCGCCGTGCCGGAGACCGGCTTGGTCGAGGCGTCGTGGCGACATCTGAGACTGCACGTCCAGATAGCTACCAAGCTCAACCGCAGCCATCTGATCCCGGGCGCTGTCACCTATCTTTTGCCCTGCCTGTCTCGCATCGAGAAAGACCGGCAGGCAACCGGCGAGCAACACGTGTCGATGGAAGATTCGACGGCCTGCATCCATGGCTCCTTCGGCTATCGGCCGCCCGCCAGTCCTAAACTGCTTTCCGAGCCAAAAATAATCGCGGAACTCGCCAAGGCCACGGTGGCTGCCAAGAGCTCGATCCCCTGGGACGAATGGATTGACGACTATGCGCGCATTCGAGACGAGATCGAACGCTGCTATCCGCAGCACTTCAAGGACTTCAACAAGCGGTTTCTGACGCCTGGCGGATTTCATCGCGATATCAAGGCATCGAACCGAGTGTGGGAGACGCCGAACAAAAAGGCGAACTTCAAGCCGCCGACCGCACTGGAGACCGATCCGGACGTAGATACTGCGCGGCCGGGTGTGTTGACACTGATCACCATTCGCTCGAACGATCAGTTCAACACCACCGTATATGGCTACAACGATCGACTGCGTGGCATCTACGGAACGCGCATGGTGCTGCTGATGAACGATGATGACATCCGTGCCATCGGCCTCCGCGAAGGACAGGAGATCGACGTGATTTCGGCTGCCGATGACGGGATCGAGCGTTGCGTTCGAGGATTGAGGGTAACACCCTACTCAATCCCGCGCGGCAATTGCGCTGGCTATTATCCCGAGCTTAATCCACTGATCCCGCTTTGGCATCGCGCGGAGAAGGCGCATGTGCCGGCGGCAAAATCGGTGCCGGTGCGGATCATCAGGCCTGAGTGAGGCGCGTGGCCTGACGGCCATTGGTTGTCGTCCTAAATGGGCGCTTGGGCGGTCAAGTGCCGATGTCGATCGAAGATGAACGAATGGCCGCTTCCATGGAATGCCATCTCGAACCTCCGATAAGCAGCGCAAAGCTGCCGTTCGCGACGCTAGACGGACTGAATATCAGAAACGCGAAAGGCGGCGTCGCCGCCAAGCGTTGCCGCGAGGGCGCCGCTAACCTACGGAAATGTCGACCCTATTCTGAGACGGCTGAAGACACGCCAAAACTGGCGGCCTGAATGGCGGGCCCGGAGGACATGGTTAGGACATTGATTTCATCGCGTTTTTTGTGGGAAAAATCACGAAGCTTCCCGTACCGTTCCGTATGCTTCCGCGAGCAACCAGCCAGGCATCTACCGAAAGTCTCCATCGCCTCGGTCTCAAGACCTGGTCCAAAGGTTCAAATCACACCCAAGATCAAGCACTGACGTGGCGCTCGGCGCGTCCAACTGCTTAAATGACCCTCTCCGCGCGTTCAGCTCTCCTCCTCGAGCTCCTGAAAAGCATTTCGAATGGCTGCGACTAGCGTCGCTATCGAATAAGGCTTCTGCACCCATCCCAGCGGTCTGGCCGCTTCAGCTCGAAGCTTCACGTCGCGATCGCTATGCGCCGTCGTAAAGATGCACCGTATGCCAAGATCGCGGTACAATTCCAGGGCGGCCTCGATTCCGTCCCGCTTGCCAAGCAAGCGGATATCCATCAGCGCAAGCGCCGGCTTGGTTGATAGCGCCAAATTTATTGCCTCATCGGCGCTGGTCGCGAGGCCCGCCAGCGAAAAGCCTTCGGCCAGCAGTCCGGCCTCTATGTCCAGCGCGATCAGATAATCGTCTTCGACGACCAAGATCATGTGGCTCCGAGTGGTCTCGGCCTGTCCGCCGCTCATATCATCCCGGGAGAAAACCACCTGCGGTTTGAAGGATCGATTGACGTCCCCCGCACGGTTTAGCTCAGATATCGCTGCTTTTGGTCGCAAGGCCAATCTCCTGAGGCATCTGAGAAAAAAACACTGTGCATCTGGACGGGTGCCGGCTGACTTCGAACCTCCCGCCGATCTGTCGCACTAGGCCTTCGACAAGTCGCAGGCCGGACGACGACGAGCGCACCGAAGTCAGTTCGAATCCCGGGCCCTCATCCTCGACCACCAGCTTAATGCTTGGGCCGTTCTGTCTGATGGAAACGCGAACGGTTCCATGCCCATTTCCGGGCAAGCCATACTTCACGGCATTGATCAAAAGCTCGTTGATCGTGAGCGCCAGCGGCATGGCAATGTCATTTGGCAGTTGGATCGGATCCGCCTCGCAGAGCAATTGGACGGCTGGGGGGAACATCTGTTTTGCCGTCTCGCAAACAGCTTCCAGGAAAGGTTCAGCACTGAAGTTGATGGCATCGGGCGTGTCATAGAGGACCCGCTGAGCGGCAGCCATGGCGGCCACCCGCTTGCTGGCCTCATCCAGAACGGTCCGAGCCTCCGAACTCTTGCTGGTCCTCGACGCCACCGAAAGCAGGGACTTCAGCATCATCATGTTGTTCTTCACGCGATGATTGAGCTCGTCGAGCAAGATCCGTTGCTGGCTTTCGGCCTGCTTACGCTCGCTCACATCGACCAGCATGTTTATGGCGCCGGTGATGTTTCCAGCCGCATCGCGCATCGGTGTGGGATAGGGAATGAATGGAACCCGGGTACCGTCCGGCCGCTCGGCCACCGCTTCATATCCCCGGATGGGCCGCCCTTCGCGCAGCGAAATGGCCATTGGACATTGATCGTGGGGAAGCGGCGTTCCATCCGGCCAGTAGAGCTTCCATGTCACACACCATTCGTCGGTGCCAATCACGGGCGTTCGTCCGGCGAGTTGCACCGCCGCTTCATTGAAATAGGTGATCTTCCCGTCGCGATCGGTGGTGTAGATCGCGGCAGGAATGGCGGCGAGCAGGTCTTGAAGGTGGCGCTCGCTGTCTCGTATCTTCGCCTCCGCTACCTTTTTGTCAGTTATGTCTCGGGCGATTTTGGAAGCGCCGACGGTACGGCCTGACGCATCCCGCACCGGCGATATTGTGAGAGAGATATCCACCGGCGTTCCGTCTTTGCGGCGGCGAACCGTTTCGAAATGATCCACGAGTTCGCCGTTGCGGATGCGACCCAATATCAGCGGCTCTTCATCCAGCCGATCCTCGGGAATGATAGTGGTGATGGGCTTGCCTACCATCTCGGCGGCCGTATAGCCGAATAAGCGCTCGGCGCCGCGGTTCCAGCTCGAGACGATGCCTCTGAGATCTTTGCTCACGATGGCGTCATGGGACGACTCCACGATTGCAGCCAGTCGCTGGACTGCATTCTGTGCCTTGACACGCTCAATGCCGAACCCGAGCTGCCGCGCGATTGTCCGGGCGACTTCAATCTCTTCTGCCGAGCAATCGTGCGGCTCGTCGAAATAGGCCATGAACTTGCCCAGCAGACGCCCGCCTTCGATTATCGGAATGAAACAGACCGCGCCGATGCCTTCTGCTCGGATTGCGTGTCTCAAGTTGCCGGGGAGCTCTGCCTGTTCCACATCGCGCATGCAAATGGGCTGCGGATCGTGGTCTGCTGCGGACCAGGGCGAATGGCCTTCCACGGCGCTTCGATACGCGTCCGACAAGCCGCGCCAGGCGGCGAACTTCATGATCCCGCCTTCCAAAAGCAGAATAGAAGCGCGCTGACATCTTAGCCCGCGCTGGATCGCATCGAGCGCAGCCTCGTAGACGTCTTCGCGGGTATGGGCGTGCTGCAGCATTTCGGTCAATTGATGCAGCGCAGCCTGCTCCTCGGCCCTTCGGGCGAGCGTCGCCTCAATCTCTTTCCGCTCGGTGATATCGTGCTGCACCCGCACCGCGTAGTGAAACCGCCCGCTGCCGTCGTAGACGCTGGAAGACGTCACGACAGCCCAGAAAAGCGACCCGTCCTTGCGCACGAACCGCTTCTCGATTGTGTAGCTTTTGATCTCGCCGGCGACCTGTTGGCGATATTTCGTGCGATCCGCCTCGACGTCGGAAGGAAAGGTCCGATCGAAAATCGATCGACCAACAAGCTCCTCCTGCGTATAGCCCAAAAGACGGCACAAATGTCCGTTCACCCGCAGCAGCCGGCCTTCGGCGTCAGCTTCCACGATTCCCACACCAGCGCTGTGATAGGTCAGGGCAAGTCTCTGCTCCTGTTCGCGCAACAACTCTTCCGCTTCGACCTTTTCAGTCACGTCGATGGTGATGCAGCGCGTGTTGAGGAACTGACCACCAACCGAACGCACGTTCGATGTTATCTCCACCCAACGAATGGAGCCGTCTCTGGCGCGCAACCTCGCGCGATAATGTTGAAGGTGCTCATGCCGAGAGAGACGGTTCAAAATGTCGTCGATTGCGGCGGGATCGGCGTGAAATTCCCGGATGTTGCGGCCGATGTATTCCTCCGCGGCATAGCCGAATAAGTCCAGTTCGGCTCGATTGGCGCGCAAAATGGTGCCATCATTCGCCACCAGGTGGAGAGCAACGGCTGCATTCTCGAAGAAATCTTCCAGTTCGCTGCCGGGGAGCAGGACCGCTCGGTGCCGTTCGACGTCCCTTTCATCGGCGAAGGATTTCGCGCCAGAAATGCTGGAGGGCAAAGCTCGTTGTTCCATGAAAGGTTGAATTCCCCTAAACGCAGCTTAACACCCGATTTCGCAAGAGGTTCCAACGGGCTGCACAATTCATCCGGCCATTAACGGCAGGTGTTATGCTGAAGGCGTTCGCCGGCGCCGGGCCAGCAAATCCGGCGAATCGATGATGCCGCTATTTCGAGCCGTTCGCCGCACGCTTGCACGGCACCGCGACCTGACGCTTATCCAGACCTATGCGGAAAGCAGCCAGTCAAAGATCCGATTCCCGGCTTGGCTGCCGAGAGGCCGCCCGCTCCAAGGACATGCGCAATGGATGCTGCGGAGCGGTAATATTCTTCTGGACGCTAATACAAGCCGCTACATATTTAACGATCGGACAGCTGTCGGAGACTTTCTAGACACACGACTGCCGACCAAAGGGATGATCCGCTGATTTCGGGATGGAGGAAGGCCGTGGAAGATCACGCCGGCTCGGTGCCCAACGTAGCTGACTTCGTCATTCACAAGGTTCTGGATATGTTCGAATACTCCGACCGCGGCGCGGTGGTCACGATGGTCGATCCGCAGGGCGCACGCATCCGTCTCCACGTCACCATCGTCACCGGGGAGTTGCTTTGCGAACACATTGCCGAAGCCCTGGAGCAGCGATACGGGAAATAGAACGTCTACTTCAACAGCGCGGCCGTCCGGTCGACAGCGCTGGGAAAGCCGTTCAACGACAGGGAAAGGACCGTCTCCTTGCCGCCGTCCGCCACCACCTTGACCTTGAGGCTTTTGCCGTCGCGCAAGGTCGCCAATGTCTGGGCGTCGAAGTTCAGGTCCACGATGCAGCCGCCGGGCAGGCAGGTGCGGAAGCGGAGCGGCTGCAGGGCTGGCCCGTCATCGACCTGCAGCGTCACACCCTGGTCCAGCGCCAGCCCGAACGGCAGCACCAGCGTTCCCTGGACGGCCTCGCCGGCCGGGCGCAGTTCCATCGCCAGCACGCGCTGGCGCGACTGGCTGTCCGTCTGCTCCTGCGACAGTGCGCAGACCTTCACACCGGCGCCGTTCTGGATGGCGAGATTGCAAGAAACGGTCCAGTCGCCATGCCCTTCCCTGAGCGAGGTCGCCCCGCCGGGGAGACCGGAGGTCTCTTGCGCGAATGCGGCAGCAAAGGAGAGCAGGCTTGTGGCTATCAGCGTGGCATATCCAACTCGTCTGTTTCGTTTCATCTTGTTTCCATCTTTCAAATTCGTCCGAATAGAATGCGCACATGCGCGCATTCTATTGCTCAACCAGGCTGTGCCTGCGCTGCGTCGACGCCGCTACCAGCGCACGCTGAAGCCAAGCTTGCCGCTGATGACATTGCTGTCGCCGAAGCTGGCCAGGCTGGTCTTGGCCAGCGCTTCGCCATAGACCGAGTACTTCCCGTCGCCAAAGTCCAGCGACCCGCCGAGGCCGACACCGCCCCAGAACTTCTGGTTCTGGCTGGAAAGCTTCACGCCGGAGACATCGACATCCGTTCCGTCGAGGAAGTCGTAGTAGAGGTTGGCAATGCCGTAGACATGCGCCCGGCTCACCTGGCCGGCGCTGTCGGCCCACTGGTCCTCGTAGTCGGCGGAGATGCCGAGGCGGCCGATCAGGCTGTCGCCGCTGCCGGGCGACACGACGGTGCCGAACGGATCGGTGAACTTGTCGAAGTCGACCGCCGAGCAGGAAAGCTGCGCCTGCGGGGTCAGCGACCAGTTGGAGCGCAGCGCGATCTTCTGCCCGCTCTCGACGCTGAGCGCATAGCCGAAACCGTTGTTGCCGTCGGCAAGCTTGCCCAGCACGGCCGAGTTGATGTCGCTGTCATACCAGGTCGCCTGGGCCTGGGTGTCGACGTAGAAGCCGCTGTTGCCGAGCCAGGTCAGCGTGCCGCCGAGGCCGTAGCCGGTGGCAGAGATCGAGCCGGCGCCGAAAGTCGACGAGACATCCGATGAAACGGTGCCGTAGTGGACGGTGATGCCGCCCAAAAGGGTGCCGGCCTCGCTCTCATGCAGCAGGCCGTCGACGCCGGCGTTGAGCTTCCGGGTGGTCACGTCGTAGTCGGTGCCGGTGGTCGAGGTCTTGGGCTCGAACTTGCCATGGGCGGCATCGATGCGGGCCCAGATGGCGTTGCCGTCGACCGGTCCCTGGCCGGGCACGTCCGCGCCCTGTGGCGTCGCGCCCTCGCCCCATGTCCGGTTGCCGATGCGCTGCTGCAGCGTGCCCAGTTCGTTGAAGCTCTGCAGCACGCCGGCATAGGCCTCGTAGAGCGGCGTGCTCGGTGCATAGAGCGGGCCGGTGTCGTTGATCAGGGTGGAGCGCAGATACCAGTCGCCGTCGGCCGGCGTGCTGACGCCGTTCTTGTAGAGCCGATAAGCGTAAGCACCGCCGACCACGGCCTGGGCGCCTTCGAAGACATAGTCGCCGGCAAGCGTGAAGGTGCCGGCCGAGCTGCCGTCGATGTCGACGATCTTGATGCCTTCACTGGTTTGCGCGCCCGCGCCGCCGACATTGGTGACCGCCAGGACGCCGGTGCCGGAGGTGCTGCCATGCACGACCAGCCTGTCGGTCGTGGAGGCATCGCCGTCCAGCGCGGCATTGATGAGGACCTTGCCGCCATTGCCGACATAGTCCCCGGTCACCGTCAGCACCGTGCCGGGCGCCGCAGCACCAAGCCGCACCGCGCCGCTGTTGTCGAGCGAGGCTACCGTCTGGTTGAAGCCGGCAAGGTCGAGCGTGCCGCCGGAGGCGACGCTGAAGGCCGAACCCGAGCTGAACGCGTCTGCCGCGCCCGCCGCGAGCGTGCCCTGCTGGACAGAGGTGGGGCCCGAGAAGGCCGAGCCAGCGGCCGTCAGGACAAGCGTTCCATCTCCTGCTTTGTTGAACGCGCCCGACCCGGCCAGTGCCCCCTGCAGGGTCAAGGTGGTACCGGCGTCGGTCGAGATCGTGCCCTGGCCGAGAATATCGACGGCACGGTCGCTGGCGAAGCTAGCGGTGGTGTTGAGCGTGCCGCCGTTGAAGGAGAGCCCGCCCGCCGCATCGCCGAGGTTTGCATCGGCCGAGACCCTGAGCGTGCCGCCATTGATGGCGGTGCCGCCGCTATAGCTGTTGGCGCCGGTCAGCACCAGCGTTCCGGCATCCGTCTTGATGAGCTCGGCATTGCCGGTGAGCGCGGAGGCGATCGTTGCCGTGTAGCCTGCCCCCGCGCTGGTGCCGTCGCCGACCCGGATCGTCGACTGCGGGCCGACCAGGCCGATATCGCCGCCCTGGATGACATAGCCGTCGGTGGAGAACTGCATGCCGGCGGCCGTCACCTGGCCGAGCCCGATGTCCACCGTCACCGTACCGGCCTGGCCGGCGAAGATGGCGAAGGCGCCGTCGGAATAGGCTGCGTTGATCGACCCGGTGTCTTCGGTCCAGTTGTCGTTGCCCGAAGAGCTCTGCCAGGTGCCGTTGCCGCCATTGATCGTGCCGTCGAACTTCGGGCCGGCGTCGCCGTCCCAATAGTTGAGGTTCAGCCCTTGCGTGTTGACGAGGTTGACCTGATGGTCGACGGACGTCTGCACAAAGTAGTTCGAGGACGGGATGGAGCCGACGGACAGGCCGTTGTTGGTCAAGCTCCCGCTGTAATCGAACACGCGGTAGATGCCGGGGCCGAAGGTTCCGCCCGGCGAGACAGTGACATTGAGCGTGCCGGCGAGCGTCAGGTTGCCGCCGACGGTGGTGAGGTCGTTGAGCGCCCCGCCGGCGACATTCGCCTGGCCAAAACTGTAGTTGAGGATCGAGCCGCCGGAGAGCGTCAGATCTCCGGCGATCGCCAGCGTGCCCGGCGTGCCGTCGGCCGATCCGGGCGAGAGCGTCGCGCCGTCGGCCACCGTGACGTTGCCGCCGATCGTGCCCTTGCCGCCAAGCGTGGCGCCGATCCCAACCGAGGTAAGCCCCGTGGCCAGGCTGTTGTCGCCGTCGACATAGAGCCCGCCTGCCGCCACCGTGGTCGGCCCGGCATAGGAATTGGTCCCGGTCAGTGTCAGCGCCGCGCCGCCCGTCTTGGTGAATCCGCCCGCGCCGCCGATCGGGCCGGAGAGCGTAAGGTCGGCATCGGTCTGGAACGTGCCGCCGCCGGCATTGAGCGTGACGTCGCGCGCCGAGCCGAACGCGGCGGTGTTTTGCAGCGTCGCGCCATTGTCGAACGACAATGCGCCCGCCGCATCGCCGAGATTGGCGTCGGCCGAAACCTGCAGTCTGCCGCCCTCTATTGAAGTGCCGCCGCTATAGCTGTTGGTTCCGCCGAGCACCAGCGTGCCGAGATCGGTCTTGACCAGCTGGCTGGCGCCGGTGAGGTTCGAGGCGATCGTTGCCGTGTAGCCTGCACCGGGCAGGGTGCCGTCGCCGACCCGGATCGTCGCCGCTGCCCCAACCAGCTCGATGTCCTGTCCCTGGACGATATAACCGTCGGTGGCGAACTGCATGCCCGCCGCCTGCACCTGGCCGTTGGTGTTGTCGACCGTCACCGTACCAGCGCTACCTGCGAAGATTGCGAAGCTGCCGTTAGAGAAGGCGGCGTTTATGTCGCCGTCCGGCCCTGTCCAATTGTCGTCGCCTGCCGCCCGCCAGGTGCCGTTGCCCCCGTCCACACCATCATTGGCCTTTGGTCCGGCATCGCCGTCCCAGAAGTTGAGGGTCATCGCGCTGATATCGACCAGGTTCACCTGGCCCGCGACCGAGGTCTGCACGACGCGGTTGGGCGAGTTGCTGGTCAGCCCGTTGTCGACGAAAGCGCCGTCATAGCTGATCACGCGATAGATGCCCGGGCCGAAATTGCCGCCGGGTGCCTCGGTGACATTGATCGTGCCGTCGAGCGTCAGATTGCCATGCACGATCGTGAGATCGTTATAGGCGCCGCCGACGACGCCAGCCTGGCCGAAGGTATAGTCCAGGGTAGCGCCAGCCTGCTGAAGACTGCCATTGATGGTGAGTGTGCCGGGGGTAATGCCGACACTGCCTGGGGCCAGTGTAGCGCCTGGCCCCAAGCTTACGTCGCCGCCGATTATGCCATTGCCGCCCAGCGTGCCGGCGTTGACGGACGTCAGGCCTGTCGCGGCGCTCTGATCGCCGTCGATGTAGAGAGAGCCGCCAAATACCGACGTCGTGCCGGCATAGGTGTTGTCGGCTGTGAGCACCGTAGTGCCGGTGCCCACCTGTGTGACCTCGCCAGTGCCCGAGATCAGGCCGTCGAAGCTATAGGTGTCGGAGCGATCGAAGCCCAGATTGCCGTTGTCGACGACATCGCCCAGGATCGAGCCCGAGGCGCCGCCATTGCCGAGTTGCAGAACCCCGCTCGCAATGGTCGTGCCTCCGGTATAGGTGTTGTCGCCGCTGAGGGCGAGGAAGCCGGGACCGCCCGCCGTGAGTGCGCCGGTCCCGCCTATGGTACCAGACCATTCCACGAAGTTGTCAACGGCGATCGTACCGCCGCCGGCGTTGAGCGTGGCGTCTCGAGCGGACGTCAGGCCTGACCCGGTCACATGCAACGTGCCGCCATCGAAGGTGACGTCGCCGGCCACATCGCCGAGATTGGCATCGGCGGCGATCTGGACCGTGCCGCCATCGATGACGGTGCCACCTTGGTAGCTGTTGGCGCCGCTGAGCACCAGCGTGCCGCCGCCCTCCTTGCTCAAGCTCCCGGAACCGCTCACCGTGTTGGTAAGCACCAAGCTGGTGGCACTGTCGGTGTCGAAGGTGCCGCCGCCCGTATTGAGCGTCACCGCACGCGACGAGTTCACGTTGGCGGTCGTGTGCAGCGTGCCGCCATCGAGCGAAAGCCCGCCGGACGCGTCGCCGAGATTGTCGTCGGACGCGACCTGGACCGTGCCTCCGTTGATCGCGGTGCCACCCGTGTAGGTGTTGGTGCCCCCGAGCACCAGCGTGCCCAGATCGGTCTTTACCAGTTGGGTGGCGCCCGTCAGGTTGGACGCGATCGTGGCGCCATAGGCCGCACCCGCCGCCGTTCCATCACCGACGCGGATGATCGATTGCGGGCCGACCAGGCCGATGTCCGCGCCCTGGACCAGGTAGCCGTCGGTCGCGAATTGCATGCCGGCGGCCAAAACGGGGCCGTTCGTGCCATCCACCGTCACCGTGCCAGCGGCTCCCTGGAAGATAGCAAAGCTGCCGTTTGCGAATGGCGCGGCGAACGTTCCGGTGATGTCCGTCCAGTTCTGGTCGCCTGCGGCCAGCCAGGTACCGCTGCCGCCATTCACCGCGCCATTGGAGGCGGGGCCGGCGTTGCCGTCCCAATAGCTGAGCGTCAGCCCGGCCGAGTTGACAAGGTTGACCTGGTTGGCCACCGAGGTCTGCACGAAATAATCGGGGTCCGAGGCGGTTAGGCCGTTATCCGCCAGAGTGCCGTTGTAGTTGATGATACGATAGACGCCTGGACCTAGGGTTCCTCCCGGGCTCTGCGTGACATTGAGCGTGCCGTCGAGCGTCAGGTTGCCACCGACATTGATGAGATCGTTGAGCGGGCCGCCGGGCACGTTTGCCTGGCCGAAGTCCACGTTGAGGTTGGAGTTGCCCAGCGCGAGGTTGCCGTTGATGGTCAGCGTGCCGGGGATATTGCCCGCGCCGCCGGGGGCGAGCGTGCCGCCGTCGGCCACGGTGACGCTGCCGCCGATGGTGCCGGTGCCGCCGAGGGTCGCGCCGCTCGCGACCGATGTCGGGCCGGTAGCACCCGACTGGTTGCCGTTGATCAGCAGCGTCCCGGCATTGACGTTGGTGGCGCCGCTATAGCTGTTGTTGCCGGTCAGCGTGGTGATGCCGGTGCCGAGCTTGTTGACCGCGCCGGTGCCGGAGATGGCGCCCCCGAAGCTGTAGTTGTTGTTGAGGTTAAAGGCGAGCGTCCCGTTGTTGGCTACGCTCGGTGTCGCCAAGGTACCCGCTGTCGCGCCGCTGCCCACCTGGAGCGTCCCGCCCTGGATCGTCGTACCACCGCTGTAACTGTGGTCACCAACAAGCGTCAACGTTCCGGTGCCCTGCTTGTCCAAGCTCTCGAACCCGCTGATGCCCGCGCCCTGGACTGTGCGATTTACCGTGTTGATTACCCGAAGCGTGTCGCCCGCGCCTGTCTCGCCACCGGTACCGGCGTTGACTGTTCCGGTGAGAACGGCGCCGTCGTTGAGCGTCAGCGTGTCGTTGCCGGCGCCTAGGTTGAGCGCTCCCACTCCGGTGTTCAATGTCCCGGTCAGGTTGACGTTATCGCTGCCGCCGCCAAGGTCGCCATTGCCGCGCAGCGTGCCGCCATTGGCGATGTTGATAGTGCTTGCCCCGGCGTCGCCGCTGATCGTCACCGGCGTCGCGCCGGCCGCCTGCACGGTGCCGTTGACGTTCAAGGTCGAGCCGCCATTCATGGCGAGCGTCGGCGTGGTCAGCACCTTGCCCGCGTCGACCTGCAGCGTGCCGGCATTTACAGTCGTGCCGCCGCTGCTGGTCAGGTTGGTTGCCAATTCCAGCATGCCGGCATCGACCCGCGTCGTGCCGCCGATGCTGCTGTCGATCACCGATGTCAGCCTGGTCGTGCCGGCGCCGATCTGGGCGATGTTGCCCGCGCCGCTCAGGTTGCCGCCAAAGTTGAACGTGTCGCTGCGATTGAACGACAGCGTCGAGGTCGAGTTGACGACAACGACATTGCCTGTGCCGGCGTTGCCCGACGTGCCGCCGTTGCCGACGACCAGGTTGCCATCATTGATGACGGTGTTGCCGGAATAGCTGTTGTTGCCCGTCAGCACCCAGGTGCCGCTATCGTTCTTGGCCAGCGTCGTTTTCGCGGTCGTGGCATTCTGGTCGACGATCGTTCCGCCCATTATGTTGAGACCGGTATTCGTGCCGCCCAGCGCCAGCGTGCGCGCTCCGGCCCCACTGTATAGTGCGGAGCCGGTATTGGTGAACTGGATCGCCCCGGTGCCGGACGATTCGATGAAGCTGACGCCTGTCTGCAGCGTGAACAGCCGGTCGGTGGTGTCGCCCGTGCCGGTATAGCGCAGTGTCGAACCGCTGCCGATCGCGAGGCTGGATGCCAGGTTCGACGACTTCCCGATCGAACTCGCCTGGCCGCCATCGGCGAGCTTGTCGACGGCAAGCACGCCGCCGCTGATCGTGGTGATGCCGGTATAGGTACTGGTCTGGTTCTTAAGCACCCAGGTACCCGTGCCGCCCTTGGTAAGCGCGGTCGTGCCGCTTGCGGGATTGTCAATGCGCGCCGAAAGCGAGTTGTTGGCCGTACTCGTGCCGGTGAGCGTCAGGGTACGGTTGCCGCTGCCAGACAGCGTAATCGGCACCGTGCTTGTAAAATTGATCGCGCCGGTACCCGACGCGTCAAGGCCGCCGCCGCTCGCACCAAGCGTAAATTGACGATCGGTGCTGCCTCCGGACCCGATATACTGCAGCGTGCCGCCGTTGAGGACAAGATTGCTCGGCGCGGAGCCCGAGGCGCCGATCGAGCTGTTGGAAAGCCCATTCGTCAGGCTCGCCGCAGCGAGAACACCGCCGTTAATCGTGGTCGCGCCTGTATAGCTGCTGGCCACACCGGAGAGCGTTTGTATGCTGCCCCCGTTCTTCACAAGCCCGCCGCTGCCGCTGATGGCACCGTTGTAATTGGCGCTTCCGATACCGCTTATCGTCAACGTGGCGCTGCCAAGCGTGATGTTGCCGCCAGTAATGCCCAGATTGCCTTGGCTGATATAACCGACCGTATTGCTGAAACCGTTCAGATCCAGGGTTGCCCCGGTCGTGTCCATTCGCAGGCCGCTCGAGCCGAATGCGCTGGTCGACCCCGCGCGGAGGGTGCCGCCGTTGACGAAAGTAGCGCCATTGTAGGTATTGGCGCCGGAGAGCACGAGCGTGCCGGGCCCGAACTTTTCGAGCTGCGTCCCCGTCGCCACCCCGCTGAACTCGAGTGTCGTGGCGGCGTTCTCAACGGTGATCCTGCCCGAGGTCAGTGTAAAGCCGCGATCGGTCGTGACGCTGGCGCCGGTATAGTTCAGTGTGCCATCGATCTGCAGATTGGTCGAGGCGCTGCTCGAGGCGCCGATGTCGCTCGGCTGTCCGCCATTGCGCAGGCAGCTGACGTTCAGCGTGCCGGTGATGGTCGTGGCTCCCGTGTAGCTGTTGGTGCAGCCGCTGAAGGTCTGGCTGCCGCCCGCGACGGCGACGCCGCCGCTACCGCCGATCGTGCCCGAAAAGCTGCCGTTGCCGTTCGTCGTCAGGGTCGCCGCGCCCAGCAGCACGCTGCCCCCGCCGCCGAGCCCGCCCACCGTGTTGTTGTTGCCGGCCAGATCCAGCGTTGCGCCGGTGTTCACCGTCATGGCGCCCGTGCCGAACGCACTGGCAGAGCCTGCACGCAGAATGCCGGCGCCTACCGTGGTGCCGCCGGTATAATTATTCGTGCCCGACAGCACCAATGTCCCGACGCCGCTCTTGGTGAGGCCGCCTGCCCCGGTGCCTACTCCGCTCATCGTCAGCGTCGTGCCGCCGACTACATCGATAGCTCCGCCGCCGGTACCGAGCGTGAAGCCACGGTCGCTGCTGGTGGTTCCACCGATATAGCTGAGCTTCCCACCGTTCTGCAGCACAAGATTGGATGAAGCGTTGCTCGCCGCGCCGATGCCGCTTGCCTGCCCGCCATTGGCAAGCGCGCCTACGGCCAGAGTGCCGCCGGCAATGGTGGTGGCGCCGACATAGTCGTTGCTCGCGTTGGTCAGCGTCAGCGTGCCGGCGCCGGTCTTGATGAAGCCGGCATCGTCCGGGCTGGTCACCTGGCCGGAGAACGTCAGGTTGGTGGCGGCGTTGGTGACCTCGAAGGTGCGCGATGGACCGCCGTTGACGAGGGTGAAGCCGCGATCGGTCGAGGCCGTTGCGCCGGTGTAGCGCAATGTGCCGTTCTCGATCACCAGGTTCGAAGACGCGTTGGATGAGGCGCCGATGGCGCTCGCAACGCCGCCATTGGCGACACTGTTGAAGGCGAGCGTGGCACCGCTCACCGTCGTCGCACCTGTGTAACCGTTGCTGCCCGTCAGCACGACGACACCGGTGCCGGTCGAGCCTCCCGTGCCGCCCACCGTGAAGGACGTCGCGCCACCGTTGTTGATAATGTTCGAGGCGACGGTGAAGGTGCCGCCGCTGTTCTGCTGCACGCCAAGCGCGCTGCCGCCGGCGCCGCCGGTCAAGGAGCCGCCCTGGATGGTCTGGTTAGCGGTTCCGACCGATGGCGAGACGATGATAGTGCCGTCCACGCCGAGCGTATTGCCGGCGCCGACAGTGACGGTGGAATTGGCCGCCGCCGTGTATTTGAGGCCGCCGAGCGCGACATTGCCGTTCACCGTGCCGGAATAGGGCGTATTGGCGTTGCCGGCTTCGTCGCTAAGGATATTGCCGGTCGCCCACAGGGCCGCATTGTCCTCATCAACATAGGCGGTGAATGCGGTGATGAAGCCGCTCGACACTTGCGCATAGTCGGTGCCGTTGACGGTTGCCCAGCCGCCAAGCGCGCCGTTGGCGTTGCTGGTGGCCATCGACGTTCCCGTGCCGATGCCGAAATCGACGAGACCGCCGGTACGGCTGACGGCGCCGAGATTGACCGTCAGCACGCCGCCCACGCCAGCGGTCGCGTTGATCCGGTTGTTGCCCGCCGTGACGTTCAGGCCATTGAAGCTTTGGCTGTTCATCCCGGTGCCACCTTTCACGGTGAGCGTGCCGCCGCTCATATTGAGCGCCGAGGATATGGAAACGATATTGTTCGTCGGCGCGCCGGGCGCTGTGAAATCCACCGCCAGCGTGCCGCCGCCGATGCTGGTCGCGCCGGAATAGGTGTTGGCGCCCGTCAGCGTCTGCGTGCTGGCACCTAGCTTGGTGAGGCCGCCGGTGCCGGTAATGACGCCGGCATAGGTGGCGCTGCCCGACGTGCCGTTCACCGTCAGGTTGTTGCTGCCGAGGTCCACGGTCCCGCCGGTGCCCGCCAAGGAGCGAGCGGTTATGTCGAAGCCGCCCAGGTCAAGCGTGCCGCCATTGACGACAAGCGGATTGGAAGGCCCGAATGCAGCAGAACTGCCGGCGGTGAGCGTTCCGCTCTGGACCGTGGTGGTGCCGGTGAAAGTGTTGCTGCCGCTCACCACCCAGGTGCCGGCGCCGTTCATGGTGAGGTTGCCGGCGCCCGAGATCACGCCCGAGAATGTGTTCGCCCCCGCGAAGCTGCCGCCGAGCGTCAGCGTATCGGCGACGCCGCCCGCGACAAAGCTCGTCGGTCCGCTGAAGGAGAGCGCGCCGGTGCCGTCATTGCTGATGGTGCTGGAGCCCGAGATCGTCAGCGTGCGGTCGGTCGCCGCGCCCGTTCCCGTATAGCTCAGCGTGCCGCCGCCGAAATTGATAGTGTTGCCGGTGCCGAACGAGCTGTTGGCACCGCTGTTCGCCAGGGTCGCGGCCTTGACGGTGATAGTGTTGATCGTGGTCGGCCCGGTGTAGGTGTTGGCGCCCCCGAGGGTGATGATCCGGCCAGCATTTCCCGTAAAGGCGATAGCCCGGGCGACCGAGGAACTGATGACGCCCAGCAGGTCCATGTCGCCGGACGCCGCGGAGAAATTCATGGTAAGTCCGTAGGCACCGCCGGCAAGAATACCGCCGGTCAGCGTCAGCGTCCCGGTGCCCAGGTTCTGGAGATAGTTGCCTCCGCTGGAGGTGTTGTTGAAACGCCAGTTGCGATTGGAGCTGTCGCCGTCACCGGAATAGACCAGATTGCCGCCCACTCCGCCACCGGCGCTTACAGTGACGGTACCCGACGCCGCATCCGTAGGCGCGCCGAGCGAGCTTGCCACCCCAAGGTCTGCTACCGAGGTGAAGCCGTTGGTGCCCTGGCCGAAA
Organism: Mesorhizobium sp. B4-1-1; assembly: GCF_006439375.1. Lineage (NCBI taxonomy): Bacteria > Pseudomonadati > Pseudomonadota > Alphaproteobacteria > Hyphomicrobiales > Phyllobacteriaceae > Mesorhizobium > Mesorhizobium sp. B4-1-1. Next base: position 258,942 of record NZ_VFTH01000005.1, read on the forward strand.
ACCGTCTGACCTGTATAGTCGTTGGCGTCATTGCTGATTGTGCCCAAAACCTGCAGCCCGCCAGCCCCGGTGAAGCGCGCTGTGAGCGCCCCACTACCTGCGACCGCACGTCCGCTGACGATCGTAACAACCCGGCTGGCGGCAAGTGCGCTGGTCGAGCCGATAGAGGTACCATTCGCAAGCGAGACGCCATTGCCGGCCGCGCCGAGCGAGGCATCGCTGGCGAGCCCGAGTGCTCCGGCCGAGACGGTGATGTCACCCGTGAAGGTGTTCGCGCCGGTGAGCGTCAGCCCGCCGGCGCCGACTTTGGTGAAGCCTGATCCGGCGATCACGGAACTGATTGTGGTGGTTCCGGCAATGGAAATCGTCGGCGTGGTGCCGGTGAGCGTCAGCGTGCTGCCAGCGATTGTATAGCCCGCGACACCGAAGGCCAGATTGTGGGCCGTCATCGGCCCCGCGAGCGTCACCGTCCCGGCGGTGCCGTTGAAGAAGGCATTGTCGCCGCCGACGGCGGCATTGTTCCAGCTGGCCATCGGCCCGGTGACACCATCACTGCTCGGATTCCAAAACAGCGACGAGGTGTTCCAGGCTCCGGTACCGCCGAGGCCCACAGCGGTGCCGTTGACGTCCCAATAGAGATCGGCCGCCCCTGCAGGGACGGCGCCAAGTCCGGCCAATAGCGCGGCCGACACAAGCGCACCACGCAAGACCGGAGCTGCCGCCGAAGCCAGGTGGGCAAGATTCGGCGCATAGCTTGCCGCCTGGCCTTTCCATTTGGTCATGCGGCCGCCGCGCAGCAGGCGCGAGAAGATGGCGACGCGCGTCTCCGTCTGCCCCGGGCGGCCCGGACGCCTTTGGGAGGGTGCGCGTCCGGGGTGTCGGCCGTCGGCTTTCAATCTTCGCCCGCCGGCGCCATCGCCGGCTCCCACGTGGTCGTGGATCGGTTCGCCGCAGGCCAACCCAGCCATCTACCCCCCCCTGCATTAGCATATCATAATGTTCCCCGACGGAATCAGGGCCCGACTCAAGAGAAAGGCATGATCTGTACGTTGCGTATTTCAGAAAAGTGCGGAGTTTTGTAAAAACGTACGGTCAATCAACGCCTGAAGCGGAAATTTGGACAAAGATGTTAATCGTATAGCACAAGTCATTATTTCGTAAGACTAATATACCTTTAACGAGTGAGCCGCGGTTTCGACGATTCAGATGGAGGAGCGGAAGCGGGTCGGTGTCGTGCCCCGGTGCTTCTTCATCGCAGCTGTCAAATGGCTCTGACTGGAAAACCCGCTGAGATAGGCGACATCCGTAATGGTCGCGTCTCCCTCGGAAAGCAGCCGCGTTGAGTGATCCAGCCGCAGGTCCAAAAGATAGCGATGCGGCGACTTCCCAAAGGTTCGGCCGAAGGCCTGCGTGAAATGCTTGGGCGAAAGGTTGGCAAGCGTCGCCAACTCGCCGACGGAGATTTTCCGGGCGAGGTTAGCCCTCAGGAAGTCCTCCAGAGTGCGCACCGCTTTTCGCGTCAGCCCGCCTTTGAGCTGCTGAGGTCCCTTGTCCCGCGATGTGTAGGCCTGAAGGATATGAACTCCGAGGATGGCGATGAGGTGCTCGACATAAAATTCGGCGGCGCCCTGCTGCTTGGTAAGTTCGGCTTTGAGCAATTGCCCAATACGCAGGGCGGTATGATCGAGCGTGCCAAGGGGCGGAGGCTTCAACTCGACCTGCTCAGTGCCGAACTGTTGTCTCGCAAGCTCCTTCAGGCTGCTGTCCGGGTAGACGACAATCGAACTTTCCCGCGCCTCCGACAGATGCAGGCGAGCTTCGAGATGCGCCGGCTTCACGATGATGCCCCCTGCCGGCGCGTCATAGCGCTTGGCCTTGCCATCACCTAGTCTTGCGCATGTGTCCGGCGCGGGGTCGAGGCCGACATATATGACATGGTGACTTGCCGGAAACGTGTATGATCCGGGAGGCAATAATGAATATGCGGCTGTTCCCCGCTTTGTCGCTATCGCCAGGCCATCGGCCACCGAAAGAACGGATTCCAGATCAGCATCGGCTGCCAGATCAGCATCGGCTGCCGGATCAGCATCGGCTGCCGGATCAGCATCGGCTGAATGAGAATTATCATCTAAATCGCATTCCGGAGAAGTCATGCCATTTCGGCCCTTAACACAGGTTATCGTTTTGCTTCATCTGAAGTGTATTGGGCCATATTGGACCCCAAACTCAACGTTAGTTAGACGCGCCCGTTCCCACCCCAAGGCACATCTGTGGCAGCCCGAAGCAAGCTGTGCGACAAGTCAGCCAGCTGCCGGTCGAGTGGCGAATTTTCGATTTGGAACGGGCGATATTCGGAAGAGCAGGCCGAACTGTTCTTCAATGCTCTATCCACGATAGATGCACGTCAGCCGGTCAAAAATTCCCGGTCTGCCGAGTCTTGCCAAACGATCATCGCTGCATCAGCCTCCCGCCGCCAAATCCCCGACTCCCGGCGTCGAGGACAATAAGCTGAGTTCTTGATCCACAAAAGAGCGCATCATCGAACCCTCCGTTCGGAATTTTAAACATGGAAACGAACCCATCTTATGAGCTGAAGGACACAAGCTGCTTTGTTCAGATCGCTCGCGCCGGGATATCGAGAGCCGCGGACACCCAATAACGTTCCCAAGTCGACGCTCAGCCACCACTTGCAGAGATTGGGGAACGCGCTTGGAGGTGGAGCTGTTCGTACGCAAGCACAGGGGACTGGAACTTACCGACGCTGGGAGGGAGTACCTCGACAGTTGCGTGGCCATCTTCGACAGTTGCGAGAACGCGGCCAGCGCTGCGCAGCGCGCGCACTCCTCCATCAGCGGAAGCGTTCGCGTTCTGGCCAGTTCCGAATTCGGGACGGCGATCATCGGCGCGGCGACGCACTTCCTCCTGCGCGATAACCCCGACAACGACATAGACGTAAAGATCATCCCAAACGACAAGCTTATCGTTGGGGATTTCGATTTCGACTGCATGATCTATGTTGGCGAGTCTCCAAACTCGGCCTTGATGCGTCGAACACTGGGCGCCATATCCTACGACTTTATGCCGGCCGCGACTTTCTGGCTCGGCACGGAACGCCGAAAACTGGCGCCTCAGACAGTATCGATCGGGAGGATACGGTATCGCTTTCCCGTGAGGCTGGCCAAGGCGTTTACCACCGCCGGCGAAATGACTGGGGTGGCGGGTTCGCCAACACCCAGCGGGGCGTCATCGCTTGGCACGATATGCACATCGATCGCCGCCGGCGCGTCGGACATGTAGGGCGGCCGAAATCCATCGAAGTTCGACTGCTCAACGCCGCCGTCCTTGAGTGTGATGGCCGACATGAGCTGAGTGAGACCGAAGCCGATCGCGCCTTGGCACTGAGCTTCGATGGAAAGCGGATTCACCGGTAGCCCGCAGGCGATGGCAACAGTGACGCGGTGGACCCGTGGGCGATTGTCCACCACCGAAACCTCGGCCGCGCAGGCGATACCGGTGTCCCAATAGTCCGCGCACGCGATGCCTGCGGCGTGGCCGGGGGCAAGGCCATTTCGCCACCGGCTCTTCTCCTCGAGCAAGGTCAACGCATCGCGGACCTTTGTGGCCTCGGGGTCGAGAAGCTTCAGCCGATAGGCGATGGGATCGGCGCTGGCGCGAACGGCCAGCTCATCGATCAGGGTCTCCATGACAAAAGTGTTCTGTGAGTGCCCGACGGAGCGCAGGGTGTAGACCGGCACGCTCACCGCCGGATGGTGTACCGATATCTCAAAGTTCGGGATGCGGTATTTGTTGTTCACCGCTCCCTCGATGACGAGCGGATCAACGCCATCCTTGATAAAAGTCTTCTCCATCGCCGTTCCGATGATGAACGACTGGCCAACGGCCACGTGTTGCCAGGCCCATGGCATCCCATCGGCCCCAATGCCGATTTCGACGCGATGGGTCGTCATTGGCCGGTAGTAACCGCTCCGCATGTCGTCTTCGCGCGTGTAGATGAGCTTGATCGGCGTGCCGCGCACGCGCTTGGCAATGGCCGCGGCCTCGAAGGGCACATTGCCGTCGAGCGGGCTGCGCCGGCCAAATCCACCGCCGGCAAAGACCACATGCAGTGTGACTTGGCTGGGATCCAATCCGAGCGCCTGGGCGAGCACTCCTTGATCAAGCGTGGCAAATTGAGACGGAATCCATGCTTCCGCACGGTCGCCGTCATAGCGAAGCGTCATGTTAAGGCACTCGAGCGCAGCGGCGGCCAGATATGGAAGTTCGTAGTCCGCGACAAGGCGCTGGGAAGGCTCTGTCCGGGAAAGCGCTGTCTTGTCGCCTCGGCTGAGCGCGATCTTTCCCGGCGTTTTGGCGAGGGCCTGAAACCTGGCGCGCAATTCCTGGCTGTCGGCGCGCTCCACCCCTGAGAAATCCCAGTCGACCTTGACCTGGTCCCGCGCCTGTTTTGCGGTCCAGAACCGGTCACCGACCACGACCACGGCGCTTCCCTTGACAAGAGGAATTTCGAACACGTCCCGCACACCGTCCATCGAGCGGGCCGCTTGCGCGTCGAACGCCTTGACCTTCGCCCCGAATACCGGTGGCCGTGCAATGAGGGCGATCATCATGCCCGGTAGGTCGATGTCGAGCGCGAATTTTTGCGACCCGTTCGTCTTCGGGCGGCTGTCCATGCGGCGCGTCGGCTTCCCGATAATCCGGAAGTCGCCAGGATTCTTCAAGACAACTTGCTCCGGCATGGGCCTGCGCGAAGCATCGTCCGCGAGTTCGCCATAGCCTGCCGATTGGCCGCCGGGACCACGGACCACGCCCGCCTCCGTCCGACACTCGTCCGGACGCACCTTCCATAGATCGGCGGCGGCGCCCACGAGCATTGCGCGGATGCGGGCGCCGAACTCGCGATGCTGCTGATAGCCATAGCGCACGGACCACGAACCGCTCGTGCTCTGTATCCCGAGCGGTGGCGCCTTGTAGGCATCTCCCGCCGGGGCAAGCTCGGCGCTCACTTGGGACCAGTCCGCATCGAGCTCTTCCGCGACGATCATCGGCAGTGATGTGAGCACCCCCTGCCCCATCTCGATGTGCCTCACAGCGATCACGATCCGCCCGTCGGGCTTGATGTGAACATATGCGTCGGGCGGGGCTGGCGGCGCGTCGGCGCTCTGCGCGAGTGCCGGAAGATCGAAGTGCAGCGAAACCAACAGTCCGCCAGCGGCAACTGCCGATGCACGCAGGAAAGTGCGGCGGCTTAAATGATCCTTGTCAGGCTGGCGTGCGAACCGCATGGCCCGTCTCCTTGCTAGATCAACCGTGTCGAGGCGTCCTGGATGGCTGCGCGGATGCGCACATAGGTGGCGCAGCGGCATAGATTCGTCATCGTTCCCTCGACGTCGGCTTCCGATGGTCGGGGCGTCGCCTTGAGCAGCGCCACGGCGGCCATGATCTGGCCGCTCTGGCAATAGCCGCACTGCACGACATCCTTCTCCACCCAGGCCTCTTGCACGGCTCGACCGACACGATCGCCGCCGATGCCTTCGATCGTCACCACCTCCTGATCGCCGACTTCCGAGACCGGCAAGCCACAGGAGCGGGTCGCTTCGCCCGCAAGGTGCACGGTGCAGGCGCCGCACAGGCCGATGCCGCAACCGTATTTGGTACCAGTCAGCTTCAGCTCTTCGCGCAGAACCCAAAGCAAAGGGGTCGACGGATCAACGGTTACGTCCCGGCGCTTCCCATTCACCGTGATCTTGTATGTCGCCATCGAGGTTCTCCGTCGTATGACGTCGAGGGTGGCGCCGAACCTGGTGGCCCGAGGCATGTCGCAGCCTATGGCGCGACGCTGACGATCGAAATGACATAAATCCCAGAAAAACCGCCATTGGCGGGTCGCTGTTCGACGGCTCGGCCGATTACGCACGCCACACGCGCAGCCGCTACCGTGGCACAGCTTTGCACTTCGCCGGAGCGCGTCAATGTTTTGATGGAGGCCGTGCGAGACGGAGGCTGGGCGACCGCACGGCTAACGGGCCGTCGTCGCGCCCGCCCGCCATTAGGCTACTCTGCAGAACAATCGGTCACGGCAGCGATTTCAAGTATGCGATGAGATCGGCGCGATCCGTTTTGTTCGGCACTGCGACAGTCATGGAAGTGCCGGGCACGGATTTCGCCGGAGCGACGAGGAAAGCATCCAGAGAGGCTTCGTCCCAGGTGATGGCCGCGTTCACCAAGGCCTTGGAATAGTGGGCGCCGGCGACCGAGCCGGCTTTGCGGCCTACAATTCCGTTGAGATGCGGGCCAACCTTGTCCTGACCTGTCACCGAGTGGCAGGCAGCGCATCGATTGAAGATCGTCTTGCCGCGATCGGCGTTCCCTTCCGCAAGAGACGGTGAAGCGGCTGCCATCATGGCGACGACGACGGCGATCGTCCGCGGACGGATTCTTGCCCTCCCGGTCATGACGCACACAAGCTGTCTGAATAGGTCGCCATCGAGGTTCTCCGTGTGATGTCGAGGGTTCACGCCGAGCCTTGACGGCTCGAGGCATTCGCAGCCTAAGGGGACGATCCGACGATCGAAACGACATAAATCCCAGAAAAACTGCCGCCAATCCGCGAGCCTGGCCTCGCCCAATCACGCCCACGCTGGCCCCGCCGTTGCAAATGAAGCATCGGGCACCGTGGCCGGGCGCTGGATACCGACAATCATTCGGCACCCGGCCACGCCGCAACCTGCGGCAGGCGAGGTGCCGAGTGCGGCTTCCCAAAGCCCCGTTCGCTACCAGGTCCGCTCCGGGAAGTGCGCCCCTCCGCTGACCGCCGCGCGAAGGAATGGGCCGTGTAGCAGGTTGTACGGGAAACCGAGCTCGATGGCGCTCGCCGCATCCAGCCGCGTCATCTGTTCGGCGCTCAAGCTGGTGTCGAGCGCGCCGAGATTGTTTTCCAGTTGCTGCAGCGTCCGCGCGCCGAGCAACAGAGCCGTTACCCTGGTATTGGCCATGACCCAGGCCAGCGCGACCTGCGCCGACGACCGACCCGTTTCCCGGGCGATCTCGCCGACGACATCGGCGATGGCGAGGCTGCGTTCCGACAGGGAGCCGTGGGCACCGGCGACCGCCTTGCGCGACCCCGCGATGCCGGTCTGCGAGGCACCGAGATCGGCGCGGCTGTATTTGCCCGACAGGACGCCATTGGCGAGTGGCGCCCAGGGCATGAAGCCCATGCCCATCTCGTTGGCCATCGGGATCAGGTCGCGTTCGGAGGTGCGTTCGACCAGGCTGTATTCGCTCTGCAGCGCCACGAATGGCGTCCAGCCGCGCAGGTCGGCGATCGCCTGCATCCGAGACGCCTGCCAGGCGGGAATGTCCGAAAGGCCGAGATAGAGCACCTTGCCCTGGCGGACGAGGTCGTCGAGCCCGCGCAGGATCTCTTCGACCGGCGTCAGCCCCTCCCACTGATGGACATAAAGCAGGTCGATGTAATCGCTCTTCAGTCGGCGCAGACTTTCCTCGACCGAGGCAATCATGCTCTTGCGATGATTGCCACCCGAATTCGGATCGCCCGCGCGGGTCGCCATCGTGTATTTGGTCGAGATCACCAGCCGGTCGCGCTTGCCTTCGGCGAATTCGCCGACAAGGCGCTCGGAGGAACCGTTGGTATAGGCGTTGGCGGTATCGACGAAGTTGCCGCCGCGGTCGACATAGGCGTCGAATATGCGCCGCGCCTCGTCCTGTTCCGCGCCCCAGCCCCAGTCGGAGCCGAAGGTCATGGTTCCCAGTGCAAGCGGTGAAACGCGCAGGCCGGAACGGCCGAGCAGGCGGTAGGTAGCAAGGTCAAATGATTGGGTCATGGGGTTAATCTCCAGGAACGGGTGAAGTTGTCTGGAGTAAAATGAACCGTCGTCGCCGATAAATTAATCCGCTATAATCCTGATAAGCTAGTTAGAGATCAATGCATAATGAGAGGATCCGACTTCGCCGAGTTGAAGGCCTTTGCCGCCATCGTCGATCATAGGAGCTTTGCCCGCGCGGCCAGCCATCTCGGCATGTCCTCGTCTGCTCTCAGCCAGACCATACGCCTGCTCGAAAGCCGTCTCGGCGCAAGGCTTCTTAATCGGACGACACGAAGCGTGGCGCCGACCGCGGTCGGCCAGAAACTCTACGAGCGGCTTGTGCCAGTCATGCTGGAACTGGAGTCGGCGGTGAGCGAAGCGGTCGACGCGACCGGACGCGTGGCCGGCCTGCTGCGCATCAATGCGCCTGGCTACGCTGCAACCATGCTGATCGGGCCCAGGCTCGGGCACTTTCACAGGGCCTATCCGGACGTGGTGCTGGAGGTCGTCTCCGACGATAGGCTCAGCGACATCGTCGCCGGTCGCTTCGACGCCGGCATCCGCGCCGGCGAGCGGCTCGAAAAGGATGTCGTGGCCGTCCGGCTGACGCCGGACATGGAGATGATGGCCGTCGCGTCGCCCGATTATCTGAGTACCCGAGGAATCCCGAAGAAACCGGCAGACCTGCACGCCCATGCTTGTATCAACTGGCGCTACCCCGGCAGCGGCGCAGTCTACCGTTGGGAATTCGAGAAGGATGGAAAGGCGTTCGAGATGTCGGTCGACGGACCGTTAACCTCGAACATGCAGGAGGTGGTGCTGGATGGCGCGCTTCAGGGTCTCGGCATCCTCTACACTTTCAATGATCATCGCATTGTGCGTTCAATCGAGGAAGGACGCCTCCAACGAGTCCTGGTGGATTGGTCGCCGACCTTTCCCGGCCTCTTCCTCTACTATTCAAACCGCCGTTCGCCAACGCCGGCGTTGCGGGCCTTCATCGACTGCCTTCTGGATCGCGATAGCGTGACCGCGCCTGAAGAGTAGAGGGTAATTTAAGCTGAAAACATAGCACCAACCAGCTTTGCCCCACAGCGAGGCCATATATCTGCCTGACCCATATCGACGCCTCAACCCAACTGCTTCGGCGATTATGAAAAGATGACTTGAACCGAACTGTTCTCCTCAAGTCCGAGTTGCCCAAATTCGACGCCGATGCCGGAAGATTTGACGCCCCCGAACGGTGCGTTCGGCTGGATGGCGCCGTGCTTGTTGATCCAGACCGAGCCACATTCGAGCTGCGATGCGATCCGTTTGGCTTCCCTGACATCTCTGCACCATACCGAGCCACCAAGGCCGTTAACGCTGTTGTTGGCCTCTCGGATCGCATCGTTGACGTCGGCATAGCGGATAATCGGCAGGACAGGGCCGAACTGCTCCTCATCGACCAGCGGATCGCCATTGGCGAGGCCGGAGACAAGGGTGATCGGATAGAAGTGGCCTGGGCCTTCCTTGGCGCTTCCGCCGAGCAGGACTTTCCCGCCACGCGCCTTGGCGTCTTCCACCAGCCGCGTCACCTTGTCGAATTGGGCCTTATTCTGGATTGGCCCCAGCAAGTTCGCCTCGTCCATGCCGTCGCCCATCGTCACCTTTGCGGCATAGGAAACCAGCTTCTCGCAGACTGCATCATGAACGTCGGCGTGCACATAAAGCCGTTTCATGGCAGCGCAGGTCTGTCCGCTGTTGATGAAGGCGCCCCAAAAAAGCCCTTCGGCAATCGCGGCCGGATCGACATCTGGAAGGACGATGCCCGCGTCGTTGCCTCCAAGTTCGAGAGTCAGGCGCTTGAGCGTATCAGAGGCCGACCGCATCACTTTCTTGCCGGTCGATGTCGAGCCCGTGAAGACCAGCTTGCTGATGCCGGCATGTTCGGAGATCAGGTGGCCGACATTGTCCTGGCCGGCGACGACGTTGACCACGCCAGCCGGCAGGCACCCGTTAAGAATTTCGACCATACGGATGGTTGACAGCGGCGTGTAGGGCGACGGCTTGATGACGACGGTGTTGCCCGCACGGATCGCCGGCATGATATGCCAGCAAGCAATCATCAGCGGCCAGTTCCAGGGAGTGATCGAGCCGACCACGCCGAGCGGCTTTCGATGGAGCTCGACGCGGCCTTCATCGTTGTCCTGAAGGATTTGCACCGGAAGTTCGAGGTCCGCGGTGTAACGGGTCCAGGCCATGGCGCCTGCGAGTTCGAAGCGTGAGCCCATCCCGCCAAGCGGCTTACCCTGTTCCAGGGTCAGCAGTGTCGCGAGCTCTTCCAGATGCTTTTCGATGGCATTGGCGGCATCATGAACGGCCTTCTTGCGGACTTCATTCGACGTCCTGCTCCAGCCTTCGAACGCCGCCCGCGCCGCCGAGACTGCGTTGTCGATATCCGTTTTCTCTGCCTCAGGAGCCCTGCCCACGATCGCCGCCGTCGACGGGTTGTACACGTTGAAATGGTTGCGCGCCGCGACCTGCACGCCGTTTATGATGTGACAGAAATCGTTCATCGCTCTCTCCCGGGTACGATGCCTGTGCGCTCAGGACGATTTGCCAACGAACGGAACCGTGGTGACCTCGGCCTTCACGACGCCGAGCGGGTGGCTGACTTCGATCACATCGCCGACTTCGACCGAGGCATCGACCAGCGCGATACCGAGGCTGCGGTCGAGCGCGAATGAGTGCGCCGCCCATCGCACGACGCCGGGATTGCCTCTCGCGTCCTTGGCATCCCAGAACCACTCCATGCGCGGAACCGGTCCTTCGATGAACAGGCCAACCGACTTGCGCCTGACGCCATCGGCCCTGATCCGTTTCAGCGCATCCTTGCCTATGAAATCGGCCCCGACGTCGAGATGGACGAATTTGTTGCCAAGATCCTCAAGCGCGTTCATGCCCGAATTGGTGTAGTAGCTGATGTCGGTCACACCCCGCTCGAGCGCACGGAAGATGTTGGGGCCCATGACCATGATATCGTACGGCTCGCCCGCTTTCTTGACCGCGTCCCAGATGTCGGTCGCGCCCACGGACGACAGCGGATAGATTTCGAAGCCTTCGCCGCTGCTCCAGCCCGTGCGCGAAACGACCACATCCTTGCCGAGCACCGTTGTCCGCATGCATGTGTAGTTCTTCAGCTCCCAGACCGGGTCCGCGCATATCGCCTTCATGACCTCGATGGAGAGCGGGCCCTGAATCTGCATGGGGGCGATGTCCGGCTCGGACACTTCCACCTTCCAGTCCGAGCCCATCACGATGCCGCGCGCCCAAAGCGTGATGTCGGTGTTTCCGTGCGAGATCCAGATCGTGTCTTCCGATGGACGCAGCACGACCGGATCGCACAGGCAGATACCGTTCTCGTCGGTCAGCAATGTGTAGCGGCATTGGCCGACCTTCATGGCGGACATGTCCCGGCATGACAGATAGTCCATGAACCGCAGCGCGTCCGGACCCTTGAGCTGGGTCTGCCGCTCAAGGCCGACATCCCACAGCGTAACGCCATTGAGCAGGGTGTCGTATTCCTGGAAGGGCATTCGCCCGTAGATCATCGGGAAATGCATGTTGTTGTAGACCATCCACTCCATGCAGCCCTCTTCCACGGACTTACCGAAATAGGGCGAGAGTCGATTGACGGTGAAGACCCGCTGGCGCTCTTCGGGGAACATCGGTCGGCGGTCCAGGTACTCCGTAAGCCGCTTGATCTTGCCGTCGACGAGCGTGATCTCGCCGACCATTCGAAAATCGACGCGATGCGGCGTGCCATCAAGCTTGCCGCCAGTCCCGACAACCTCTGCGGAGTAGTTGGCCTCAACAAAACCGGTCGCACCGGCGTCGATGGCCGCAGTGACCTCGACCTGTATGTTCTTTTGGCTGAGGGCCGCCTGCCGCATCTCCTTTTCGATGCTGGCGCGGCCTTTAGCCGGCTTGTCGGCCATGGGTACGATGAACTCCCCATCATCGGTGAACATTGAAGCGATCGCCGCGGCATCGCCGGCGATGAAATGGTCGCAATATCTGCGGAACGCTTGTGTGGGGGTCATGGCTATTGGTGCTTTCGATGCGTTTTCGGCGGGAAGAGTGCGGGAGCTAAAGGATCGCCTTGTCTGACCAGAGGCGCTGATTGCGGCCGTCCATATAGAGACTGAGACGCATCAGGCGCTCCGAATCGACTTCCGCCACAATGGCGACGGGATGCACGTGCTGGACGCCGCCTCGCTCCGTTTTCAGCCTGCCGCTTGCAATGGCAACGATATCGTTGACCGCTGGCTCAGACAGTTCGAAGCGTGACGAAGAGACGGCCTCGAAAATCGCCTCATGACCGCGGCGCAGTTCTGTCTGTCCGAACAGCCGGTTCGGCTTCAGCATGGGAATCTCGACGAGTCCGCCCTTGGAAAACAGCTCCATGATCGCGCCAATATCCTTCCGCGCGAAGGCGCGCACGTAGGCTTGCAGCGCGTCTCCCGGGTTGGACAAAGCTTCTGTCTTCACAGCCATCCAGCGTTCCTCGCTATCTTCTTGCGGCGCGCAATTGCGACGCTCTCGGGTCTTGACTAAGCTATGGAGAAGACAGGCAAAATGCATGATGACCCCAGTACCCATGCGCCGTTTGTCGGAGGAACCACGACCTATGCGGAAGGAGGCCTTTTCAGACGCGGGCGTGTACGCCGATCCGGGCGGGAGCGCTTGGCGAAAGCCAGGGAAATGGTGACGCGATCCTCGGAAGTCACGTTGGGACTGTTATCGCGTGCACTCGACCACCGGGGCGAGGCTGACTTCCAGTTCCAACTCCTGGAAGCGTTGAGCTCCCTGCTGCATTGGAACTATCGCTATATTTTCCGCTATGGCCCCAACGGGCCGCCAGTTTGCCTGTTTCGAGAAGGCGGCGATTTTCATTCGTTCGATGTTTACCTGAGCGGTTTCTACCGGTTCGATCCGTTCTACCGGCTGTGCCTGGATGGCCCCCAACTCGGCGTTGAGCTGTTTCGCGACCACACCGTTGCCGAGAGAGAATTTCAGACCTACCACGACCTGCTGACGTCGGAAGGCGTGTCCGACGATATCGTCGTCATGCTTCCGGATTCGAACGGCGCTACGCTGGTTCTCTGCTGGGATCGCGCCAAAGGGCAGTTCTCCATGCGGACGGTGCTTTTGCTGCGCACCTATCTGGCGCTGGCAAACTCGATTCATCAGACGCATCTCGGTACGCCCAACGCGAACGCGACGGCTCAAACTGAACAAGTCTCAGACGCCTTGTCCGCCACGCGAGGCGCGCCGCCTTCGCTTCTGTTCGATAGCGCGGTCGAAACCTACAGTCCTGGTAACCTCGCCCCGCGTGAACTCCAGATCGTGCATCTATCGCTTCGAGGCTATCACAATGCCGCCATCGCGAAGGCCATGGGCATCAGCCATCAGGTGGTCAAGAATCGCAAGCGAATGGTCTATGACAAACTGGACATCACCTCCGAGCGCGAACTGTTCCGGCTCTTTCTCGACCACATCATGAGCGACGTTCGGGAGGACGCCGTTTGAGGCAAGTTGAGCCGGGTCTCGTCGCAGACGGCCAAGCTCCCTTGAGAGCGGCGGCACTTCAGGCGCGGTTGCGACCCAGGAACTTGGAAAGACCGACACCGAGGATGAGGGCAAAGCCGTTGACCAGATCGTTGACGTAGACCTCGGCGCCGGCAAGGTTGAGACCGCTGTTGATGGTCGCCAGGAAGAACACGGCGACGATAACTCCGGCGACGTTGTAGGTGCCCGGCAGAATTGCGGAGGCGCTAAGAAACGCCGCCGCGAGGGCCGGCAAGGTGAAGGATTCGCCGACACGCGGGTTTGCGCCGCCCGTCCTGGCGATCTGGATGAAACCGGCGAAGCCCGACAGGGCACCGGATATCACGAAACTGAGGATCACCATGCGGGTCGTATTGATGCCGACGAGTTTGGCTGCCGAGATGTTTGAGCCGATCGCATAGAGATAGCGGCCGAACGGTGTGAAGATGATCACATATCCGAGAAGCAGCGCGACGATGAGAAGAGCGAAGAAGGGCAGCGGTATCCCGAACAGGGTGCCCGATCCGAATCTGGACAGGATCGGCGGAATGTTGCTGACGATGCTGACGCCGCCAGTCTTCCAGGTCACGATTCCATGGATAATGATCGATATGCCGAGTGTCGAAATCAACGAGTTGATTCCGGCGCGCGTGACCAGGACGCCGTTTACGACACCGATGGATGTGCCGATCGCGACCGCAAGCAACAGCGCCAGGAACCAGGGCATGCCTGCCGACATCGCGACCGCTGCAAAAATGGAAGAAAGCCCGAGATTTGCGCCCACGCTGACGTCGAACTCGTTGACGATCAGCGGGACGAAGGCTGCCAGCGCTACGATCGCCAAGACCGCCTGATTGGCGATCACGATGCGCAGATTGGCCGACGTCGGGAAGGTCTCGCGCGTCGCCGGCAAGAGCGTGAAGAAAATCGCGATCAGAGCCAGGAGTGCCACAAGAGCGTAGGCCTCGCCATAAAGGCGGAAGAACCTACGGGCGCCATACTCCCGCGGCGCGGGCTTTGCATTGTTCGTGCCGGTTGCGACGAGAGCTGGTTCGTTCATGCTGCCACTCGCAGTTGGGTGAGTTCATGGAGGTGTTGTGTCGTGAGTTCGTTTCCGGACACATGGGCGCAGACCCTGCCACCGTTCAGCACCAGGGCGCGATCGCACAGGTCGACAAGTTCAGAAAAATCCGATGAGACGACAATGGCCGTAGCGCCTTCCATCGCAGCGGCGCGGATCAGTCGGTGTATCTCCGCCCTGGCGCCGATGTCGACACCCTGCGTCGGCTCGTCGAGAAGCAGCAAGCGCGGTTTGCGCGACAGCCATCGTCCGATCGCTACCTTTTGCTGATTGCCACCGGACAGTTTGTCGACGGCGAGATCGACGCGACGCGGTTTGAGACCGACCAGATCGGCAAGGCGGAGCGCCTCCCGCTTTTCAGCGTCGAAGCGCAGGCGCAATCCCGACCAGTATCGATCAAGGCTTGCAACGCTGAAATTGTTCATGACCGGCAGGCTGGCAAATATTCCGTCTGCCATCCGGTCCTCGGGAACGAAGGCCATGCCGGCTCGCACCGCGGCCCTGGGATCGACCGGGGTATACGGATGTCCGTCGAGCAGTATTGCACCCCCGGTCGGCCTGATTATGCCGAAGAGGGTACGCAGCAGCGCGCTTCGGCCACTGCCCAGCAGTCCGGCGATACCGATGATTTCGCCGGCTCGCACCGACAGATCGACGCCGCGAAGCGGCCCGCCCTTGAGCCCTCTTGTCTCCAGCAGCATCGCGCCGGGGACCACGCCCGCCGGCCTGGTGGCAGCAGTATGGTTGGGGCCTGCGATGAGCCGGACAAGCATCGCCTTGGTTATTGAATCGCCGGAGAGATTCCCCGCGACCTTTCCATCACGCAGCACCGTGACGTGGTCGGCAAGATCCATGACCTCCTGAAGATGATGGGTGACGATGATGATGGTCTGGCCGGCCGCCGAGAAGCGGCGGAGTGCTGCGGCGAGCCTGTCCGCTTCCGCCGCCGACAGCGCCGAAGTGGGCTCGTCCAGAACCAGCAGTCCGCTCGATTCGCCCTCCTGATCCTGCAGGGCTCGGGCGATCGCCACCATCATCTGGGCCGCCGGGCGCAAGTTCGAGAGAAGTTGATCCGGATCTGCCTCGATGCCGAAGCGCTCGAGCACCTTGTTGGCCCTCCGCCTGACACTCGACCAGGAAATGCGTCCAAACCCGGCCGTCTCGAAACCCCTGCCTATTGAAAGATTCTCCGCCACCGACAAATGCGGGAAAGTCGAGGAATGTTGATGCACGACGTGGATCGAGCATTTCTTCGCCATTGCCGTCGAAAAAGTGGACGCGGCAAACTCGACGCCCCCAAAGTCGATCCGACCTGCGTCGGCTCTGACGACACCGGCCAGGATCTTGATCAGCGTCGATTTGCCCGATCCGTTGCCGCCGAGCAGCGCATGGATGCTTCCCGAGGATACATCGAACGATACATCCTCCAAAGCCCGGGTCGCGCCATAGGCCTTCGAGATTGCGTGCAAACTGACGGCGAATTTAGCCGCATTCATTCCGTGATGCCCCAGGCTTTCTTGTAGACGGCGATGAAATCCGTCGAAGCATTGAACGCTCCAGCGGTGCCAGCGTTGTGATCCTTGTCGAAGACTTGCAGGCCAGCCCCCGAATTGGCGGCCGGTTGCCCGTTGAAGACCCTGTTTAACGCGTCAACCGCGGCATAGCCTTCCCAAGCGCTGGGAATACCGACGCCCGCACTGACCTGCCGGCTGCCGGCCCGCACAAGATTCATCGTTGCCTCCTGGCCCTCCGCGGCCACAACAACCAAATCTCGTCCGGACGCTTCGATCGCCGGTCCGACTCCGCTCAGGATGACGGAATCCGCGGGGACGATGAGGCTGTTGGCATTGGGGAAGCGCAACAATGCCTGTTCAGCAAGCTGTTGCAGTTGCGGGCCTTGGGAACCGTAGCTGAACGACACTTCGTGGACAGTGCAGCCCGGGCAGCGTTTCAACTCTTCGATCGTGGCCTCGCTCGTCAGTTTTGAAACGAGCACTTCGTCGCTGACCAACACAATGGTCTCAGCCTTACCCCCGGTCTTGGCGATGACGTAGTCGGCCTGCCAGGCGCCATATTTCTTGACCCAGGGAATGAGATCGCCCTCGACATAGGTGACGGCAGCGTCGAACAGGGAAGGCTCGCCCGGATCGCTGACGCTGCAGTCCACCCCCTCGATACTGACGATCTTCAGGCCGGAGTCCCTGGCCTCAGCCAAAGGTCCCTTGACGCCGTTGCAGTCGGCGCCGGCGAGAACAATCGCATCGAACTTGCCGGCGATCGCCTGCCTGATGCCGTTGGCCATGACGGCCGGATCGTATTTTCCGTCGAAGATCGTGGTATCCCATCCCAACAGCCGGCCCGCCTCCTGAGTACCTGCTGCCTCCGCCGCGCAGAGACTGACGTCCTGGCTGCAGGAAACGAACCAGATTTTCTTGCCGGTGACGGGTTTGGGGCCTTCAGACGGCGGCAGTCGATAGCTTCCCGTATAGAGATCCTGAAGAGACGGGAAATCCGAGGCGCTCGCCTGACCCGGCATGAGGCAGCCTGAGAAGGCTCCAATCAACGCCGCGCCAAATCCGGATAGCGATGGCCATGAACGATGCGACATGTTCTTCCCCTTGTTGGTTTCGTGAACCGCATGATGGTTGTCTGCCTCGTCTGGCCTCTCCCGGCGAAAGAGCGGCCAACGTCAGGCGACGGGCGGACGCCCAATCCCGTCTGTGAATTGAAATTTGTATCGAGCCTGCTGTCCTCCTCCGACGTGAGCCCAAAAATCTCGCCCCCGCTGCGGCCAAGCGGTAGTTAATGTGTTAACAAACGACGCTCAATATGTCAATTGACCTATAAACAATACGCCGACTACCGCCTATACCGTTCTCGTGAACGCGATGACGCGAAGGCATCGAACTGCTAGTCGAGGGAACGGAGGGCAAGATGGATCAGCGGGTCAGGGGCAAGAAGAGGATGGCGGCCGGCGAGCGCAGCGCCCAGATCGTAAACGTCGCGCGTGCGATCATGATCGGCGACGGCTATGGCGCCCTCACCCTGCGGGCCGTTGCCTCCGGCTGCGATGTGAGGATCGCCACCGTCCAACATTTCTTCGGCAACAAGGCAAAACTCTTCGAGGCCGTCATCGACTCCATCACCCATGACTACAACGAAGCCTTTGGCCGCCTCGAAAGCGAGACTCTCGGCAATGCGGAGACCAAGCTTCGGCGCATGCTGGATTTCCTCATCGAGGACAACAAGAACGCCCACACCGCCGGGTTCTTCTACGAACTCTGGAACCTGGCGCATCGCGATCCCATCGCCAGCAAGGCCCTGGATCGGCTGTGCGACGAGCAGCTTGTCCGCTTCCGCGATCTGATCCTGCGCATAAGGCCGGAACTCTCCTTCGACGCCGGGCTGCAACGCGCTGCTGTCATCATGGCCGCTACGGATGGACTGCTGCTGACGGTTGGCTACGGTCGAAGTCCGCCGGAAGCGCTTCGAGGGTCGGGCCAGGATCGCCTGGTGGATATTTTGATGCACGTGGCAACGGCAAAGGCCTGAGGACACCTTGCCCGCTACTTGAGGGCCGTTTGTCGTGATCGCGCCTGCATGACGAAGGTGGAGAAGTGGGCCACGTCGGCGTCGCTTGGTTCCTGCCCGGTGAAGCTGCGCAGATAGGCCGCAAGATGGCCAAGGCGAGTCTCCGCCGGCTCTTTCACGTCGAGCACATAGTAGCCTATTTGCATGTAATAGAGCACGCGGGCGCGAATGAGAGCATCTTCTTCGCTGTAGCCATGACGCAGATAAAGGTCGCATACGGCGCCCAGTCTCTCATCATCCGCCGTGTCAATGATCCGGCGCACTTCGGCGGAGCGGCGTGCCCACTCGCGCACAGCGAAATCGAAGCGCGGATCGAACAGGCTCTCGTCCGCCCAGCACTCAAAGACGTTCATTACACCGCCAATGATGGTCGCGGCAGGCCTTCCCGCCCTTTCGACGATCGCCTTGGTGTTCGTGTCGCGCCAATGCGCCAGCAGGCGATTGAGCAGATCCTGGCGGCTCTCGAAATAATTATAGAAACTCGATCGCGACACGCCGAGCCGCTCGCTCATCTGTAGGACGCGTACGCTTTCCACGCCCTCGGTGACCAGCATCTCCAGAGCCAGATTGATCCAATCCCAGCGGGTCACCTTGATGTTGCCGGGGGCTGGCTCTTTCTGTGGCATCACCTTGAACATCACTGACGAATGACACAGCCCAAAACATGGCGCAAGGAGTACTGGACATAACTGTCCAATCATTGTACATATATGTCCAATGGTGATTATCCTGATCTTGGGAGGCAGGATTGAAGTCACACTACCGAGCAGTGGCAATCGGAGGCAGGGTCGCCAGCGCTTTGGTGTCGTACCTCGCCAAGCCCGGTTGGGCGGATGTGGTCCGGATCGGTCGGGCTGAATTCGCAGCCGTTGCCTACGGCATGATCGGTCTCGCGGCCCGGCGGCGGCACAGCCAAAGAAGGCAGCGTCCATCAAGGCAGCACCCATCCCATGGAAACGGCCTTCGCAGAGGTATGGCTGGAAACCTAGGTGAAGCTCACATCGAGCGGCGCGGATTGCCCGCACAAACACGGCCAAAGTACTAGGCCGATACGATTGCCCTCAGATGCAAGGAAACAAGCCGTGGCCACATGCTTGACCGAGGAACGGCACATCGTCCTTGCTGTTTATCCGGGCGTATCGCTGTTGGATCTGGGCGGACCGCTGGAGGCTTTCCGCGTGTTCTCGGAGTTCGGAGGCGAGCACCGCATCCGCTACAAATGCACCGTTGTTTCCTCGCAAGGCGGCCAGGTAGCCACGGCCGACGGAGTGCCGCTTGTCGCGCAATCGATCAAATCCCTCCATCGTGTGACGATCGATACGCTGATTGTGCCGGGGGCGTTTCTGGTCGATGACGTCACGCGTGATGTCGATCTCATCAAGTGGGTGGCAAAAACAGGCCCGCAATGCCGCCGCGTATGTTCCGTCTGCGTCGGCAGTTTCTTGCTCGCGGCGGCAGGTCTGTTGAAAGGTCGACGCGCCGCCACTCATTGGATGCACGCGAAATTGCTTGCCCAACGGTATCCCGAAATAACCGTGGAACCCGACGCCATTTTTGTCCGCGACGGACGTGTTTGGTCGTCTGCCGGAGTGACCACAGGGATTGATCTGGCCTTGGCACTGATCGAGGACGATTGCGGTCGCGAAGCGGCGATGAGCGTAGCGCGTATGCTTGTCGTGTACCTCAAGCGCGCGGGGGGGCAGTCACAGTATAGCGCGCTTCTGGCGACCCAGGGGGAAGCGGATTCGGACGTCTTCGTTGAGCTTGACCGTTGGATCGCCGAGAACCTGGGCACGCCACTTAATGTCGAGGCGCTTGCGGAGCGTATGCACATGAGCTTAAGGAATTTTACCCGTGTTTACACCCAAAAGCGCGGGCGGACTCCTGCAAAGGCAGTGGAGGCAATACGGCTCGATGCCGCGCGGCGCCTGCTTGAAGAAAGCGACGATCGGATCGAAGGGATAGCCGAGACTTGCGGATATCGGGGCGAAGAGCAGATGCGGGCCGCGTTTGTGCGCGTACTAAACATTCCGCCTCGCGAGTATCGCCGCCGCTTCGCCATGAGGAACAGTTCGCTGGAGAGGTCAAACGAAACGGGCGACGGCCGCCAACTCGATTTGCGATGATCAGGCTGTGTCTTTGGTAGTTGGTCGGTCACCGCCACACTGGCCAAACGACCTTTGTCGCCTCATTTTCCAGCGCGGCCTGCTGTGTGTTCCGGAGGCTAGTGGCCCGGGCCCAAAGCCACGAGCCTGGCGACGTCCTCCGGTGTGGTCTCGGCGAACGTCTTGTCGGACCCTGCGAACACTTCCTCGGCAAGCTTGAATGTCATGGATCCTGCTATTGGACCCGGAGCGCATGCATTGACCCTGCTTGGCAAATGGCTTCATCGCTTCGGAATTGCCAAGATCGCGGGCCAGTCGCATGCCACATCGTTGGCGCGCACCGCCTCGCCTAGCTCGCTCCGGATCGTATCGACGGCATCGAACAATGCCCTTGCGGCCCCCTTTGCTGCTGACTATAGTCGAGTGAAATGAAATTTAATTCCACTCTCTGATTTCCACGGTCAGTAATGAGTTCCACGAGCGATCAATCCCTCGCCATCGTCGAGAGTCGTCCCGTCGAAAACGTGGGGCTGATAGAAATCAATCGCCCGGAAGTGCGCAATGCGATCAACCTGGAAGTGCGGGAGAAGCTCGCTGCCGCGGTGGCAGGCTTGGCAGAAGACCCGGAAATCCGCGCGATCGTCATCACCGGGCGTGGCGGCAATTTCGTCGGAGGCGCCGACATAAAGGCATTCGAAAAGCTCGGCTCTGCCGACGTGCTTCTGCAACGCACCCATCGTTACTGGGATGTGATCGCCAGATGTCCGAAGCCGGTCATCGCCGCGGTCGAGGGGTTTGCGCTGGGCGGCGGCTGCGAACTTGCCATGCATGCCGACATCATCGTGGCGGCACGCACAGCCACTTTCGGGCAGCCCGAGGTCAAGCTCGGCCTGATGCCGGGCGCCGGCGGCACCCAACGCCTGCTCAGGGCGATCGGCAAATACAAGACGCTGATGCTCGTTCTCACCGGTGACATGTTTTCGGCCGAGGATGCCGAGCGCGCCGGCCTTGTCAGCATCCTCACCGATGAAGGCCAGGCTTTGCAGCAGGCGCTGCAGATCGCCCGGAAGATCAGCCGCCTCCCCGCGCTGGCCGTCGAGCAGATCAAGGAAGCGGTCGTGAACGGCGAGGACGCTCCGCTGGAAACGGCACTGAGGCTGGAGCGCAAGGCCTTTCAACTGCTCTTCGATACGGCCGACAAACGGGAAGGCATTGCCGCCTTCATCGAGAAGCGCACGCCCTCGTTCAAGGGGCGTTGACTTGGCAAGCACGGGGGGAGTCGCCAGAGCTCGGATCGAAAAAGCCGGTGTCGTAGGCGCCGGTGTGATGGGCTCTGGCATAGCCGAGGTTCTGGCCGCGGCAGGCATTCACGTCATGATCGTCGACGATGCGCCCGGAAAGTCAGCCGCCGCCGTCCAGCAAATCGCGTCGCGTCAGCGCGCGCGAGCCGCAGCGGGCAAAATCAGCGCGGACGCGGCCGAAGAGCGGCTGGCCCGCATCGAGCCTGTCGAAGCCCTCGACCGCTTGGCAGGCGTCGATCTGGTCGTGGAAGCCATCATCGAGCGGATCGAGCCGAAACGTCAGCTCGTCGAGGCGCTGGAGAAGATCGTCGGACCGGACGCAATCATCGCAACGAACACTTCTTCGCTCTCGGTGACGGCGATCGCATCCGCCGCGAAGCGTCCGCAGAGGGTCGCCGGCTACCATTTCTTCAATCCCGTGCCGGTGATGAAACTGGTCGAGGTCATCCCCGGCGCTCATACGGCGCCCGAGGTGGAGCACGCACTGGTCGAGCTCGCCAGCCGGTTCGGCCATCATCCCGTTGTGGCCGCCGACACGCCCGGCTTCATCGTCAACCACGCCGGCCGCGCCTTCGGCACGGAGGCGCTGGCGATGTTGCGCGAGGGCGTGGCCTCGATCGGTGAGATCGACGCAATCCTGCGCGATGCCGCCGGCTTCAAGATGGGGCCGTTCGAGCTGATGGACCTGACAGGCCTCGATGTCTCGCATCCAGTCATGGAAAGCGTCTACACGCAGTTTTATCACGATCCGCGCTATCGTCCGTCGGTCATCGCCGCGCAGCGCGTGGCGGCAGGCCTGCTCGGGCGCAAGACCGGGCGTGGCTTCTATGCTTACGAAGCCAATCGCCAAGTCGCTCCGCCTGAACCGGCGTCCAAGGCCGAGGTCGCAGGACTTCCCGATTGCGTGGCCGTTCTGGCCGACAACGACGCCGGCGATATGCAAAAGCTGGTCGCCTCGACCGGCGCCGCTCTCTGCGGCGCTCAGGATGATAATGCGCTGGAGCAAGCCGGCCTCATCCTCGTCGGGCTGGAGGGCGGCGATGCCGCTGGCGCGGCGATCCGCCTAGGCCTGCCGCCCTCGCTCTGCGTCGGCTTCGATCCCTATTTCGGCCTGGATCGTCATGTGACGCTGGTCGCTTCGTCGGCCACTTCGGAGAATGCCACCAGCGCGGCGCTCGCTCTCGTCAAAGGCGCCGGCCGCAAGGCGACACTGGTCAATGACAGCTGCGGGGCAGTCTGCCAGCGCGTCGTCGCAATGATCGTCAATATCGGCAGCGAGATCGTCGAGCAGAAGATCGCATCGGCGGCAGACGTGGACGCCGCCGTGCGGCTTGGGCTCGGCTATCCGCACGGACCGTTGGAATGGGGCAACAGGCTCGGCCCTGCCCGCATTCTGCGCATCCTGGATACGGTCCATGACCGCACCCGGGATCCCCGCTATCGCGCAAGCCTGTGGCTGCGCCGCCGCGCCGAGTTGGGATTGTCGCTGGAAGATTGAGCTGGCCGGGAGGAGTGGATTTGGCCCAAAAGCATGAGTTGAAGCCTTCAGCGCCGTGGTACCGGATCCAAGCGGACGAGTCCGACTGGTTGAGCGTGCCTGCACAGGATCTGGTTCGCCTTTATGCGCAGATGAAACTGATCCGGCGCTTCGAGGAAAAGATCCTCGACCTGGAGAAAGCCGGTCTCATCCATGGTCCGGCCCATGCCAGCATCGGTCAGGAGGCGGCGGCCGTCGGAGCCATTTCGATGCTGCGCGCCTGTGACCAGATCAATGGCACGCATCGCGCGCATCACCAGGTGCTGACGAAGCTGGTCAACGCGCAGACCGAGCCGGACTTCGACATATTGAGCCAGGAGTTCACGCCGCGGATGGACGACGCCGTCTACCGTTTCATGGCCGAAATCATGGGGCTGTCGCCAGGCTACTGCGAAGGTCGCGGCGGCTCGATGCATATGCGACATGCAGAGTCCGGCGTGGCCGGCACGAGCGCCATCGTCGGCGGCAACATTCCGCACGCCGTCGGATATGCGCTCGCCGACGACATCCTCGGCAGGGACGGGATTTCGGTCGCTTTCTTCGGCGACGGCGCCTCGCTGCAGGGCGCCGCCTATGAATCGATGAACATCGCGGCCGCCTACAAGCTGCCCGTCATCTTCTTCGTCGAGAACAACCTCTACGCTGTCTCCACGCATATCGACGACGTGACGGCCGAACCCCGGATCGCCTCGCGCGGTCCGATGCTCGGCTTCACCGGCATCGAATGCGACGGCATGGATGTGGTCCAGGTTCATCACGCGATGTCCGACGCGATCGAAACGATCCGCGCGGGACGCGGCCCGGTCGTCATCGAAGCGAAATGCTACCGGCACTTCCACCAGAGCGGCAGCAAGACCGGAAGCGATTTCGGTTATCGCAGCCTCGAGGAAGAGCAGGAATGGCTGAAGCGCGATCCCGTGCGGCTGGCGGAGACGCGCCTCAGCAAATTGGGGATCCTCGACAATGCCGGACTGGCTCTTATCGACGAGCGGCTCAGCGCTGTCGTCCAGTCGGCGGCCAACCGGTTGACGGAGACCGCGCCGGGCAGCAACCAGCTTCGCATACAGGACAATCTTTGGCCCTCCGCGCAGTCGGTGGACACGGGCATCCTGGCGCCGACCTCCGAAGCCGAGGGGCTCAACTATCGCGAGATCGAGGACTTCGCGCCCGACCAGCTGGTGAAAGCCCGTTTCGTCACGGCCGCCGGCGAAGCGCTGGGCGCGGCAATGGCCGCGGATCCGACCATCATCGTGCTTGGCGAAGACGTCCATCGGCTACGCGGCGGGGTGAGCGGCTTTACCCGGTCCGCCCTCGAGCAGTTTCCCGGCCGCGTGCTGGCCATGCCGATCGCCGAGAACGGCTTCACGGGCGTGGCGCTCGGCGCGGCGCTGCGCGGGCTGCGGCCCATCGTCGAAATCATGTTCGGCGATTTCTGCTTCGTGGCGGCCGACCAGATCGCCAACGGCATCGCCAAGGTAAGACACATGTTCGGCGACGGGTTTCCGGTGCCGCTCGTCATGCGGGTGCGCGTTTCCCCGCATACCGGCTACGGCTCGCAGCATTCGAGCGACCCGGCGGCGCTGTTCAGGATGTTTCCCGGCTGGCACGTGGTCTCGCCGACCACGGCGTTCGACTATGTCGGATTGCTCAACACGGCTCTCAAGACAAACGATCCCGTGGCGATCATCGAGCATGTCGAGTTCTATCAGCGCGAGAGCTTCGTCCCGCGCGACGAGCGCGACTATTGCATTCCGTTCGGCAAGGCCAGGATCGTGCGGCCCGGTTCCGCCTGCACGGTTCTCGCGACATCCGTCATGGTGCCCGCCGCCGTGAAGGTTGCGGAAGAAACCGGCATCGACGCCGAAATCATCGACATGCGCAGCATCGGCCAGCTCACGACCGACTGGCCCCTCGTGCTGTCATCCATCGCCAAGACAAACCGGGTCATCATCGTCGAGCAGGTCGCGAGTGGCCTTTCACTCGGCCGCCATTGGATCGCCGAGATCCAGGCGCGCGCCTTCGACGATCTGGACCACGAGATACTCCACGTTACCGGCAGCCTTTCGGCGCCAGTCGTGTCGGCCGTTCTCAACAAGGCCGCGCTGGGATCGACCGAGAAGCTGCGGCAGGCGATGGAGTTGATTACCGAAAGTGCGTGAACCGAAAATGCCAGAAGGAGCATGGTAATGAGACTGGGGAACTCTAAACATTGGAAGAGCCTTATTGCGGCAACGACGCTTGGCGGCCTTGTCGCAACGGCGATGCCGGCGGCGGCCAAGACGCTGGTCATCGCCCGCGACATGGACGTCAACTCTCTCGATATCCACAAGAGCTGGTGCGACACCTGCATGATCTATAACGCAGCGGTCTATGACGGCCTGCTTGCGCTGGACAAGGACAACAAGCTTGTGCCTGTGATCGCGGAGAGCTGGACGGTCAACGCCGACCAGACAGTCTTCACGTTCAAGCTCAACCCGAAGGCTGTCTTCTCCGACGGTTCCAAAGTCGAGTCAAAGGACGTGAAGTGGTCGTGGGAGCGGCTTAAGAACATCAAGGGCAGCCCGTCCGACCTCGCCTCGGCGATTGCATCCGTGGAAACCCCGGACCCTGAAACCGTCGTCGTGAAGACCGCCGAGGCCGATTCCGAACTGCTGAACGTTCTGGCCGCGAGCTATTTCGGCGTCGTCAACAGCAAGGTCGCGCAGTCGGAAGGCAAGGCCACGGCTGCAGCCGACGCCGCGCAGTCCGACCCAGCCGAACCCTGGTTCCTGGCGCATTCGGCTGGCGCCGGCCCGTTCGTGCTCGAATCCTACCAGCCGGGCGCCGAGCTGCGTCTGAAGCGCAACGCAAAATACTGGCGCGAACCGGCCAAGGTCGACGAGATCGTCATCCGCCAGGTCGGAGACGCCGTGGCCCAGGCCCAGTTGCTGCAGAGCGGCCAGGCCGATATCGCCATGAACATCGACCCGGAAACGGCCAAGACGCTGACCGGCCCGGATGTCAAAACGGAATCGGCGCCATCCAACAACTTCGTCTACATCGCCATCAGCCCTGGCGCCGTTGCGAACCCCTTCCCGATGACGGCCGACATCCGCGAAGCAATCTCGCTCGCCGTGGATCGCAAGTCGCTTGTCGACTTCACGTTGGGCGAAGGCAATGGCCGACTGATTTCCGTGCCCTTCCCGCTGGATTTCCCCGGCGGCTCAGGACATTCGATCCCGGATTACAACCCGGACAAGGCCAAGGAACTGCTGTCCAAGGCAGGCCATGCGGACGGCTTCACGCTTGAAGCGACCTATCCGAAGCTGAACGTCTACGGCGTCGACTTCACGCTCGCCATGCAGAAGATCCAGCAGGATCTGGCGGCGGTGAACATCAAGCTGGAGCTCAAGCCGGTCGAGTTCCCGAACTGGCGCGAGGCGGCGAACAAGGACCACATCCCGCTCACCTTCGTCTTCTTCGCGCCCGACTTCTACGGAACCTCGCAGTATGTGAACTACTTTGGCCTGGCGCCGGACTCGACCTGGGCCAAGCGCGCGGGCGCGGCCACCGATCCGTCCTTCGTCCTCAACGACACCAAGGAGATGCTGGCCGAAGCGTTGAAGTCTTCGCCCGAAAAGGCGGAGAAAATCTATTTCGATATCGGCGAGAAGATCAAAGCGCAGAACGTCATCATTCCGATGATCAGCCCGAACACGATCCTGGCCTATGGCAGCAAGGTCCACGGGGTTCGCAATTCACCGAGCTCAAACGTTCCGCTCTACGAGATCACGCTCGACGACTGAGCGACATCCCTGTATCCGCGAGGCCTTTGAGGAGCCCTCGCGGATACAGTCCATTCGACCAGATTCCTGGATTGCCGCAGTGGTCGGGGCGCCTGTCCTGGCCGCCGCAATTGCTATCCTGGCACAATCATAGCAGTGAATTGCCGCTCGAATCTCGTTGACAAATCAATGTCTTGATCGCATTTTTGGTTAGTCGATAAAAATCGACTAACGTGGAGGCTGCCCGTGGCATATACCGACTTCATTTTCGACGCCTACCGCAAGCGCGTTGCCGAACTCGAGGCCAGCGACAATCCGTTCGCGAAGGGGGTGGCCTATGTCGAGGGTGAGCTTTATCCGATCCACGAAGCCCGCATTCCTATTCTCGACCAGGGATTCCTCCATTCCGATCTGACCTATGATGTGCCCTCGATCTGGGATGGCCGCTTCTTCCGGCTCGATGATCATCTCGACCGTTTCGAGCGCAGCCTGAAGCAGTTGCGGCTGCGCAGCTCGCTCGACCGCCACGGCATCCGGCAAAAGCTGGTGGAGATGGCGGCAAGGAGCGGCATTCGGGACGCTTATGTGTGCATGATCGTGACGCGCGGCCTGAAATTCATCCGCCAGTACAGCCCCGATGAAATCGAGAACAACCTCTACCTCATGGTGCAGCCCTTCTTGTGGGTGATGGGGGAAGAACTTCAGAAGACCGGCGGCTCGGCCGTCATCGCACGCGACGTTCGTCGCGTGCCGCCAGGCGCCATCGACCCGACCGTGAAGAACCTGCAGTGGGGCGATTTCGTGCGCGGCATGCTGGAGGCGCGTGATCGCGGCGCCAACTACCCGATCCTGACGGACGGGGACGGCAATCTGACCGAAGGTTCCGGCTTCAACGTCTGCATCATCAAGGACGGCGTGCTGCGGACACCGAAGCGTGGCGTGCTGGAAGGCGTGACGCGCAAGACCGTGCTGGAAGTCGCCAAGGCGCATGGCGTCGAGTGCCATGTCGAGGACGTCCCGGTGAGCGCCGCCTATAATTGCGATGAACTGTTGTTCGTCACCACGGCCGGCGGCGTCATGCCGATCACCAAATTGGACGGGGTGCCGGTAGGCAGCGGAGAAGTCGGTCCGATCAGCAAAACAATCTGGAAGGCTTATTGGGAAGCTCATTACGATCCGATGCGCAGCTTCGCCATCAATTATTGAAAGCCGACGGACAGCCGCCTCAGCGCGAACGGCGGACAGCGGGCCGCTCGGACAAAAAAGGCTGCGGACCATGAGGGCCGCAGCCTTTCGCATTTCCAGGATTGCCTGTTCAAGCGATCCGGCATGCGTTTTCAAAGGCAAGCCGGGGCAACCGCGGAAACAGGCCTGCCGGATCGCCATAGCCCAGATTGACCAGGAAGTTGCTCTTCCAGGTCGTTCCCGCGAAGAAGGCCTCGTCGACGAGATGGTTCTTGAAGCCGGACATGGGTCCGGCATCGAGCCCCAGCATGCGGGCAGCAAGAATAAGGTAACCGCCCTGGAGGGTGCCGTTGCGAAAGGCGGTCTCATGCGCGACATCGGGGCTCGACGTGAACCAGGAGCGCGCGTCCGTATGCGGGAAGAGCTCCGGCAATCGGTCGTAGAAGGCTTCGTCATAAGCAACGATCGCGGTGACCGGCGCCGCCATGGTCTTGGCAGAATTGCCGCTGCTTAGGGCCGGCCGGAGTTTTTCCTTGGCTTCGGGTGACCTGACAAAGACGAACCTGCCGGGAGAGCAATTCGCCGAGGTCGGCGCCATCTTCAAGAGGTCGTAGAGCTGCCTCAGCGTATCGTCGGAGACCGGCCTGTCCGTCCACTTGTTATGTGTGCGGGCTTCCGTGAAAATGCTGTAGTCGTTCATTGCGATCCGCGTGTCCTTGGGCATGAATTCAGGCCCCCGGCTCATGCGACCAGGGTGCCTGACGATTCGGTGATATTCCCCCGAAGATACGGCGCTCCGCATCCGGCGGACCGCCGCAAGGTCCGTCTTCAGCGAGCGACTTTGAGCCTTGCCAGGACGAGCGGATTCTCGTTTGCGGGAATTCGCGTGCGCTCGGCCTTGAGCTCCGCGAAGGCCTGCTCGCTCGCCTTCAACGTCTGCTCGATGTCGGCCGCCGTCATGGCCGCGTTCAGGAACATGTTGTGATACGGATGGAAATAGACACCATGCTTGAGGGCGTTCGTCACCCAGGCATAGCCGAGGCGCATGTCCGGATCGTCATGGAACAGGATCTGCGGCATCTGCGACGGACCGGTCTGGCGCAACGAGAAGCCAAAGGCGGCGGCCTGCTCATCGAGGCCGGCACGCAACTTGTCGCCCAACTCCACGGTATGTTCCAGATACTTGGTTTCGCGGATCAGGCGCAGCGTCTCGATGCCGGCCGCCATCGGAACGGCGGAGAACCAGAAGGAGCCGGTGGCGAAGATGGAACGAGCGGCGGCGTAGAAACGCTGCGACCCCATCATCGCCGAGATCGGATGGCCGTTGGCGATGGCCTTGCCCCAGCAGCTGATGTCGGGTTCCACTCCCAGGATTGACCACGAGCAGTCCCGCGCCAGCCTGAAACCGGCACGGACGTCGTCGACGATGAGCGGCGCGTCGACGGCATCGCAAATCTTGCGCGCGGCCTTGGCGAACGCTTCGGAGGGGATCAGCTGATCGGCAAAGACCTCGTGCTTGAACGGCGTGGCGAAAATGCCGGCGACGTCGCCGTCAGCCGACCGCACCGCTGCCTCCAGGCTTTCGACGTTGTTGTACTCATAGGCGATGATCTGGCGCCGCTCGTCATCGACGATGCCGGTGCGATTCGGCGTGCACCAGGGCTGGGAGCCGTGATAGGCGCCGGTCGCCACCAGGATCTTGCGGCGCTTGGAATAGGCGCGCGCGGTCGTCATCGCCATGGACGTGGCGTCGCTGCCGTTCTTGCAGAACATCGCCCAAGCGGCATGGGAGACCATCGAGACCATCGCCTCGGCCATTTCCACCATCAGGTGCGACGGTCCGGTCATGGTGTCGCCAAGCTCGGCCTGCCGGCGCGCGGCGGCTTCGACGTCGGCATTTCCATAGCCAAATAGATTAGGCCCATAAGCGCTCAGATAGTCGATATATTCATTGCCATCGACATCCCACAGTCTCGCGCCGCCGGCGCGACTGAAGAACTGCGGGAAGTCGGAAGGCAAAAGCGCTGTAGATTCATGACCATACATACCGCCAGGTATGACGCGCCGGGCGCGTTCAAGCAGCTCTGAATTCCGACGATTCGACCAAGTCATTGATGTGATTTCCCTATTTGCGCTGCAGCCTATAGCAAGAAAAATATCTGCTATCAATGATGAATCAGATGGATTGCCGGCTCCTTTTCCGCTACAAAACCCGGGAGCCGGGCAATGCGGACGCATTCGCCGCCACCGCGACCGGCTCGCCGCGCCGGGCGTCCGAGGAGAACAGCTGATGGCAGGATCGATCGTCGGAGAAGCCGGCCCTGCCTGGGGGCTCCGAGCTCGGCCGGCCGCCTAAGGACGCGGCGTCACCGAAACCGGAAATCAAAAATCCAAAGGGGAATCCATGAACACTACCAAGAATGGTCTGAGCAGACGCAGCGTGCTGAAGCTGGGCGCCGGCACGGCCGCCGCGGCATCGTTTCTTGCAATGCCGGCGATCGGCCGGACAGCGCCGACGTCGCTCTCCGTCGCCAATGGCGGCGGCGCGCTGGGCGATGCGTTCAAGGCCGCATGTTTCGACACTTTCGAAAAGAAGACCGGCATCAAGATCATCAGCGCCCCTTACATGGAAGGCGCGCGGCTGAAGGCGATGGTCGAGGCCGGCGCTGTCGACATCGACGTCACGGACACGGATTCCTCGGAGGCCGCTCCGCTCGCCGTTGCCGGCCTCCTCGACGAGATCGACTACAGCATCGTTCCGAAGGAAGGGCTCATCGATGGCGCCGTCAGCAAATACTGGACGTCGTGCTACATCGCCGGCTGCGTGCTGAGCTGGAACACCGATTCCAAGGACGGCCGCCCGAAGAACTGGCAGGAATTCTTCGATCCGAAGATCAAGGGGCGCAGGACGCTCTGGAAGAACGCCGCGCAGACCATGGAAGTGGCGGCGCTGGGCGCCGGCCAGACCCTGGACAAGCTCTATCCGCTGGATATCGACCGCGCCTTTGCCATGCTCGACGGCATCCGTTCGTCCATCACCTGGTGGACCTCCGGCGCGCAGAGCGCCCAGCTTCTCGCCAACGGCGACGCCGATTTCGGCATGTGCTGGAACGGCCGTGTCGACCCGGTCAAGCAACAGGGCGGCCCGATCGACTATACGTTCGACTACTCGCTGCACACGCCCGGCATCTGGAGCCTGCCGAAGGGCGGCCGCAACCGGGACACCGCGATGAAGTTCATCGCGCATTGCATGGACCCGGAAGTCCAGGCCGCCTTCTCCAAGCTGATCCCCTATGGACCGACGAACGACAAGGCGTTCGACATCCTGTCGCCGGAGGAGCGCGCGCGCATGCCGAGCTCGCCGGAGAACCGGAAGCTTGCGGTCGCGATTGACGGCGACTACTGGCTCGAGAACGGCACCAAGATTTACGACCGCTTCAACACCTGGGTCGTGGCGAAATAAACGGGAACCTTCCAAGACGGAGCCGCGCGGGTAACTCAATGTCCGCGCGGTTCCTTCCTTCGTTCCGACTGGACCATTTGCCAATTCGACTCCGCCAGCGCCGCTTGTGCGAAAGCCTGACAATCTGGTGAAATGGTTGCGCCGTCCAACACGCCCCTATCCGCATGTAAGGATATGCTGACGCCATGAAGCACCGCAGCTTGCTGCTCTACCTTCCCGCCGCCTTGCTGCTGACGCCCTTCTTCCTCGCGCCGATGGCGGTGATCGGGACGGAGAGCTTCAGCGGCCAGCAAGGGATCGGGGCGGAATACGCAAAGGTCGTGACCGACCAAGGCATCAGGACGGTCCTTTACAACACCTTCTATGTCGCGACGATGGTGACGATCTTTTCGCTGCTGATCGGCTACCCGATAGCCTATGTGCTGGCGCGGCTCAGGGGTCGGTGGGCCACCATCGGCATATTCCTCATCTTCCTGCCGTTCTGGGCCAGCACGGTGATCCGCTCCTTTGCCTGGATGATCCTTCTCGGCCGCAAGGGTCCGGTCAACTCCATCCTGGTCGGCATCGGCCTTATCGAGGATCCGATCCGTTTCATCGACAACGGGCTCGGGCTGGTGATCGCGATGACCTACATCATGGTGCCGTTCATCGTCGTGCCCATCCTCAATGGCCTGCGCGCCATAGATCCCAACCTTCCGCGCGCGGCGGCGGTGCTCGGAGCCAATCCATGGCGCCAGTTCCTCGCAGTCACCCTACCGCTTTCCATGCCCAACGTGGCGGTGGGTTGCACGATCGTCTTCGTCACCTCGCTAGGTTTCTTCGTCACGCCTTCGCTTCTGGGCGGAGACCTGACGGTGGTTTCGATGCTGATCAGCGAACAGGCCAACAGGCTGCTGGACTGGCCGCTCGCCTCGTCGCTGGCGATCATTGTGCTGCTCCTCACCATCATCATCTTCGCGCTGCTGCGGCTCAGCCAACTGGCTTCGCGCCGCAAGGGCAAGGCACAAGCGGGAGTGTTCGCATGAGCATTTCCGAGAAGAAGCTTTGGACCGCCTGGAGCCGTTTCCTGAACGGCCTCGTCGGGGCCATGCTCATGGGGTTCCTGGTGCCCATCCTGGTTGTCGTCGCGGTATCCTTCCAGAGCAAGTCGTACCTATCGTTTCCGCCGACGGACTTTTCGCTGCGCTGGTACCAGCAGTTCATCGGCAACGACGATTACCGCTCCGCCATCCTGAACAGCATGATGATCGGAGCGGCGGCCGCGGCATTGGCGACGATCGCCGGGATTTCGACCGCACTGGCGGTCGTGCGCGCGAGCGTCCCAGGCTCCACCGTCGTCAGCGCGCTTTCCGTCGCGCCCGCCATATTGCCGCAGATCGTTCTGGCGATAGGGCTTTTCCCGATCAGCGTGTGGCTGGGACTTCAAGGTACGCTATGGGCCGTGATCCTGGCGCATGCCGTCATCGGCCTGCCCTTCCCGTTCATCACTGTCTGCGGCGCGCTGGCCTCCTATTCGAACCGCATCGAGATCGCCTCGATGACGCTCGGCGCCAATTCCTTCCAGACCTTCAGGCTGATCACCTTCCCGATGATCAGGCCGGCCGTGATCGCGGGTTTCATCTTCGCATTCGCAGCGTCGCTCGACGAGCTGGTGCTGGCGCTCTTCCTGAGCAGCCCATCGACGCGGACATTGCCTTTGCTCCTTTGGGAGCAGCTCAACTTCCAGGTCACTCCCGAAATCGCTGCCGCGGCCAGCGTCATTCTCGCCGTAACCAGCCTACTCATTCTCGCGGCAACTTTGTTGCCCCGTCTCGGCAAGGACAATTAGGATGCTGCAGATGTTAAGTCGATCCGCGACAGGTCAGAACCGTGCCGCAGGGGGCGCCGCGGTCTCCATTCGAAATCTGTGCAAGCGCTATAACAATTTCGAGGCCGTCGTCCCCACGTCCGTCGAGATCGATTCCGGCGACTTCTTCGCCATCATCGGACCGAGCGGCTCCGGCAAGTCGACGCTGCTCGGCATGATCGCCGGCTATATCGACCCGACCGAAGGGCAGATCATGGTCGACGGGCGCGACATCGTTCCCGAACCGATCTACCGGCGCAACATCGGCATGGTGTTCCAGAACTATGCGCTGTTTCCGCATTTGTCGGTCGCCCAGAATGTCGCCTATCCGCTGAAGATCCGCGGCGTGGCGAAGGACGAGATCGCGAGGCGCGTGCGCGAGAGCCTCGCCATGGTGCGGCTTGAAGCGTTCGCGTTGCGCAAGCCTTCGGAACTCTCCGGCGGACAGCAACAGCGCATCGCGCTGGCGCGTGCGTCGATCTATCATCCGTCGATCCTGCTCATGGACGAACCGCTCGGCGCGCTGGACAAGAACCTTCGCGACGAGATGCAGGAAGAGATCAAACGCTTCCAGCAGGAATTGGGCGCGACCGTCATCTACGTCACCCATGACCAGCAGGAAGCGGCGTTCCTGGCCGACCGCATCGCCATCATGCGCGACGGCGCCATGACGCAGATCGGCAGCCCGCGCGCGCTCTACGAACAGCCCAACAGCCGCTTCGTCGCCGAGTTCCTCGGCGAAGCTTCCATCTTCCCCGTCAAATCGGCGTCCGGAAAACAGGCTGGCCAGCCTTGCCAGATCGTCCTGGAGGATGGCACACAGGCAATTATCCGCACGGACGAGGATGCAGGTCCCGGCCGCTTCGCCTGCATCCGGCCGGAACGCGTCACCGTCGGCCCGAACGCGCGAGGCCTCGACAACACCTATACCGGCATCGTGCGCGAGAGCCTCTACACGCCGGGCAGCATCCGCTACCGAATCGAGCTGAACGGCACCGGCTCCACGCTCAAAGTGCGCGTGCTGCCGCAGGGCAATACCGAGGTCTTCGAGACCGGAAGCGCGGTCGACATAGGCTGGTCGACCGACGACATGACCATCCTTCGGGAATAGTCACGACCGATCCCACGATCATGCGGCCGGCCTGTCCTGGTTCTATTTCAGCTTCTGCTGGCCGTAGGTCTTGTAGCGGTTCTTGACCACGCTCAGTTCGTCATCCGTCAGCATGACGGGCCGTCCGAGCATCGAGGCAAGCATGTACTGCCTGGCCAGCGTCTCCAGTTTTTCGGTGCGGGCGAGCGCGGTGGCGAGATCGGGTCCGTAGGCGATCATGCCGTGATTGGCGATCAGGCAGGTGTTTCGTTCCGCCAGCGCCCGCACCACGACCTCCGCCAGTTGCGCGGTGCCGAAGGGCGCATAGTCGGAACATGGAACATCGTCGCCGCCGAACGATGCGATCATGTAGTGGAATGGCGGAAGGCCTTGCCGCAGGCAGGACAGCGCCACGCAGTGATCCGGATGGGCATGCACGACGGCCTGGGCCTGAGGGAACGCCTTGTAGATCGCCGCATGCATGTTCCATTCGCTCGACGGACGGATCTCGCCGTTCCAGTCGCCGTCGAGCGTCATCTCGACCATCGCGGCCTGGTCGAGCTTTTCGGGCGGGATGCCCGTCGGCGTTATCAGCATGCCGCCGGCCCCGAACCGCTGGCTGATATTCCCCGAGGTACCGCTGTTCAAGCCCTTCGTCGCGATGGCGCGCACGGCATCGACAAGGGACTGGCGCATCGTTGCTGATTGATCGGTCATTGGGTTCTCGCCTGTGGCGGCCATTGTTCCAGATAGGGTTCGATCCTTACGGGCCGGCGCATTTCGTCGAGCACCGCCGAAAAGACGTCCAGGCCGCCGAGCTTGCCGGACTTCAGCATCAGCGCGACGGGAAACGGCATTTCGGCCACCATGCGTCCGGTGCCCAGGCCCTGGTATGGCCCGACGATGAAGCGGGCGACGGGCAGCTTGGGAACGATGGCGCCGGCGGTTTCGCCGCCGGCGATGACGAGCCGACGGACGCCACGCTCAAAGATCAGGCGTTGCGCCAGACCGGTAAGGAAATCCTCCGCCGCCCGCGCCACCACATCGCGCCCGTATTTGCCCTGAAGCCGTTCGACTTCGTCCTGCGGAGCCATCGTGGCGATGGCAATCGCCTGCCCCGCGCCGATCGCCCGATCGGCCGACGCCAGCGCCGAGGCGAGCAGATCTTCGCCCTCCATGACGCGGCCGAGATCGATCGTGACGACTTCGTTGTGCCGGCCGAAATGCGCAAGCTGTTCGGCTGTGCGTGGCGCCACGCTGCCGGCAAGGACCACGGCCGGCCCTTCGACGCCCGGCAACGCGGCTGCCTCGGGCCAGGCAAGCTTGCCGCCGCGCCGCCATGACGTCGGGAGATGCGCCGCCACCGACGCGTTGCCGGTCAATAGCGGCATCGGCGCCGCGGCCTCGGCGATCGAAGCCAGATCGCGCTCATAGATGGTATCGGTGACGGCAAAGCGGACGCCCTCCCCGGTCAAATTCTCACAGTGCTTGACGATGGCCTCCGCGCCTCGATCGACTACCGGGTGCGCAACCAGCCCGACGCGGCTCCGGCTTTGCGCCGCAAGGACGCGAACGATGTTCGAATCCGTCATCGGCGTCAGCGGGTCGAAGCGCTTGGGGGACTCCGCCAGGATCTGCGAACCGCCGAACATATAGCCCTGGAACACCGTTCGCTGGGTCTCGCAGAGCGCCGGGCAAAACAGGACCATTTTCGCGTCGAGCAGATCCGCCAGCGCCTCGGCGCACGGGCCGATGTTTCCGGCCGGCGTGGAATCGAAGGTCGCGCAATATTTGAAGAATACCTGGTCGCAGCCTGCCGACAGCAACCGCCGCGCGGCCCCCAGGACGAGATCGACCGCATCCTGCGCCGGGATCACGCGCGTCTTCAGCGCAATCACATGCGCGAGCGAGGCGGAAGGGATGTCCGCCTCGGCGCTGGTCGCGAAACTCGTCGGCACGCCCCGCGCCACCAGCATGGCCGCCAGTTCGGATCCGCCGGTCAAGTCATCGGCAATCGCGCCGAACAGCAGCGGACGCTTTCGTTCTGCCATCGATTCATTCCCTTGAAATCCCGTCCAGGCTTGAAGCCGTGGGCGGTCGCATACGCCATATGTCAAAGACCCAAAAATGCCCGAGCCAGGGCCAATTGACCGTCCATCATCTGGCGGCCGAACAGCAAGCGGCAACCCATGGCTTCGGCAGCTTGCAAGAGCCTGGTCCTTTCAGGCTTCATGACGATGTCGGCAACGATCATATCCGCGGATAGCGTCGCGAAGTCCACGGGATCTCCATCATCCTTGCCGATCATCCCCAGCGAAGTCGCATTGACGACCATGTCGAAGCCGGTGGCATCGGCCTCGCCCGTTCGAACCGACGCTCCCGGATAGGCGGCGGAAACCGTTTCGACGAGCGCAACGGCCTTAGCATGGTCGCGGTTTGAAACGACCAGTTCCGCCACGCCCGCCTCGGCCAACGCAAAGGCCAGGCTGCGCCCTGCACCGCCGGCGCCGAGCAACAGCACACGAAGTCCTGCAGGCTGAATGCCGGCCTCCATGGCGCCGCGCACGAAACCGCTGCCGTCGACATTGTCTCCAGTCAGCTTTCCATCCGCATCGCGCCGGACGTAGTTGACGCTGCCGATCATCCGGGCGCGCGGCGTGAGTTCGTCGAGCAACGGCACAACAGGGATCTTGTGCGGGATAGTGACGCCTGATCCGACGCAGTTTCGAAATCCGCGCAGCGCCTGGATCGCGGTGGCCAGGTCCCGCGCGCCGACATGAACAGGCACGCAAACGAAGTCGTGGCCGGCTGCACGCATGAAGGCGGTGATGGCTTCCGTGCCGACCACATGCGAGACCGGATCCGCCATCAGCAGCATGATCTTCGTCTGCCCGGTTATGCGGCGCGTATCCATAAGCCCTCGTGGTTCGCTTCCAGTAACATGATAAATATCGACTAATGACTTTATGGTTGCCAGTCCGAAGTGGAATCCGCCTCGGCAGCATTTGCGCCCATTTCTCGCGAAACTCAAGCAGTTTGAGTGAGAATCCACCGGTCGCCCACCGCGATTGCCGGCATCGTCATTTCGCCCGGAATGCCTGTTGATAATGAATAAGTTTCTCTGTAATCCTAACGTTCTCATACCATGACTGTCCGGGCCACGGAGGATTACCACCCATGTCGAAGCGGCAAATGCACCTGATAGGCTATGTGCTGGCGGGGCCGACCTGGCACCATTACGGAGCCTGGCGGCACCCGGAAAGCGATGGCCTGGATATGCTTGATCCTGCCCGCTATGAGGAGATCGCCCGCGTCCTGGAGCACGGCAAATTCGACGGGCTGTTCTTCGTCGACTTCCTGATGCTGTTCGATTCCTACGCCGGCGGCTACCGCACCAACCTGAAGGAAGGCGGTCAGCAATGCATGATGGACCCGATGCAGCTTCTGGCCGCCATGGCCCGCGTCACCTCGCGCATCGGACTTGCCTCGACCATGTCGACGACGTTCTACCACCCCTTCCACATCGCGCGCGCCTTCGCCTCGCTCGACCATATCAGCAAGGGCCGGTCCGGCTGGAATGTGGTCACCTCGGCGATGGAGCGCGAGGCCAAGAATTTCGGCATGGATGCGCTGATGGACAAGAACAAACGCTACGATATGGCCGATGAGGTGCTGGAAGCCTGTAACAGGCTCTGGCAGAGCTGGGAGCCGGGAGCGCTCGTCGGCGATCGCGAGAACAACATCTTCGCCGACGCCGACAAGGTTCACTACGCTAACTATGAAGGCCAGTATGTGCGCACCAGCGGCCCGCTGACGGTGCCACGCTCGCCGCAGGTCAAGCCAGTCATCATGCAGGCCGGCTCCTCGCCTCGCGGCCGCGAGTTCGCCGGCCGCTGGGCCGAGGTCATCTTCACGCTGCAGAACTCCAAGGAGCACATGCAGGCCTTCTACCGCGACATCAAGGACCGCGTCGTCGCCAGCGGGCGCAAGCCGAATGAGTGCGCCATCGTGCCTGCCGTCGACATCGTGCTCGGCGACACGGAATCGATCGCCAGGGAGCGCGCCGCGGCCATCAATGAATACGCAAGCCCCACGCTCGGCGTCGCCGAGATCTCCAATGCCCTCGGCGTCGACATGTCGAAGGAGCCCCTCGACAAGCCGCTGGAGGATCTCGAGCTGACGCAGGGTTGCCGCGGCATACTCGACGTGATGCTGCAGGGAACCAAGAAGGATGGGCTGACGCTGGGCCAGGCCGGCAAGGCCTGGGCGACCAGCCAGATGACGCCGCAGCTCATCGGCACGCCGAAACAGATTGCCGACCACCTGCAGGATTTCTTCGAAGCGGAATGCTGCGACGGCTTCATGATCTGCCCGTCGATCAGCCCGGGAACCTATGTCCAGTTCGTGAAGACGGTGGTTCCGGAACTGCAGCGTCGCGGGGTGTTCCGCAAGGAGTACCAGTACGCCACGTTCCGCGAAAACCTGCAAAACTGATCGCGGCAATCCGGCGTCTATCAGGCGGCTCGGCTTTCAAATTTGCCGGGCCGCCATGCTTTTACACGCTCCGGAGGGGAAGCCCCGAAATTGCCCGTGGCCCAACCGCTATTCGCTCTGTTCCCTCGGCATGAGAATTTCCGGAAGATAGCAGCGCAGATAGGCAACGCCCGCCAGGTGCGCTTCCGCGATGTAGTCGTCGCGGATATAGCCATGCTCGCTGTATGACAGCGAAAAGACGCCGTCTATCATCGAGAAATATGTAGCAAGCCGGCGCTCCCAATCCGGGACCGAAGGCATATGAAAATAGTAGGACAGAAGCTGCGACCGGCCGTCAACGAGGCGGTGCAACTGCGATATGTCGGCGGTCTTGACTTCCAGGCTGATATTGGCACCCAGGAACAATCGCAACGCGGCCGGATGGTTGTTGTGATATTGAGCCGCGCTGGTCACCTTCAGCCGGAACAGGTCCTGCCAACGCGCCGGCCGAACCTCCAGCGGCAGCTTCGACAGCTCCAGCAACGCGTTGTGATGCACCTCGGCCAGAGCAAGCAGCGCGGCCTCGGTGCTCGGAAAGAAATGATAGACCGACGCGTTCGGTACCTTCGCCTTGGCGGCGATCTGATACAGGCCGATGTCCTGCACGTTGCTGGTCGCAAGCAATTCGTCCAGGGCATCGAGCAGCTTGCGGAAGCGCAACTGGCCGGGTTTGCGCTGCGGGCGTCGGGCGACAATGCGCTTCGGCTGCCGGTCCGCGGCGGCCTTTTCCTCGACATCGTTGCTCATCGTCACCTCGAATTGCGGAGCCTTGAGTCCGACACAAGAAGAAACGCGCCCGAAGGTCAAGACACCAAAGATTTCAGGCAATCAAGCCAGTCTTCGCCATTCGTCGCGCGGCCGCCGAAGCAGCAGTTTTCGGTGAGTGAAGATGTCTCGACAGACTGGATTTCATGGAGCCGGCGGATGAATTTCAGCCAGAAGATGCTCGTTGTTCGTCATCGCCGCATCCCGGCGCATCCTGTCGTAAAGCCAGGTGCAGAACATTTCGCAACTTTGCTTGCGCAGTTGTCCGGCCGGCTCCACGACATAATAGTCGGAACCCCGCACCCTGTAGGGGGCGATGTCGAGCGCCGGCACCAGAACCCCGCTCGCGAAGAGATCGTCGATCAGAGGGCTGCCTCCGAGCGCGATGCCCTGACCGCTCAGCGCCGCCTGCATGAGGACCGAGAAGTTGTTGACTGTGATCTGGTGCTTGCCTTTCGTGACGTCGATGGCATGGGCATGAAACCAGTCGCTCCATCCGCCGCCCTGCACGGACCGTCCCTCGATGTCGAGCAGTTTCTCGCCCAGGAGATCGGCCGGGCGGGTCGGACGCTTGCGCTTGTCCCAATAGGAAGGATGGCAGACGGGCGTCACCTCGCAACCGACCAGGAACCTGGCGGACATCGACGACCACGAGCCTCCGCCGAAACGGACCGTCATGTCGATCCGCTGTTTTGAAATGTCGACGAGTTCATCATTCACCGCCAGCCGCAGATCCACATCGGGATGGAGACTGCTGAATTCGGCAAGCCGCGGCGCCAGCCAGTAGGTGCCGAAAGCATGGGTCGTGCCGACGACGATCGCCTGCGGATCGCGCAGCTCCCTCACTCGGTCCGCGAGAGACGCTATAGCCGTCAGATGCACCGGCAGCGATGCATTGAGCATGGCGCCCGCGGGCGTGAGCTCGATCGACCGGTGCCCTCTTTCGAAAAGAGGAATCTGGAGGAAGTTTTCCAGCTCGCGAATCTGCCGGCTGATGGCCGCCTGCGTGATGTTCAATTCGTCCGCGGCCTTGGTGAAGCTCATCAGCCGCGCGGCTGCCTCGAAGGAGATCAGCGACACCAGGGAGGGGATGCTTTTGCGCAGCAATGACATAACGAATTTTAATGCCAATCGGACGCCATCCGCAAGTCGGCGCGTAAGCAGATTGCCCCTTTTTACTCGTATCTTTTCCGATCTGATCGATAACCTCGCTAAACCCGCACCGGCGGCTCATTGCAATAATTTCAGTGGCTTAGATCTCGACACGACTTTCGTCCGATGATCGCTGACAAAAGGATTTGTTATGGGACACCAAGAATTTTGCGCGTTTACGCAACCATCCCCCTTCGGCATGCTCGCAATACCAAAAGCGTGATCATAGGACGCACCGAACATGAATGCTCCCGTCGTCATCCCGCCTGCCGCTGTGCCGGTCGGCCGCGATCTGTTCAAGACCGTGTCCAGCCATTGGCCATCCGGCGTGGCGGTCGTCACGACGGCGGCCGGCGACGGAACCTTGCATGGCTTGACCATGAGCGCCGTCATCGCGCTCTCACTGGAGCCCATGCAGTTCCTGATCTCGGTCGACAAGACCTCCAACACGCTGCCGGTGCTGAAAGAGAAGCGGCGCTTCTGCATCAATTTTCTCAGCAGTGAGCAGCGCGACATCTGCATGCTGTTCGCTAGCAAGGCCGCCGACAAGTTCGCTTCCGTCGGCCATCGGCTCTCCGACACCGGCTTGCCGATGATCGACGGCGCGGTTTCCTGCATCAACTGCGATGTGAACAGCATCATTGCGAGTGGCGACCATGAGATCATGATCGGCGATGTCCGCGACATGGAGCATTTCGGCGGCGAGCCGCTGATCCATTTCAAGCGATCGTTCCACAAGGCGCGGCCCGCCTGAGCGACATGCTCTCCTGGTCAGCTTCTCCCCTGGATTCGTGGCGCGAAGCAGGGCTCGCATCCAGCTCAGGTCTTTACCCCGCCGGACGATCGAAGCCTTTCCTGGTCCAAAGCATGTCTCCCAAACCGGTTCCCACTTTCGGGAGGCTTGGGCTAGGATGATGCCATGCGGCTTTATGCATCCATGATCGCGTTGGGGTTCCTGCTGGTGGCGATCGCCTCCGGCATGTGGCCATCCTGGGCGTTGGCCTCGTCGCTGTCGCGGCCCGTCATCACCCTCGTTTCATCGGCGGCCACGATGGAGCGTTCGACCTTCAAGCCCTGCTATCGCACAGTGCGAACGTCGGGTGTACCCTGCTTTCTTCAGATCGGCCTGCCGCAAGACTTGACCGGCGGCGAGGCGCAAACCTCCAGGCATTGCAATCCCGCGATGAGTCTCCCCGCGACGAAGTCCATCTTCCGCGAGGCGGAACCGAGACCGCCCCGACCTTTCTTCACCGCCTGAATCCGGTGCGCGTTGGCGGGTGCCGCCGGCGCGCTTCTTTCATCCCATGTGAAGGGTGGCGATGCCGCCTCAAAGGTCATTTCATGCTGAACGAAATTCCCATCAGCCGCCGGCGTCTCCTGCTCGGCGCCTCCAACTTGGCTGCAGCCGCGACGCTCCTGCGTTTCCTGCCGGCTCGCGCCCAGGAAGGACTGACACCTGGACAGGTTCTCAACGATCCCGACATGCCGCTCGTCGGCGCCAAGAATGCCGACATCACGATCGCGGAGTTCATGGACTATAACTGCCCCTATTGCCGCAAGAGCCACCCGGAATTGAAGAAGCTCCTTGCGAGCGACCGCAAGGTGCGGGTCGTCTACAAAGACTGGCCAGTGTTCGGTCCGGTGTCCGAATATGCGGCCCGCATGGCGCTCGCGGCCAAATGGCAGGGGAAGTACGAGGCCGCGCACGACGCGCTCATGTCGTCGC
Organism: Mesorhizobium sp. B4-1-1; assembly: GCF_006439375.1. Lineage (NCBI taxonomy): Bacteria > Pseudomonadati > Pseudomonadota > Alphaproteobacteria > Hyphomicrobiales > Phyllobacteriaceae > Mesorhizobium > Mesorhizobium sp. B4-1-1. The sequence goes on from NZ_VFTH01000005.1 coordinate 301,514, forward strand.
CCAAACGCTTCCAGCACAATAAGGAAGTCACGGCCGTCTTGGCCGGGGCCGGTATCGACATGTCGAGGTTGAACAGGGACGCAGCGGCGCATAAAGCCGACATCGACAAGTTGCTCGCCCGAAACGCGCTGCAGGCCGATACGATCGGCTTGCAAGGCACACCCTCCTGGCTGGTGGAGTCCTTCGTCGTCTTCGGCGGCCTCAGCCACGCCCAGTTGCAGGAAGCGGTGGCGGAAGCACGCCGCAGAAAGAAGGCCTCGGACGGCAAGTAGGATCCGCCCCATTCGCGAGAGGCCGCCGGCCAGTTGGCGCGGCGGCCTCCGTCGGGCTCTTGGCTCAGGCGATGAAGGCTTCGGCGACGCTGCGAATGCCTGCGGCATCGAGCTTGTAATGAGCGTAGAGATGAGTGGGCGGCGCGATCAGGCTGTATTCGTCGTAGATGCCGTGACGCCTGAGCTTTACGCCCATTCCCTCGTCGGCGAGCACTTCGGCGACCGCACCGCCAAGTCCGCCCATGACATTGTGCTCCTCGACTGTCATGATCTTCTTCGAGCGGGATGCCGCGTCGAGAATGGCTTCCCGGTCGAGAGGCTTGATGCACGCCATGTCGATCACGCCGACGGAGCGCCCGCCTGCATTCATCGTCTTGGCAGCCTCGAGCGCGCCGTGCACGGCCATCCCGCAGGCGATGATGGTCAGGTCCTCGCCCTTGAAATGCTCATGCGCCTTGCCGAACGTGAACGTCGGCGTGCCTTGATAGACGACGGGATCGCGGCCGCGGCCGATGCGGAAGTAGATCGGCTTGTCGTAATCGGCGGACGCGCGGATCGCCGCTTCCAGTTGCGGACCGTCCGCCGGCGACACCACCGCGATGTCGGCGATCGAGCGCATGATGGCGATGTCTTCCGTGGCATGGTGCGACGTGCCGTAGAAGCCGAGCGAGATGCCTGTGTGATGGCCGACGAGCCGGACCGGCTGCGCGGAATAGGCGACGTCCATCCTGATCTGTTCGCAGGCAAGCAGGGCAAGGAAGGAAGCAAAGGTCGCCACGAAGGGCATCACGCCGCAGGTCGCGATGCCCGCGGCGGTGCTGACCATATTCTGCTCCGATATGCCGAAGGAGACGTAGCGGTCGGGGTAGGCAGCGGCGAAGCGGTTCAGGCCGTTCGAATATTGAAGGTCGGCCGATCCGGCCATGACGTTATGGCCTGCCTTCACCAGGTCGATCAGTCCGTTGGACAGATGGTCTAGGCCTGGGTTGACGGCATTGAGGCCGCGATATTGCCAGGAATTGGGAGACAGCGGACCGTTCATTTCAAGCATCCAGCGCGTTGATCTCGGCGATGGCCTTTTCGGCATCGGACGGGTCGAGGTAACCCAGATGCCAGCCCGGCTCGGTTTCCATGTAGGAAACGCCCTTGCCCTTGCTGGTCCTGGCGATGATCATACAGGGCTTGGTGCGCTCGTCGTCGGCCCGCACCCGGCGCAGCAACTCCGTCACCTTCGCCACGTCATGGCCATCGACCTCATGGACTTCCCAGCCGAAGGCGCGCCACTTCTCGTCGAGCGGCTCGATGTTCATCAGATCGTCGACGCGGCCGTCCAGTTGGTAGCCGTTGCGGTCGACGATGGCGATGAGATTGCGGGCCCGATGCTGGGCGGCGTTGATGGCGGCCTCCCACACCTGCCCTTCCTGCATCTCGCCATCGCCCATCATGCAGAAGACCCGGTAGTCCTTCTCGCCGGTCCAGCGCTGCGCCAGCACCATGCCCAGCGCATTCGACAGCGCATGGCCGATCGAGCCCGACGAAAAGTCGACGCCGGGCACCTTCCTCATGTCGGGGTGATCGCCAAGCGGGCTGCCGAGGCGCGTATATTGATCGAGCCACTCCTTCGGGAAGAAGCCGAGATCGGCATAGATCGGGAACAGGCCAACCGCCGCATGCCCCTTGCCGATGGTGAAGCGGTCGCGGCCGGCCCATTTCGGATCGCCATGACGCAGCCGCATGACGTCGTAATAGAGCGCGGCGAATATTTCCGCAGCCGAGAACACCGACGTGTAGTGGCCGGTCTTGGCGATCTCGATCAGCCGGATCGTCTCCAGCCGCACGAAGCGGGCGCGCTCCTTCAGCATCGCCACCACGTCCGGCGTAGGCTCGAAGCTGTTGCCGCGTACCGTGCCTCCAGAAGAACCGCTCATACCATCCCTCGATCAAAATTCGTGCTTCCCTGGCGCGGCCCATGAGCCCCGCCGCGACTGCGTCAGGAGCGCAGATTTTCCCGGAACGTCCTGCCTGAATAATCCCGGCGGTAAATGCCGCGGCGCTGAAGCTCGGGCACCACCGACTTGACGAACTGGTAGAACGATCCCGGCGTGATGGACGGGCAGATGACAAAGCCGTCGCAGGCTTCGGCCTCGAACAGCTCGTGGATGTGATCGGCAATCATCATCGGCGTGCCGACCAGTTGCGGCGACATCTGCGTGGTCGCGTATTGGTGGCCGGCATCGTGCAGCGTCTTGCCCTTGCCGCCGCTCATGATGATGTCGAACACCCCGCGTGCGCCCTGCGTGATCTCCATCTCGCTCAGCGGCTGGTCCATCGGAAAGCCGGAAAGGTCGACGCCGATGTGGTTCGACATCTCGGAAAGGCCAAGCTCGGCATTGGCGAGGGAATCGATATAGTCGGCGCGCTCGCGCGCGATCGATTCAGTCTCGCCGATGACGATGTCCGTCGCCGGCAGGATGGCGCAGTGCGAAGGGTCGCGCCCGGCATTGGCGACGCGATCCTTGATGTCGCGATAGAAGGCCTGCATGTCGGCCTTGTTGTTTTGCAGCGTGAAGACGATTTCGGCCCAGCGCGCGGCGAACTGGCGTCCCCGCGCCGACGACCCCGCCTGCATCAGCACGGGGCTGCCCTGCGGCGAATGCGGCGTCATCAACGGGCCGCGCGTCTTCACATATTTGCCGGCGTAGTTGGCGTAGCGAACCTTCGAGGGATCGCCGAAAATGCCGGCCTGTCGGTCAAGCACCAGCGCATCGGGCCCCCAGCTGTTCCAGAGCGCCGTGCAGGCGTCGACCACCTCGTCGGCATGATCGTAGCGCTGCGCCTTGTCCAGCAGCCGGTCCATGCCGTAATTCTGCGCTTCGCGATCCGTCGCCGACGTCACGATGTTCCAGGCAGCCCTGCCGCCGCTGATATGGTCGAGCGACGCGAAGGCGCGGGCAATGTGGAACGGATGGTAGAGCGACGTCGACATCGTCGCCGACAGGCCGATGTGGTTGGTCACTCGCGCCATCGCCGTCAGCATCTGCATCGGGTCGAGCATGCACATATGCCCGCCGTACTTGATGCAGGGATCGAAGACGCCGCCATAGGTGTCGTAGAGCGTCTGGACGTCGACGAAGAACAGTCCGTCGAATTTTCCGGCCTCCAGGATGCGGGCGATGTTCTCGTAACGTCCAGGCTCGAGGAAATCGGTCCCGTCGCTTTCGTCGTGACGCCAGCTTCCGTTGTTGTGCCACGACGGCCCGATCGTGCAATAGCCTACGAAGTGCAGCTGACGTCCCATTGAACTCATCCAAAATCCGCGCGTCGCGGGCTCGAGGGAAGTGCCCGGCGAGCCTCCGCTGCGAAAGAAACTCTTATGCATCAGGGGCGCGTCGTCGCCTTGCGCATATTTTCGTCGAACCCACGACAAGACCGCCGATTTACGTCTGCTTCTTGCACTCCGCCGCTATGCCGTACACTGGCAAAAACCTTTAGGCAGGATAACCTTTCGTTATGCCAGGCGCCGGGATGGCGCTCCCATTGCGCCGTCAGGCGGCGGCAGGTGAATACTGGCGCACGACGCCCTGTCTGATGAGGCTTTCGACTTCCTCGGGAGCATAACCGAGCGCCTCCGACAGCACTGCGGTCGTATCCTCGCCAAGCATGGGCGGCGCTTTGTAATCTGCGTCTCGCTGCGCGACGAGACCCTGAGCCGGCCTGACCAGCGAGACTGGTCCGATATGCTGGTTGTGCAAGGTCTGCACGACATCACGGGCTTTCACCGTCGGGCTTTCGAAGGCCTCCGGCACGGACTTGACCTCGCCTGCGGGAACGCCGTGCCGCAGGCAGGCTTCCATCCAATGGTGACGCGTGTTCGCGCGAAACGACTGGCTCAACTGGGCAAGCAGGCTTTCGCGGTTCAGCGCACGCGCCGCGGCCGTCTTGTAGAGCGGATCCCGGGCGAGCTCGGGCAGGCCGACGACCTTCTCGCACAGGGCGGTGAATTGCTTGTCGTTGCCCACGGCCAGCGCGAAGTTGCCGTCCGAGCATTCGCATATCTGGTAGGGCACCACCGTCGGATGCGCATTGCCGTAGCGGCGCGGAATGACGCCGGCGTTGAGGTAGCCGCTGCCGACATTGATCAAAGTGTTCAACGCGCATTCCAGCAGCGATATGTCGATATACTGCCCCTGGCCGGTCTCCCGACGCTGATAAAGCGCCGCCAACACCGATTGCACCGAAACCATGCCTGCGATGATGTCGGTCATCGCAACGCCGATGCGCTGGGGCTCGCCGTTGACGGGGCCGGTGATCGACATCAGGCCGCTTTCGGCCTGGACGACGAAATCGTAGCCGGGTCGGTCCCATTCGGGACCGGTCTGCCCATAGCCGGAAATCGAACAATAGATGATGCCAGGGTTGAAAACCTTCAGCGTCTCGTAGTCGATCTTCAGCCGCTGAACCGTGCCGGCCCGGAAATTCTCTATGACCACGTCGGCTTTCGCTGCCAGGCGATGGATGATCTCATGACCCTTGGGATGCTTGATGTCGACCGCGATGCTGGACTTGCCGCGATTGGCGCACAGGTAATAGGTGCTGACGCCCTTGTAGCTCGGCACCGACCAGGCACGCGTGTCGTCCCCACCGTCGATGTTCTCGATCTTCCAGACCTCGGCGCCGAGATCCGCTAGCGTCATCGTCGCCCAGGGGCCGGCCAGCACACGGGAAAGGTCCAGCACCTTGATGCCTGCCAGCGGCAAACGGGATGCGGCTTCACCCGCGGGCCTAATGGATTCCGACATGGGTTCTCGCTTTCTTGCTCTGCTGGAATTTCCGCCGCTCAGGCGGCGAGCCCGATATCCGCCGGACCCGGGAAATGACACGCCGCGTGATGCCCGGGCTCGATCTCGACGAGCGGCGGCGGCACCTCGGCGCATTTATCCTGTGCCTTGAAACAGCGAGTCCGGAAGGGGCAACCCGATGGCGGGTTGATCGGACTGGGCACGTCGCCCCTCAGCAGTATCTGCTTGCGGCTGCGCTCGATATCCGGATCGGCGACCGGCACCGCCGACATCAGGGCTTGAGAATAGGGATGAAGCGGCCTGCCGTAGAGCTTCTCCGCCGGCGCCACTTCGACGAAGCGGCCGAGATACATCACCGCGACCTTGTGGGAGATGTGGCGCACCACCGACAGGTCATGGGCGATGAAGACATAGGCCGTGCGCATCTTCTCCTGTATCTCCTGGAGAAGGTTGAGCACGCCCGCCTGGACCGACACGTCGAGCGCCGAGACCGGCTCGTCCAGGATGAGCACTTCCGGCTTCAACGCGAGCGCGCGGGCGATCACGACACGCTGACGCTGGCCGCCCGACAATTGGTGCGGATAACGCCGACCATGCGCGGCGCTGAGGCTGACCAGGTCGAGCATCTCCAGCACGCGCTCGCGCCTTTGCGCGCGGTTCATCGTCGATATGCGCAGCGGCTCCGCGATGCTGTCCTCGATGCGCATGCGCGGATGCAGCGAGCCGTACGGATCCTGGAAAACCAGTTGCAGATGGCGGCGCATCCTGCGCATCTGTTGCGGGCCGAGCGAGATGACGTCGACGCCGTTGACGCTCACGCTGCCGGACGTCGGCTCGATCAGGCGCAGCAGGCATCGGCCAAGCGTGGACTTGCCGCAGCCGGATTCGCCGACCAGACCCAGTGTCTCGCCGGATTTCAGGTCGAAAGAGATGTCGGTGACAGCCTTCAGTTGCGCGACTTCCCGACGGACCACGGTGCCGCCCATGATCGGGAATGTCTTGGACAGATTGCGCACCGACAGGGCAAAGCCCGCGTCCGACGCGGCCTGGATGCTGCTTGACGTTTCAGACATTTGCGCGCTCTTCCGCCGGCGCCGTGCGACCGGCATCGCTCCAAGACGGCAGGCTCTCTGCGAAGTGACAAGCCGCTCGGTGCCGGCCAAGCTCGATGACAGGAGGAGCAGTCTTGCGACAGATATCCTGGGCAAAGCTGCAACGCGGATGGAAGGCGCAGCCTTCAGGCAGCGCGCCAAGCATGGGCGGCGCGCCGGGGATCGAGTAGAGCTTTTCCTTCGAGGCCGTCAGCTTCGGGATCGAATCGATCAAGCCGCGCGTGTAGGGATGACGGGGATTGGCGAAGAGTTCTCGCACCTCGGCTTCCTCGACCACCAGTCCGGCATAGACGACCGCGACCCGGTCCGCGTGTCCGGCGACGACGCCGAGGTCATGCGTGATCAGGATCAGCGCGAGCCCGAGCTTTTCCTTGAGCTCGCGCAGCATGCGCATGATCTGGGCCTGCACGGTGACGTCGAGCGCCGTCGTCGGCTCGTCGGCAACCAGCAATTCGGGATTGTTGGCAACCGCCATGGCAATCATGACACGCTGGCGCATGCCGCCGGAGAACTCGTGCGGATACTGATTGATCCGCCGGTCCGGCTGCGGGATGGCGACAAGCTGCAAAAGCTCGAGCACGCGCTCGGTCGCCTTCGTCTTGCTCATGCCCCTGTTGTGGAGAAGAAGCGCCTCGCGGATCTGGCCGCCCACGGTCATCACCGGATTGAGCGACGAAAGCGGGTCCTGGAAGATCATGCTGATCTGGGCCCCGCGCAGCGCGCGCATATCCCGGGGCGGACGCCCCACGAGTTCCAGCCCCTTGAAGACGACGGAGCCGCTGACGATCGCGTTGCGCGCCTGCAGACCGAGCGAGGCGAGCATGCCGAGCGATTTGCCCGACCCGGATTCCCCGACGATGCCCAGGACCTCTCCCTTGAACAGTTCGATGCTGAGGCCGCGCACCGCGGGCAGGACGCGGTCCCGCGACGCGAAGCCGACCTTGAGGTCGCGGATGCGCAGCAATGGTTGGCCGGCGGCATCTTGGTTGATCTCGGCCGCGCTCATTTGGACGACCTCGGGTCGAAATAGTCGCGCAGGCCGTCACCTATGAAGTTGAAGCCCAGCACCACCGTCAGGATGGCCATGCCCGGCCCGAATGCGATCCACCAGCTGTAGAAGAACGTCGCTCCGTCCGAGATCATCGCTCCCCATTCGGGTGTGGGAGGCGTGGCGCCGAGGCCGATGAAGGAGAGCGACGCCGCGAGAAGGATCACCTGGCCGAGGTCCATCGTCGCGCTGACGAGAATGGGCGTCCAGCAAAGCGGCAGGATATGCTTGGTGAGGATGCGGAAATGGCCCGCCCCGGCCGCGACCGCGGCCTCGACATGCTCGCGCTCGCGCACCTCGAGCACCTGGGCGCGCATCAGGCGGGCATAGACTGGCCACCAGACGACCACCATCGCGATCGCCGCGTTGCCCAGCCCCGGTCCGAGCGAGGCCGCGACGGCCATAGCCAGCAGGATCGGAGGGAAGGAAAGGGTGATGTCGACGAGCCGCATGATGGCGGCGCCGATAATGCCGCCCCGGTAACCGGAAATCGCGCCTGCGGCCGACCCGATCACCACGGCGCTGACCACGACCAGAAGCGCTATCGGCAGCGAATGCTGCGCGCCATGGATCGTGCGCGAAAGCACGTCGCGGCCAAGGGCGTCTGTTCCGAGCAGATAGCTCGCATTCGGCGCCTGCAACCGCCGGCCCGCGAGCTTGAGCGGATCGTAGGGCGCGAGCCATGTCGGGAACAGGGTAGCCACGAACCAGAAGAAAACGACGACACCGCCGACCAGAAAAGCGGGCGAAGCCCATTCGGGAAGGCGAAGACGCGCCGATGATGAGGCTTGAACCGAAGACACTGGCTTTCCCTCAGTTCAGGCGCACGCGCGGATTGGCCAGGACATAGGCGATATCCGTGAGCAGGTTGGTGATGAGGAACATCACGCCGCCGACTATGGTGACGCCGATGATCGCCGGGAAATCAAGCGAACGCGCCGCTGTCACGGCGTAGCTGCCCATTCCCGGCCAGGCAAAGACCGCCTCCGTGAGCACCGCGCCCGTGATGAGATAGGCAAACGAGTAGCTGATCACCGTCAGCACCGGCACCAGGATGTTGCGGAAGGCATGGCGCAGCACCACGCGCATCTCGCCGGCTCCCTTGGCCCGTGCGGTGAGGATGAACTCGCGCTCCATCACCTCCAGCATGTTGGCGCGCACGAGGCGCGAGATCGTCCCCGCCACGGTCCAGCCGAGAACCACCGACGGCAGCACAAGATGGGCGAGCGCATCCTTGAAGGCGGCAAAATCCCCGGCGAGCAGGGTATCGATGGTCATGAAACCGGTGACGACGGGCGGCGGCGAAAGCCTGGGATCTATGCGGCCCGGCCCGGGCAGTATCTGATATTTGACCGACAGCAGGAAAAGCAGTGCAAGGCCCAGCCAGAAGATCGGGACGGAAGAACCGAACAGCGAGAATATGCGTGCGCCCTGGTCGACAGCGGTGTCGCGATAGTAGGCCGCGAGGAGGCCGAACACGATGCCTATGACGCTACCGATGATCATCGCGGCGATGACGAGCTCGAACGTTGCCGGCAGCCGCGCCACGAGATCGGCCGACACCGGACGGCGCGTGACGAAGGACGTTCCCATGTCGCCCTTCAGCAGATTGCCGACATAGATCAGGTAGCGCTCCGGCAAGGGACGATCGAGCCCCCAGCGCTGCCGCGCGGCAGCCACGATCTCCGGATTGTTCATCTGCTGTTCGCTGACGACGGCGGTAAGAGGATCGCCCTTGGTTATGGCCGTCAACAGGAACGCCATCGTGACGATGCCCAGCAGAATGAAAGGCATCGCGATGCTGCGTCGTAGGATATAGTTCAGCATCGGCCGTCTCTTGGCATCGCGATCCGCACCTGCCCCATCGAGTGAATGTGACGCGATATTGACAAGGCTGAAAACACCAGTCAATAGAAATGAAATTAAGTTCCAAATTTCATGCGCAGCTTGTTGGACGCGCCTGGCGCGCCTGACACAGTGGGCCCTCCGACGGTCCCATGGGCCGGCAGAGTCCTTTCGCGCTGTTGGGAGGCAGCATGAGAAAACGCAACAAGCCGATCGTCGCGCCCTCGGATGAAGAACTTGGTCAACACGCCTCAGCCCTGGTGCGCGGATTGCAGATATTGCGTGCCTTCACGCCCGCGGACGTCACGCTCGGCAACCAGGAACTGATCGAGCGGACAGGCCTGCCGAAGGCCACCATATCGCGCCTGACCTACACCCTGGTCGGGCTTGGCTACCTGATCTACGACCCTTTGCTCGGCCGATACAGCATCGGGCCAGCTACCGTTTCGCTCGGCTATTCAGGCTTGAGCAGCAGCGCCGTGATCTACATGGCCAAGCCGCTCATGCAGGCGCTCGCCTTCGAAACCGGCGTCGCGGTGGCCATGGGCATGCGGGACGGGCTGGAGATGGTCTATGTCGCCAACTGCAGGCCGGAAACGCCGGTCACGCTCAGGCTGAACGTCGGCTCGCGCCTGCCGATATGGCAGACCTCGATGGGACTGGCCTATCTGGCGGCCATGGAGGACACGCTGCGCGAACGGGTCATCCGACAGTTGATCGAGACCAACCCCGGCACGAAGGACAAGATCCAGCGCGCCATCGACGGCGGGCTTGAAAGCTACGCCGAGCATGGTTTCGTGTCATCGTTCGGCGACTGGTACAGCTACATAAACGCCGTGGGCGTGCCTTTCAGACCGACCGACGGTTCCCAACTGGTCGCCATCACGTGCGGCGGCATCAAGGACCTCGCGCCCGTCGAGGCCTGCCTCTCGGTTTATGTCCCCAAGCTCAAATCGCTGCTCGCGGAACTTCAGAGTCGGCTGATCGGCGCCGTGCCGCCGCCAATCCGCGAACCGGCCGTGGCGACGCGGGCCGGAAACGAAGGATAATTTCATGGCGACTGCCGTCATCTTTCCGAAAGTCAGCCTAGAGACGGACGCCGGCACGATTTCGCGCTGGCTGAAGGAAGATGGCGCGACGGTAAGCCAGGGCGAGGCCCTTTTCGAGATCGACAACGACAAGGCGGCGGTCGAGGTAGAGGCCCCGGCATCCGGAACTATCTCATATGTCCGCAATGCCGGCGAAGACGTCCAGGTTGGCGAGGTCGTCGCGCATATCCTGCAAAGCGGCGAGCAGCCCGAGGCCGCAGCCAAGCCGGTCGCCAAAGCGGCGCCGATGGCCGTTGCCGCCAACGGCAAGAGCCAGCCGGCGCAGCAAAGCTCTTCAGCGCGCATCATTGCGACGCCGCTGGCCAGACGCATCGCCGAGCAGCAGCAGATCGACCTGCGCAACGTTCGTGGCTCGGGACCGAAGGGACGCATTCAAAAGCGTGACGTCATCCATCTGCCTACGGCGGCCCCGAAACCGTCTCCGGTTGCCGGCGATTCGCCCCTCAATGCCGTTTGGTTGCAGAAGGACGGCCCCGGCACGCTCGTCGCCCTGCATGGCTTTGCGTCCGACCACAATGCCTGGCGCGGGCTGCTCGCCGCCGGGCGGCCAAGGGCGCGGATGCTGGCCGTCGATCTGCCTGGCCACGGACGATCGTCGAGGACCGTTCCGGCTGATCTCGACGCGATCTGCGCCATGGTCGAGCAACGCATGGCGGCCGAAGGCGTCGATGAGGCGACCTTCGTCGCCCACTCCTTCGGCGCCGCGGTGGCCGCAAAGCTCGCCAGCCGCGGGTTCGTCCGGGTCAACGCACTGCTGCTGATATCGCCGGCGGGGCTCGGCCCGGAAATCCGCGATCAGTTCATCAAGGGCTTCGTCGCGGCCAAGCAGCCTTCCAGCATCCTGCCCTGGCTGCATGAGCTGGTATTCGATCCCAGCCTGATCTCTGAAGCCTTCGTGCGCAGCGTGGTGGATCAGCGCAAGGACGACGAATTGTCCGGCGCGTTGGCCAGCCTGGCAGAGCGCTATTTCTGCGACGGCACGCAGACCTTCTCGATCCGGCCCGACCTCGAACGGCTGCGTATCCCGGTCCGCATCATCGCCGGCATGAAAGACAGGATCATTCCGTTTGCCCATTGCCATTCGCTTCCCGGCCGCGTCGGTCTCCATGCTTTCCAGCAATGCGGTCACATGCCGTATCTGGAGCAGCCGGAGCTCACGCTCTCGATCGTCAACGAGATGCTGGCCCTGGGTCGCTCCGACCGTTGAGCCGCCTCTTCGGGAAGACGGAGCTTGAGACGAAGTCCGGCTTACTGCGGACCGACAATTGTGAGACGACCCGATGGCCCTTGAAGCAGACCTCTTCGACCAGTTGCGCGAGACGGTGCGGCGCTTCGTGAGGGAGCGCCTGGTTCCGCGCGAAGCCGACATCGCCCGCACGGACAGCATGCCGGCCGAGATCAAGCAGGAAATGCGCGAGCTCGGGTTGTTCGGGCTGTCGATACCGCAGCAGTATGGCGGCCTCGGCCTCGACATGGAGGAAGAGGTCCGCATCACCTTCGAGCTTGGACGGACGTCTCCGGCGTTCCGGTCGGTGTTCGGCACCAACAACGGCATCGGCTCCCAGGGCCTTGTGATGGACGGCACGGACGTCCAGAAGTCGTCATACCTGCCGAGATTGGCGACGGGAGAACTGATCAGCTCCTTCGCGCTCACCGAGCCGGAGGCCGGCTCCGACGCCGGCTCGTTGCGCATGACGGCCCGCCGCGACGGGGACGAATATGTCCTCAACGGCACCAAACGCTTCATTACCAACGCGCCCTATGCGGATCTCTTCACTGTGTTCGCCCGCACTGACACCACTCAAAAACCCGGCGGCGCGGTTACCGCGTTCCTGGTCGAGCGAGGAGTACCCGGCCTGTCGTTCGGCAAGATCGACAAGAAGATGGGACAGGCCGGCTCGCATACCTGCGACGTGATTTTCGAGGATTGCCGCGTGCCGGCCACAGCCGTCCTGGGCGGCAAGGAGGGCCAGGGCTTCCGGACCGCGATGAAGGTTCTGGACAGGGGGCGTCTGCATATTTCGGCCTTCTGCGTCGGCATGGCCGAACGGCTCATCCAGGACAGCCTGACCTATGCCATGCAGCGCAAGCAGTTCGGACAGCCGATCGCCGAGTTCCAGCTGATACAAGCGATGCTGGCGGACAGCCGCGCCGAGGCTTATGCCGCCCGCTGCATGGTGCTCGAAACGGCGCGATCGAAGGATCGCGGCGAAAATGTCTCCACCGAGGCCGCCTGCTGCAAGATGTTTGCCAGCGAAATGGTCGGCCGCGTCGCCGACCGGGCGGTACAGATCCATGGCGGCGCCGGATACATGGAAGAATATGGCATCGAACGGGCCTACCGCGATGTCCGCCTGTTCCGCATCTACGAGGGGACGACCCAGATCCAGCAGATCCTGATCGCGAGGAACATGATGAAGGAAGCTGCCGCGGCCTAGCCGGCGCGGCCAAAGCCGCTGTGCTGGCTTCTACGAATGACGCCCTGTGCACCTAACCGATCGTTGATAATCGAATTTTTTTCACTATCATCGACTCATAATTTCCCCAATCAAGCGACGAGCCCGCCGTGAAAGCGCATTCCGAAATCAACGCGACCGACCTCGCCTACCATCTGCATTCCCAGACCAATCCGCAGGCCCTGTCGCGCGAGGGCGCCTATATCGTCGTCAAGGGCGACGGCGCGCATGTCATCGACGAAAACGGCAAACGCTATATCGACGCCATGGCGGGACTCTGGTGCGCGTCGCTGGGTTTCAACAACGAGCGCCTCGGGCGTGCGGCCGCGAAACAATATGAAGAGCTCGGCTACTACCACAGCTTCTACGGGCGCACGAACCCGCAGGCGGCAACGCTGAGCAAGAAGCTGGTTGACTTGACCGGCATGCCGGGCGGCAAGGCCTTCTTCGTGACCTCTGGTTCCGAAGCCAACGAAACCATGGTGAAGCTGGCCTGGCTCTACCATGCCTCGCGCGGCAAGCCGACCAAGCGCAAGGTCATTGCTCGCGACCGTGCCTTCCACGGATCGACCATCGTGGCGGGATCCATGTGCGGGCTGGAGATGATGCACCGGGAGTTCGGACTTCCGCTGCCTGGCTTCATCCACACGCTTTGCCCCAACACCTATCGAGTCAAGCTGCCCGGCGAAAGCGAGGCCGATTTCGTCGCCCGTCTGGCAGCCGAGCTCGAGCGCATGATCCTGCGGGAGGGTCCGGACACGATCGCCGCCTTCATCGCCGAGCCAATCATTGCCGGCGGCGGCATCATCCTGCCGCCCAACGGTTATTTCGAGGCCGTCCAGAAGATCCTGGCGAAATACGATATCCTGTGCCTCGACGACGAGGTGGTCTGCGGTTTCGGCCGCACCGGCAACTGGTTCGGGCGCGAGACGGTCGGAATGGCGCCCGACATGATGTCGCTCGCCAAGGGCATCACCTCTTCCTACTTCCCGCTCGCGGCCGTGATCGTGTCGCCGAAGATCCTCGAGGCGGTCGAGCGCTACAATGAAGGCGGCACCTCGTTCGGCCACGGCTTCACCAATGCGGCTCATCCCGTTGGCGCGGCCGTCGCGGCGGAGACAATCGCGATCTACGAAGAACTCGATATCGTCGCCCATGTCCGCAAGATGGGCGCGCTCCTCCACCAGACGCTCGTCGATGTGACGAAGGACTCACCCATCGTCGGAAACCTTCGCGGCGTCGGGCTCATGTATGGGGTCGAGCTCGTCGAAGACCCGGCAACCGGCTCGCCTTTCGCGCCGGCGCGCCAGGTTGGCGCCCGCCTTGCCGCCAGCGCCTATGAGCATGGCCTGGTGGTTCGTGCGATGCGCGACACGGTCGGCTTCTGCCCGCCTTTGATCATCGACGAGCGTGACGTGGAGGAGATCGGCTCCAAGATGGAGAAAGCACTGCGGGAAACCGAGAAGGCCATTCAGGCAAAGTCGATCTGAGAAAACGGGAGCGAGGCGCGCCGACAGCTCTCGCACTCCGGTCGTCACAGCGACGGCCGGCAAACAACGAAAAACGCAGGCGCAGCCGATGCCAGCCCGGCAATCTCCCTTCACCAACGTCTATGTCTGCGCCTTCGCGGCCTATGCGTGCTTCTCGACGTCGGACGCTTTCACCAAGGCCCTGCATGGGCCTTTGAGCGTTTTCGAGATCGGCTTCTTCGAGAACGCCTTCGCTTCGGTAGTCCTCCTGGCCACACGCCATGAGAACGAGCGCTGGGTCGAGTTCTGGAAAATGAGCCGTCCGTGGCCCATCCACTTGCGCGCCATATGCGGCGTGCTGTCCAGCCTTTGCGCGATCTATGCCTTCACGACGATTCCGCTCGTCGACGCGTACTCGCTCATCTTCCTCGCCCCATTCTTCGTGACCGTCATGTCCGTCCTGATCCTGAAGGAACAGGTCGGGCTATGGCGCTGGTTCGCCGTGCTGCTCGGATTTGTGGGCGTCCTGCTGGCGGTCAAGCCCGGCTTCCAGGCGTTTCAGCTCGGACATTTCGGCGCGATGGTGGCCGGGCTTTCCACCGGCACGTCGATCATCATCATGCGAGGCCTCGGCTCCGCCGCCAAGAAGACAAGCATCCTGGGAACGTTGTTCCTCTACCTCGTCTCGGTCAACGGCATCGGCATGGTGCTTCACGGTTTCACGGCCCCTGCCTTGAACGATCTGGTGCTGATGGCGCTGTCGGGCCTGTGCGTGGGTCTCGGCCAGTGGGCGTTCGTGAGTGCGGCGCGCCACGGCAACGCGACACAGATCGCGCCGGTCGCCTATTCGCAGCTTGGCTGGGCGATGCTGTTCGGTATCATCGTCTTCCACGAATATCCCGATCTGCTGGCGGTGATCGGAGTGGGGATCATCGCCAGCGCGGGCCTGCTGACGGTCCTGCGCGAGCGCATACGCCGGATCAAGCCCGCAAACCCGCCCGGCATACGCTGAGGAAGGCTGGTCGATAGCGGCCTTCGCTCACGTCCTCATCTTGTCCAGCGCCGCGGAAAAGACATCCTCGGCGCCGATCTTTCCGGGCTTGAGGAACAGCGAAATACGCCTGTCGTCATGCGAGATGCAGGAGCCGGCGCCGAGCTCGTCGAAGGGGAGCACATGCATGCTTTGAATGCCCAGCGCCTGGACGATCGCACCGGAGGATTCGCCTCCCGACACGACGAATTTGCGAACACCCTTGTCAGCCAGTCCCCTGGCGATGCCGGCCAGGATCGCTTCGGCCTTGCGAGCCGCTCCCATCACGCCGAACATCGACTGCGCCCGCGTGACGGCATCCGGATCGCCGGCGACGGAAAATCCGATCGCTCGTCCGGCATCGAGCTGCGTCTGCGCCCACTTCAAGGATCTCTCCGTCAGGACATCGCGCTCGTCCTCCCGGATGTTGATGTCGAGAACCGGGTTTGAAAGCGCGAAGTGATCGCGCTGTCGCAGCGTGACCTCGCTGCAGCTTCCCACCAGAACCGCCTCCCCGCCCTGCCCGCGGACCGGCCTCGGCCGGTCTTGCGGAGCGCGCCGGACGCCTTCCTTTTCCCACTGCAAAGCCAGTTCGATCGCCAAGGCATCGGCGCCGCTGGTGACGCGGTCGCGCCGGAAGATCGTCGCCCCAACCGCCACATCGTCATTGTCGACGCAGTCCATGAGGAAGTAGCGCACGCCCTTGTCCTGTTGGTCCCGCACATAGTCATGCGCGAAGGTCGAGCCGCGATGCAGGACACGATGCGGCAGCAGCCCGACTTTCTCGGCGGTCTGGCGCTGCAGCACCCTCGGCATATCCGGGTCGTTCATCGGCGTGATCGGATCGAAGCGCTTGATCGATTCCGAGATCAGGCGATCCTTGTAGAACATGTAGCCTTCATGCACGTAGGTGCGAAGGTCGGGATAGCCGGGGCCGAAGATCAGGCGCGGCTGGTCGTACTTCTTGACCAGGAAGTCGGCGCAGGGACCGATATTGCCTTCGTCGGTGGAATCGAATGTGGAGCAATATTTGTAGAAAATATACTCGGTGCCGATGGCGTCGAGAGCCGTCGTCAACGAATCCAGCATGGCTACCGCCTCGGCCGGCGGCATGAAGCGCAGGCGCGTGGCGATCACCACGACATCCTGGTTGCCGACCGACGGCAGGATATCCGGGTCGCAGACATAGAGGGCGGGAATGCCGATCTTTTCGAGGTTGCTGGCAACGAACAGACCGCCGGTGAAATCGTCGGCAATGACGGCTAACCTGACACTCATGCGACCGCTAGCTCCTCCCGAGCCACGTCATTGACTTGCCTCACCCGCGGCCGAATTGCTCCGGCTCTGCGCCGAGTTCCGCGATGCCGTCACTCGACCTGCAGGTGGCTGACGAATTTGGTGTTGAGATAAGGCTCCAGCGCGTCGGCGCCGCCTTCGGTGCCGTAGCCTGAATCGTTGATCCCGCCGAAAGGAACCTCCGGCAGGGCCAGGCCGAGATGGTTGATCGAAAGCATGCCCGAGCGAACGCGGCCGCTCATCCTGGCGGCGCTGTCGGCCGAACGCGTGAAGGCATAGGCTGCCAAGCCGTAGTTGAGCCGATTGGCTTCCTCGATCGCCTCGTCCAAACCATCGACCGGCACCATCAAGGCGACAGGTCCGAACGGCTCCTCGTTCATGATCCGGGCGGTTTTCGGAACCCGCGAAAGAACGGTCGGCTCGAAGAAATAGCCGGCATTGCCCATGCGCTTGCCGCCGGTCATCACCTCAGCGCCGGCCTGCACAGCCTCCTGCACGAGAGCACCCACCGCCTCGACGCGCCGCTCGCTGACCAGCGGGCCCATCGTCGTGCCTTCGGCGAGTCCGTCGCCGACATTGATCGCCTTGGTCGTCGTCGTGAAGACCTCGACGAACTCGTCGTAGACGCTCTGGTCGACAAGAAAGCGCGTCGGCGATACGCAAACCTGGCCGGCATTGCGGAACTTGGACCCCGCCATGACCTTGGCGGCACGCTGGACATCGGCGTCCGGAAGGACGATCACCGGCGAATGGCCGCCGAGCTCCATCGTCGATCGCTTCATATGCTGCCCCGCGAGCGACGCCAACTGCTTGCCGACGGCGGTCGAGCCGGTGAACGAGATCTTCTTAATGACCGGATGCGGAATGAGATAAGAGGAAATCTCGGCCGGGACGCCATAGACGAGGTTGACGACGCCAGACGGCACGCCGGCATCGACGAATGCCCTGACGAGCTCCGCCGGGGAAGCCGGCGTTTCCTCCGGCCCCTTGACGATGATGGAGCATCCGGTGGCAAGCGCTGCCGACAGCTTTCTGACGACCTGGTTGAGCGGAAAATTCCAAGGCGTGAAGGCCGCCACTGGACCGACCGGTTCCTTGACCTCGATCTGGCTGACGCCCCCGGCGCGGGACGGAATGACACGGCCGTAGGTGCGGCGCCCCTCCTCGGCGAACCAGTCGATCAGGTCGGCGGCGGCGAGCGTTTCCATCCTCGCCTCGGCCAGCGGCTTGCCCTGCTCCGCCGTCATGATCCGGGCAATCGTTTCGGCGCGCTCGCGCACGATCACGGCAGCCGCGCGCATCAGCTTGTAGCGCTCGAAGGCCGACGTCCTGCTCCAGAGCTGGAAGCCCTTTTCCGCCGCGGCAAGCGCTTCGTCCAGATCCGCGATCCCGGCGTGGGCGAGCTTGCCCAGCACCGTCTCGTTGGCGGGATTGATGATCGGCAAGGTCTTGCCCGACGCGGCCCGCTTCCACTCGCCGTCGATATGCAGCAGCACATGTTCGGGATACGACATTCCATCAATCTCCTTGCATCCGTCCTTGCGCACTTGCAGATCACTCCTGCCCGTCACGGTCAGCTGGGTCTGCCCGTTCCGCGCGCGATCGGAGGCGCCTTCTTTAGACGATATTCAACGCTGGCCCCTGATAGAATATCTCGCCCTGGTTCGCTACGGTGCCGAGCGGTTTTAGTCGATTTTTTTCGCACTTTGAACGCCGCCGAAAGGCTACGGACAGCGCACGCGAACATTACGATCCGTCACCTCACCCGGCATTGCCGTCGCATGTGTCAGCCTTGACCGCCACCTGGCCGCCCATCACCCTCGAGACGCAGGGCATCATGGCGCTTCCTTCAGCCCGCTCCGTTGCATCCAGAACGTGGTCGTTGTGGACGATCCTGCCGGTGCAGCCCTGCACCTTCAGCCGGCATTTGCCGCAAGCTCCGACGCGGCACATGGAATCGATCTCGACGCCTGCATCCTCCAGCGCTTCGAGCATCGACTGGTCGGAGGAAACCTCGATGACGCGCCCTTCCTTCCCGGGCAGCAGCACCGAAAACGGTACGCCCCCCGCCGTCGCCTTGAACCGTTCCGAGTGAAAACATGACGACGGCCAGCCCACCGCGCCGGCTGCCTCGACCGCAGCGCCCATCATCCTCGGCGATCCGCAGACATAGACATGGGTGCCGGTCTGTTGGTCGCGGAGCAACGCGGAGATATCGAGGCGCGTGCCTGCCCCGCTGTCATGTACATGCACGTTCGGGCCACAGCGGGCGTGGAGCATGGCAACGAAGGGGGCATCTTCCGCCGAGCGGACCGAATAATGCAGTTCGAAGGCCGCGCCCATGCGGCCCAGCTCACGCGCCATGCTCAGAAACGGCGTGATCCCGATGCCACCGGCAATCAGCAGATGGCGCCTTGCCAGCCGATCCACGGGGAAGAAATTCAACGGCCGGCGGACCGTCAATTCGTCCCCGGCGCGAAGGCTTTCGTGAAGGAACCGCGACCCGCCTCGCCCTTCAGGCTGATGCAGCACCGAGATCGCGTAGTGGTGGCGATCATCGGGATCGCTGGTCAGCGAATAGGCGTTGCGGCGGACGCGTCCACCGATATCGACCATTAGGACAAGATGGGACCCGGGTGAAAAGGTCGGTAGATCGAGCCCGTGCGGATGCTCGAGGAAGAAGCTTTTCACATTCTGGGAGACGGCCTCGACACGGGCCAGCTTCAGCCTCAGGAATCCCTTGTCGGCGATATCCATCAGAGAGCCTCCTGCCGCAGGGCGGACATGTTGGGATCCGAGGGATGGAGAACGACGGCCTGATAGGCGCCGATACGCCGCGAGTAGTGGTCCCGAACGACCAGCATCACCTTGCAGCGGGGGCAGTCGAAGGCGCGGTGGGCAATGTCGTCGTACACCGTCTTGCAATGCACGCATTGAGCGCGGCGAGCGCCGGCGCCAGCCAGTTCGGCAAGCATGATGTCGTCGCCAAGACCCCGGTCCCGCGCCAGCCGGCGCACCAGCGAGAGGAAGGCTTCGGAACCGGCGACATAGAGCCGGCTCGCCGCCGCAAGCGCGTCCATGCAAGCCGAGAGCGTGGCGGAAAAGCCCGCTTCGTCGGGATGCCGTTCAAGCGCTGTTTCCGGCGCGTTCGACAAGGACCCGATCCGGTTCCCGCGCCCCAGAATGTGGATGTGCATGGATCCGGCGCCGGTCGGACATGGCGTTGCCAGAAGGCGCTCGATGGCGATGAGGCCGGCTTCGTCCGACACCAGGACGTGCTGCTGCGCGGCCCGCCAGGCCAGCCTGCCATAGACGGGTTTCGACGAACTCTCGATGCCGATGGTCAAGGGCGCGGCTCCAGCCGGTCGGTATCGGGGCCGGCGCCGGGCGAAAGCGGGCGCCCGTCATCGAACCGCGCGAGCCAGTCGACGCATTCGCGCCGGAAGTGGATGTTGGAAAACCGCGCAAGCCCGGGATCGAGATCGCGCAGCACACGGTGCAGGCGCGCCGCCCACTTCGGCACCCGCGCCACGTCGCGCAACGACAGCAGATAGTTGCGCAGGACAAAGATGATCGCATTGCTGCGCGGCAAGCGATAAAGCTGCTGGAATTCGCTGCGCACGAAGACGTCGTCGGGCACCGTCTCCGCCGTGACGCCGTCGATGTCGTGCTGCCAGACGATCTTGTTCTCCAACGACTTGTCGAGACGCGGCCGCACGGCGTGCACCCACGTAACCCGCCTTTGCGGTGCCTCGGCCGACAGCATCATCGTCATCCGCAGCGCCTGGTCGATGACCCGGCTCTCGGCCGCCGCTCCCACCAGCGTTCCATGCCAGTCATGCCAGTTCATTCCCAGGATGAAATCGAACGACCACCCGTATGAGGCGGTCACCATGCCGCCGTCCAGCCAGAGCGTGCCCTGGCGCTGATCCATGAGCACGAAGTCGCCCTGGGCCTGGCGGGTGATGTATTCGAACGCCTCGCAGGGAAGCGTCTCGGCGCGGCCAAGGACGAAATCCCGCCGCTCCTCCAGCAGGCGGTTCTCCCATCGGCAGTCACGGCCCTCGCGCCGATAGGAGAAATGCGCCGGGAAGTCCCGCGCCAGCGCGCGCATGATGTAGTCCGCAGCTTCCCATTGCGCCTCTTCCATGTGCGGCATCACGTGATAGCGCGAGCGGTCGTAGTCGAGGACGAATGCCCGTTCGGCGACCTCGTTCAGGTAATGCTCATCGACATCGAAGAGCGATCTGTAGGCCGCGGTCGGCCCGTTTCGATCTTGCGGCTCGACGCCCACCCCCTTCATCTCGAAGCGGTCGGTGTCCAACGGAAAGGGAAAGCGCAGAATGCCGGCGTCCGAGTTCCGGAACGTCATGTCGCCGCGAAAAACGTTGGGCGCAAGGTCGCCGCTTCGTGGCGTGATGGACAAATTCAAATTCTCCCCGCATGGCCTCGATCGGCGCAGGTTCTTCCCGGCGGAAGGGTGAGTCCCGGGCACGGCATACCGCCGCTCCGGAATGCCCCATCTTGGCATCGGGGAGGTCCGCCAGGTCAATCGTCCGAAAGGATGATCTTCCCCAAGCACGCGATCGCGGCGGAAGATGTTGATTTGACCTTCGATCGAACGCAATCTCGCGGCTTGGAAACCGGTTGCAGTCGAGGCGCAGGATGAGCGCGACCCAATTTGTCTTGGACGGCGAGGAGGCCAGGCCGATCGTCGAACTGCTTCAGTTCGCCATGGAGGCGACGCACATACCGTCGTCGATCTTCTACTGGATCGACGAAGGTATGCGCATGCAGATAGCGGCCTGCGAAGCAGTCGACCTCGATCGGCTCAACATCTACCAATCCACCTTCTACGCGCATGACCCGTGCAGTCCCGTGCGGATGATCAGCCGGCAGGCGCGCACCCAGACCTTGCAGCGCGCATGCGCCGAAAGCCAGGCTCTCGACTTGTACCGACCGTATATGGCGCTCAGCGGGATCAAGGACGCCTTGGAGATGGTCTTCTGGCATGAAGGCCGCGCTGTTGCCGGGCTGGGACTTGTGGCCAGGGATGACCACGATTGCGTCTCGCCGGAAGCCTGGAAGCTGGCCCAGAGCATGCAGCGCTATGTCGAGGCCAGTCTCGCGCTGCACCCAAGAGTGACACGCGATCGGGCCAGAAGAAGGCTCGCAAGGGAATTCCTGTTGTCGAAGCGGGAACTCGAGATCGCCGACCTGGTCGGCAAGGGCCTGACCAACCACGAGATCGGTGAAGAGCTGGCGATTTCCCTGCCCACGGTGAAGACCCATCTCCAGAGCCTGTTCGCAAAGCTCGATGTCGGGAACCGCACATCGCTCGTCGCCGAGATGCGCAAAGCCGAAATGGCGAGATAACCACTGCGAGCCGCAGGCATCGGCCCGTCAAGATTGTCTCACCCCCAACGGAAGCGTCGACCTGTTGCCGGTGGTCAAGGCTGTAGGGGCCCCCTCAAGGCCACTTGCAACGTTTGGCTATTTCGCAATATGATATATCAAAATCAGCTTCCGGATCGACGACATGATAGTTTCGGCAGTGGCGAAGGCCGCCCACCCGCCTCTCAGCCCACTCGACAAAGGCGTCCCGGGAACGATCTCGAACGTCGCGATTGAAACGGTCGCGGATCAGCGGTGGAGCCTGTTGCGGGAAGACATTCCGCTCCCGGCAGCCGTCATCAAACAGGATGCGCTGCGCCATAACCGCGAATGGATGAAATCCTTTCTCGGAGACAGCGGTGTGGCCCTTGCCCCTCACGGCAAGACGACAATGTGCCCGGCGCTTTTCGACATGCAGCTCGATGACGGCGCCTGGGCCATCACCGTCGCTACGGCGCATCAGCTCCAGGTCGCGCGCGCCTTCGGATATTCGCGGATCTTCTTCGCCAACCAGTTGATCGGCAAAAGCGCGATCGACTACGTCACGCGCGAACTGGCGAATGATCCGGCCTTCGAGTTCTTCTGTCTGGTGGACGATCTGTCGAATGTCGAAGCCCTGGCTTCGGCCGCCAGGGCAGCGGAGCTTGGCCGTCCCATGAAAGTCCTGGTCGAACTCGGCTATGTCGGCGGACGGACCGGATGCCGCACGGTCGAGCAGGCGATCATCGTTGCGCGGGCGGTGCATGCGTCAGGCACTTTGGCGCTCGCCGGCATCGAAGGCTTCGAAGGTCTCATTCGAGGGCCGTCGAACGCTGAAACGCTGGCGCAGGTAGAAAGCCTGCTTGGCTCGATGGTCGAGCTTGCCGAAAGATGCGCTTCGCAGCAGTTGTTCGCCGAAGGCACGGTGCTGCTCTCGGCGGGAGGATCGTCCTTCTTCGACGTTGTCGCCACGCGGCTGTCGGCGGCCAGGCTCGGACGCGAGACGCGGATCCTGCTGCGCTCGGGCTGCTACATCACGCACGATTCAGTGCTCTACGTTCGCGCCATGGACGCGATGCGCGAGCGCAACAGCACGCTCGCCGACTCGCATGGCGGCCTGGAACCCGCGCTCGAGGTGTGGGCCTACGTGCAGTCGCGGCCCGAAGTCGAGAAAGCAATCATCGGCTTCGGCAAGCGGGATATCTCCTATGACGACCTGCCGGTGGCGCTGAGCTGGTACCGGCCGGATGGCGGCATGACGGTGCCTCAGCCGGTGCCGGCGGGGCATGTCGTGACCAGGCTGAACGATCAGCACTGTCATCTTTCGCTGCCGGCCAGTTCGCCGCTGCGCGTCGGCGACCTGATCGGCTTCGGCATCTCGCACCCATGCCTGACCTTCGACAAATGGCGGGTCATCCACCTCGTCGATCCGTCCTACCGGGTGACCGGATCGATCCGGACCTATTTCTGAAAACGCCGGCGTTGGAACAAAGGCATCGCGATGAGCAGGAAACAAGGGTCGAGGATCATACTGGTTACCGGCGCCGCGAGCGGCATCGGAGCGGCAACGGCAAGACTCGCCGCGAGCGCCGGCCATAAAGTCGTCCTTGCCGACATCAACGAAGCCGGCGCCCGCGCGGTGGCCGCCGAGACTGGCAGGGATGCATCCGCCAGGCACCTCGATATCCGATCGGAAGAGAACTGGAACGCGGTGCTCGATCATATCTGGACTGAGCACGGCCGGCTGGACGTGCTGATCAACAACGCGGCCATCGTCCACACCGGCTTTGCGATCGATGTGCCGATCGAGAAGCACAGGCACACGCTCGACACAAATTTCATGGGCGCGGCCATCGGCATGCTGACCGCGTTGCCGCGCTTCAAGGCGCAGGGTTCAGGCCATCTGGTCACGGTCGCGAGCATGGTGGCCTTCCTGCCCTTCCCTGGCATAGCGAGCTACGCCGCGTCGAAGCACGCGCTGCGGGCCTTCCACCACGCGCTGGCCATCGAGGAGCGCCTCAGTCCGGTCCGCTTCACGATCGTCTATCCGACGGCGACCGAAACACCCATGCTGGAGCAGGAAGCTCAGGACGACGCCATGGCGCTTGCCTTCGCCGGCAGTCCGGTCGCCGCCGAGCATGTCGGGCGGACCATTCTCGAGGCCGTCGCGAAAAAGCCGGCCGAGGTCTACATTCCCGCCGAGCGCGGCAGATTCGTACGCGAGATTGGCGTCAAACCACGCGCGCTGGCGAAGATGTACGAGCGCAACAAGGCTATCGGCGCGGAAAAGCTCAAAGCCCGTCGCGCCTTCGGCACATCCGCCTGAAATTGTCGGTGCGCCCGGTTCTCAATCGTCCAGCTTTTGGCGGCGCGTCGACTTCTTCCTCGAACCTGCCTCGGTGAGCTTGAGTTGTTCGAGGATCCGGTAGGAGCCCTCCCGCAGATCCCTCACCACCAGTTCGCCCGCTTCCGAGGGGGAGTGGCGCGAAAGGGCATCGATGATCAGCAGATGCGGGTGCACGTCCGACGACGCCTGACGGATGCTCGGATATTGATGCGTCACGAAGGGGCCGGCGAGCAGCCAGAGGTTCTCGATGACCCGAACCAGGACGTCGTTGTTCGAGGCCCGGTAGATCGTGAAATGGAATTCCTGGTTCGCCGACAGGGCGGCCTTCCAATGTTCGGCGGCCTCAGCCTCGACGAACGCCCTGTGCAGGTCCTTGAGCCTGCGAATGTCATCCGTGGTGATGTTGACGGCGCTCAGTTCCGCCGCGAGCCGTTCGAGCGGCGCGCGCGTCTCGCGGATATCGATGTATCTGGGGATGGAGATGACCGGCACCCGGGCCTGATAGCCCGGCTTCAGTTCGAGCGCGCCTTCCCGGACAAGCTGGCCGATGGCCTCGCGCACAGGCGTCGGCGACGTCCGGTACATCAGCGCCAGTTTGCGAATGTTCAGCCGGGAATCAGGTTCATACTGCCCCGTCATCAGCGCCAAGCGCAGTCGTGCGTAAATTCGCTCCGAGAGGCTGTCCCGATTGAGCGCTAGGCTATCGTCGGCTTCCTGGATGGTCATGGGGGCCTGCTGGTTGGCTCGCTTGGCGATCATCGCGGATTGCGTACGTTCATTCGCATGGTTCTGGCATCTACTATTTCAAAATTCCCGGAACGGTAAAGCCGATATGATCGAGGTACATTTTGCTACATCAAAACGACCAACATAGGCCCTGTAGCGCTTCGATGTCGGGTGGAGAAAACCAACGAATGAGACCGATCGACTTTCAAGGAGCCCTAAAGCAACACATAGACCTCGATCTGGCCATCGGCGAGAGTCCGGTTTGGGATGCCGGCCGCAACTTGCTCTGGTTTGTCGACATCCTGGCGCCGTGCATCTACGCGCTCGATCCCGAGACAAACGGTCTGACGAGCTACCCGATGCCGTGCGCCGTCGGCAGCATCGGCCTAGCCAGCGGCGGCCGCCTGGTGGCCGCGCTGCGGACCGGCGTCCACCTTTTCGATCCTGTATCGCGGACTTTGGAATTCCTGGTCCACCCGGAGCCCGACATGGACATGAACCGACTGAACGACGGGAAGGTCGGGCCGGATGGATGCTTCTGGGTGGGCTCGATGCACGACAGCCTGCCGCGCGAGCCGACCGGCTCGCTATACCGGGTTACGTCGACGGGGGAATGCACCCGAGTGGTGAAGGGACTGAAGGTGTCCAACGGGCTGGCCTGGAGTCCCGACGGCAATACCTTGTATCATGCCGACTCGCGCGGAGCCTACGTGCAGGCCTATGACTTCGACCCGGAAAGTGGCCATTTGTCTGGAGAACGAAGGCTGGCGACATTCACAGAAAGCGACGGTTTGCCGGACGGCGCCGCCATGGACGTGGATGGAAACTATTGGGTCGCCGGGGTAACGGCTGGCCGGATCACCAAATTCGCTCCCGACGGTCGGATAGCCGATACGTTCGCGCTGCCGATGTCGGCGCCGACCATGCCCTGCTTCGGCGGCGGCGACCTGAAGACACTCTTCATCACATCGCTTCGCACGGATCGCCCGGGCAGATATGAGATGGGAACGCTCATCTCGGTAGAAATGGATGTTGCCGGCACCCCGACAGGCGTCTTCGGTTGAGAGACTTATCCAGAAACTCGCTCGCACGGAGCGATCTGGCTCCGGCGCATTGCGTCAGAGATTGTGTCTGTGTCGCGAGTCAGTGATGGGGTCCCAAGCTCGACCCGCAGCGATCAGCGGCCAGGATGTCGTCTAGAGCGTTTGACCGTTTCACGGAAACGGCGAACCGCTATATCCCTTCGTTTTTGCGCAATTTCGGACGGAAAACCGCTCACACTTTTCCTGGAATTGCTCTAGCCCGCATCCAGCACGTCCGCCTGTCCGTAGCTGGCGACGAATGCGGCCATGATTCGAGAGTGGTCACTGGTGATGTCTGCCTTCAAGAAACGGCAATGCTGATCGTTACGGCAGATGTGCGGCGGAAAGCTGTCATACGGCAGAAGATAAATGCTGTGGGCGAGTGACTGGATCAACTTCTGAAATCAACTTTGGCGAAACTTCGTGGCGAACCGCCCTATAGAGCATTGATAAATAACGATAATGGTGGGCTCGGAGGACGTCTTAAAGTCGTTGATTTTATTATCTCTTTCGTGGGCCAAAATCAGAAAGCTTCCCGTATCGTTCCGCATGCTCCCGTGAACAGTCGACTGTAGCATCGTTTGGGAACGTTCGGGACATTCTCCAGAAGGGCGGGCAATTGGCCGTAAGCGGACTGTCAGGTCTCGGCAGGCATTTGAGACAAGCGGCCGTTCTCCATACGACCTCATTTAGGACGTTTGAGTCGTGCAGACGGGCCCCTGAAACCTGTCGTGCGCCGCACTCAGTTACGGGAGGATGTGAACTTCATCACACAGCCACCGAGGACGCTAGTTGCGTGAGCGGTACGCACTTTTCTCGTGTCACAAACTCAGTGTGTTGCACTTCAGTGGGCTGCATATAGAGAATGTGAAGCGGCAGGCATTCGCTCGCAGCCTGCAACTCCTGTTTGAGCTGTAACAGTGCATCGCTAACTGAGCCAACGACCAGGATGTCGATATCCTCGCCGATACCGTTTAGGGTCGAACCGAACATGTAGGACTCGAACCGGCCCAAGGAGCTGCAGCAGCCCAGTAGATAAGCCGCAATCTCGCCTGCAGCCATCAAGCTGTTCTCAGATATTCTCTCAGCTCGTCCCATTTCATCACCTCGCACCCGAGTTCTTGCCCCGCAGCAATCGCTTCGGGCGAAGGACTGCCATTTGGATTGATGTTCCAAACGATATCGATGGGACCAAACTGCTCCCACAGAGTGCGAACAGCGTCCGCAGTGGGCTCGTAGTCTGCGATCATACCGATCCTGACGCTCGCGCCACTTTCGAGCGAAACTCGGTGGATGCGATCATACTCGCGGACCACCTCCTGCATCCGACCATATTGTCGCAGAAGCCTATCAGAGAATTTGTACACCTTGTGAGAAGCGGTATTTGCGTTGCCATCGAGCATAGCCGAGGTCAGCGTTCCAAAATTGCCCCAGCCTACGCCGGCGTCTTCGAGATATTGAATAGCCTTTCCCTGCCAAACGCAGGCTGACCGATAGCCACACAGGAAATCCAGCGCAGGATATTGTTTCCGGTAGCTCACCGCCGTCGCCTCATCGATCTCGTGGGCGGCCGAGATCGCAGCTAGCACGTCCGGTTTATTCGGCGTCACGATCCGGATCAACTCCCCCTCCGCATGCTCCACGGTTGAGCCTGTCTGCTTTGGCATATTGGCGAGTGCGTATCTGACTTGCCAGTTCAAGTGAAAATGCCTTCCATCGCTTGAGGGAAACGGATTGCGCGACCGGCGACACCGCAGACGTGGCGCTCCGAAAGACCACGCACGTGCTCCTGATACTCCGCAAAAGCTCGACGCTCGTTGGCAGTAGCGAGTCCTAAGTTCGCCTTGATGATGGCTTGAGCGCGATAGTGATTGGGCAAGATGACGCTCCTCATCCGCTGCGCCCATGCCTGCGCGGACTCCGATTCCGGATCATACTCAAAGTCGGAACCATGCTCAGGGGCGAATTTGTCCCAGATTGCCTTGTTTTCGGCCATGACGCCGGCGACCGCTGCTCTCGCCTGGGCACGGTCTTCATAACTCCTGATCCCTTGCTTCGCCGCCAAGTTGGCAACGTGGTTCTGCTTCCACTCCAGAAGGATGTGGCGAGGATAGCTATCGGGGTCCTTATCAATCTTGGTGTGGCACGTCGGGCATAGCAATATTAGGTTCTCAAAGGTGTCTGGGTCGAAGTCAACGGCTGGCCGATCTTCACTACGTGGTCCGGTCTCGCCATGCGGAATGACATGCGCCATTTCGGCAATATGCTTGTCCCCACCTAACTCGACCGGGAATAGAGGGGCGAGGCAGTCCGGTTTCTGACAATGACCCGCCGATTCAGAGAACAGCCGTAGCCGTGTTGCTGCCGCTATTGCCTTTCTTTCTGCCACCAAGAAACTCCACTATGTTGCTGGCAAGCATACAGGATTTGCAGTTTGCTCGTAAGTAGTCCAGGGTCCTTTGGCTGGATGATCGGTAAGTGTGCCTTAGCCCATCGACAAAACCACAAGTTGCTAGTTCGCAAATTACCCAAGACCGACAGGCTAGCAACCCACCTAGCACGGTGTAGCGGCCGTCCGCGCTACTTCGGATAGCCGCTCAACTTCAAAGGCCTCGATCGTCGGCCGCGCTTGACCAAATCAACCGGAAGAGAGCTTGTCGAAACTAACGTCGCTGTCGATGTAGGCGCCGGCAGAATGAAAGAGATCGAAGCGTCGCCCTCAATGATCTGCTGGATCGCCACGACAAGCCAGGGAAGCAACAAGGTCAGACTCACCAGATTCCATACCGTCGTTTCTACGACCAGTGCGCGATAACCGACCAGGTATTTCCGCTTCGCGCGCAAGAGTTGCATTTGTAAATCATTCCAAGGAACTGTGCTCAGTACTCGACACAGAACTTGCGCTTTGCTGTACATTGATCACAAGAATCCACTCGACATTGCGCCCAATTCTGGTAGCCTCAGTTTGAACCATTTAGGCGCGTCCAATGAAAGACGCCAAAATATATTTGGAGAGCCACGGATTAATCCCTTTGAGCCCAGCAGAAGGCCTGGTCTCATTGGTAGATTTAATATTGGGGCCTGGTGTAACTGGAAATTGGTGGGGTCATGATCGGGCGAACGATGCTTACAACGCGTATTCCGCACTAGCTAACGACCCGAATGTAATCGTAGTCAAACTTATAGACTACAAAGTTACGTTAGTTCATCGAAATATCTGGAATCCGATTTTCAAGATTGCCTTGGATGACAAGCGGATAAGCTGGCGAAAGAGTTCTTTGTCGCCGGAAGGGCTTCGTTTATTCGAGATAGTAGAAAAATTCGGATCGGTTGGCTTGGATTTTATAGTTTCTGAGCTCGAAATGTCTAGGACAACTCTTACAAAAGAGAGAAAAAAACTTGAAGGGTGGGGTCTCGTGCTCTCGAAGGAGGAGCACACGTCCAGCGGTCGCCACGACATTGTTCTGGAGAGCTGGACATCCGCAGCGAGAAAAAGAGTGGTTGCTCCACCCGCCTCGTTGACTCTGATCAGCGCATATCAAGAGATTAAGTCACGTATAGGACGACATAAGTTGTCCTTGGCGCTACCATAAGGACAGAGGATATCATGCGATTGCAGTATTTCATCCTGCCTGTAATTGCCGCGGGGGTTCTACTCATACTCCCAAGTCGGGGCAGAAGCGCTGACGAGAAAGACATCGTTTCCAGAAATGTGCTGGTCGAAGTAAAGGGCGTCGATCTCGGCATAGCCGACGATGAAACATTCAAGCGACCGAATTCTTGGGGCAAACTCGAAACAGGCGATCCGACGAAATTCGCTGGGGCAGAAGATTCACTCCTTCCAACTGAGGTTGTTCTGGGCGGCGATTTCAGCGGGCCTGCAAGTCGCCCGGGCATGTCCATCGCTTGGCGCAACGCAGCGCAAGTCGAGGAAGTCGAGGTCAGGGTCCGAAACCTCGGCGACACGGCGGCCGAGGGGCGCGTCTGGGTGGATATCCTCGATGAGGAAGGCAAACCAATTCTCCAACTCGAGCCTCCAGACGACATGAAAACGGTGCGCATTCCCGCCGTTAAGGACGGCGGACGGGAAGGCAAAATTTTGCGGATGAAGTCCAGCCGAGAGTTGAACAACATCATCGACCAATTCGATCGCGAGCGTCGGCGCTATGACGTGCGCGCGACTGTGGAGACGGTTGGAGCAGTCGACGTGAACCCTTTGGACAACACAAAGGGGAAATCCTGGAATGTGCCGCACCGGGTCGCTCCCGACTACACGAATGTTTTTAATTACGTCTTCAAGAACGACACCGCTGAGCCAAAAACAGTGCGATGGCTTCTCGAGCGCACACCCTACCCTTCAGGGTGGAAGATTGAGGGCATTCCAGCGAGCAGCGATCCGTTTGTGCTCGCTCCCAATCAAGCCATCCGTGGCACGCTTTCGATGAAGGCGCCCTCAATACTGAACGAGGGCGACTTCCTGGAAGCCAGGCTTTCACTCGTTGACGTCACCAAAAATGCGATCTGGCAGCAACGCGAATGGTTTCAGGTATATGACACTATCCCTCCAACTGTGACCGATTACAGGTTAGTCACGACCGCCGATCATCGGATCGGAATCCAAGTTCTCGTTTCCGACAAGGGTTCGGGGGTCTTGGAGGCGACTGGAGTGACGACGCAGTTTTCCACCAACAGGGGCCTGACGTGGGCCGGAGCATCCCATAACTATAAGTCAGGAAACTTCGTAGTGCCAACGCTCTTCGAGGCAGTTATTGGACCCTTTGCCCCTGGGACGGATTTGCAGATTAGGTTCAATGCCCTCGATACCGCGGGCAATGGTACATCAGTGATACCCGATGCGGCGATTGGTATTTCTGCGCCAGCAGGGGCTGAGAAACTTCTTGATCTGGCAACTGTCTTTCCACGCACCCTGCCTAACGCGATCTATAACCTGGACCCCGGAAAGGTCGACATGAGTGAGATTGCCTCAGAGTTTGCTGTCGCCGTGGCAAACTCAACTTCCGATCCGGAACGTATCGAGGCGATCGGCAAAGTGCTCAAAGAGGTGCCCATAGACGCCGACAGCAAAAAGGAACTTATGGACGCGGCTAAGCGATTTTCTGCCGAAACCTCTAAGGGGACGATTGCGCAGAGGTTTGAGGAGTTGGTCACCGACTTGCCGACGAAGAACGCCGTCGATGAGACGGTGCGAGAAGTGCCGCTGACGCGTATCATCGCCCCTGGGGCGGACAAGCTTCATATTACAACGCTTGAACTGACCGTTAAATGAAGCGGGTCCTGACGCTATCGCTATTCGCGCTCACCAGCGTTGTGGCGATGGCGCAGCCATTCAAGGTGTCGCGACCGTTGGGTTTGATCGAACCGGACATACCGCTGGACCGACCTCTTACATACGAATTGGTTGGGTTGGGAAAGAAGCTATTCTTTGACAGCTCTCTATCCCGAACCGGGACCACCAGTTGCGCAACGTGCCACGACCCTAAATTTGGGTACGCAGACCCACGTCCTCATAGCATTAGCGACGGCGGGATAATACAAAGTCGTAACGCCCCATCCCTCTACAACGTTGGATTCCTCCCGTCGGTTATGTGGGATGGACGGTTTCGTACACTCGAAGACCAAGTTTCAGGCGCGTTTCATGAGAGCGGAGAGATGGGAGAGGATGTCGCAAGCGCCGTCCTCGCGTTAAAATCGAATCGGGAGTACGTTTCCCTCTTTCGGAACGTTTTCGATGAAGAACCGAACGCCGAAGACTTGGGAACGGCATTAGCTTCATTCGAAAGGTCTCTGGTTTCAGGCAACAGTGCATTTGATCACTACCTTTTCGGCGGCGACGCTGGCGCGCTGGACGCTCTGGAGATCAAAGGCCTGGAGGTGTTCTCCACGAAAGGAGGCTGCCTAAATTGCCATGATGTTTTCCATCCCGAGTTCAACGCGTTGGGAGGAGGTCTCGCGCTTTTTTCGGATTTCCGGTATCACAATCTGGGTGTTGGGTATCAGTGGGGAAGGTTCCGCGATCCCGGTAGATATGCCTGGTCGCGCGACGAGACCGAATGGGGCGAGTTTCGGACTCCATTCCTGCGGAATCTGACTCTGACCGCCCCTTATATGCACGATGGCAGCTTGGGCACGTTGGAAGAAGTCGTGGACTTCTACAATCGCGGCGGCAACGCAAATCCAAATCTCTCACCGTCAATTCACCCGCTCTATTTGAACGGTTCTGAAAAGGCAGCGCTGGTAGCGTTTCTTAAGTCGTTAACCAGCCCCGAAGCGGAAGCTGCCGCCCAAAGTGCCAGCACGCTTGATAGGCCATGGTATCAAAAGGCGGGACCAAGTAAGTGAACTGGTTATACAATCGCGCCTCCTAGGCCTGTGAAGATGGTGTGCGGAATCGGCGCCTTGTCGCAACCTCGCACATGCCGGCGCCCTATGTAGGCTTAGCAGGACGATCGTCATACAAGAGCTAGCTAAGCGAAGAATTTTTCGTGGTGGACTGCGCGGGGCGACCCACTGAATTTCGCACATGCCTTGCGAAGGGACCAAACATGCGCTCAGAGATTGCCGCCCATTTTGGTTGAATAGCCGGCGCAGTCGAGCCGCAGATAGGTCACATGGAAAAGCATCTGAGTGAAGGCGAGATCAAAGACGCCCTTGACCGCTTGTCATGGCAAAAAGTTAAAACGCACTTGGACGCGATTGAGCTCGATGAAACACTCGCCGATGAACTGCTCGGCCACGTAAGGCGATGCGGGCGGTTAGTGCTCAAACATCCAGACCCGAAACGGGAGAAGCTACGTGACGAGCTGCTCGACGGACTGGCCGGATATCTCAAGGAACGCTTAGGAGATGACGCGCTGTCTCGTTTTGAGAGCGTCCGCGCGACGTTTCGGACGATCGAGGATGGTTATCGCGGCGTTCTCACATTGCTCGGGCGCGCTGAAGTATCGAAGTTGCTGCCTCACGTGAGGGTAGCCGCCTACCTACAGCGCGCAAACGCTCAGTATAAGGACGTAAATGAGCGCGTAGCTGCAGCAATACGCCAAGGTGAACCCCTTCAGGCCATGGCAGGCGTTCTGCTGAAAGACGACGATGGCAACGACTTTTCGCCTGATGCAGCCTCCGACGCGATCGTCAAGACTTTGACCAGCACTCTCTTGATGGAAGGGTATACCAACGATTGGTTCGACAAAAACGGTCTGCTCGTCGTGCCGGACTTCGAACCTGCGGATGAGGAAGCCATCTACAAGGCGGGTTCCACCGAATTCCTCGGCATCTTTTGGGGTCGGTGGGAGCGCACGGAGGAACACCGCAGATTTCTAGAAACAGAGTGGACCGAGCTGACGGGGGAGGACCTTCCACAAGGGCTGCCCGATAATATCCGGCGCGTAATCGACACAGGCCTGACGGAAACGTGGCTGTGGGATTTCATCGCCAACGAACGGCTGCAGGATCGTCTGGTGCAGACGTTTCTGGAGATGTCCTTTGAAACGCGAATGCTTCAGGGATCACGCGGCATCGCTGGTCCCGCCCCTCTGCTTCCCGATGCTTACGTGTCGGCCGAGGAGGCTCATTCGGCCGTATCGTTGTCCGCAATATTAGGCTACGCGGTGGTCGAGGATCTTGGTCGGCCGGGCAAACTCCGGCTGGTCGAATGGCTGCGTGGCTATGCATTCCTGAAAGGCTTGGCGGAGGAGCGCTTCGACAGTAGCCCTGGTGGCGTAATCCTTATCGAAGAGGCCGAGCTGTCCACCAGATTGCAGCAGGTGGGGCTCTCTGCGGAGGCGATGCGGATCTTTCTCGGGCACGTGTCTTTGGGGCGGACCAGTCGCGACATGTACGATTGTCCGTTGGTAAGGACCGCCAGCGGCAAGCTTATTCTCTTCGCTCCGGCCGTTCTCGCCACCCATATGGTCAGCGTTATCCTCTCAAACCTTGCCAGACTGAGCGAGCAACTGTCGCGCAAGGGAGCCGCTTTCGAGTCAAGCGTCCGTAACTTCTTCACTGATCGTGGAATGAATTGCCGCGGCTTTAAGGTCAAACGCGAGCGACAGGTATATGAATTCGATGCCGTCCTTTTCTGGGGTGACCGTGTTTTTCTGTTTGAGTGTAAGAATCGCAGCCTCTCGGGCCGAAACCCCGTACAGGCATATTACTTCGCACTTGAAAACCGCTCGAACGCACGCCAGCTCCAGCGCCTGGCGGGTGCGCTTCGCCGATACCCCGATATCTTAACTGAGGAATTTGGCCCCGAGGCCGCGAACAAGGAGGTCGTTCCGTGCATACTGAATTCGCTGCCGTTCTCTTTGCCGGGAATACAGGATGGCGTCTACTTTACGGATTGGTCAGCTGTCACGAGATTCTTCGAAGGCAGGTATGTGCACGCAAAGACGGCCCACCATGTCACCGATGATGTGACTTTGCTGCATCGATCCGCTCTCTTCGATCTATGGCACGGGGATCAGCCGACGCCGGATCATTTCATCCGGGCTCTGGAGAACCCCTTTCAACTGGAAATTGTGGGTGACCACATCAACATCCGCCGCAGCATATTTCCCGTTGGTCCCGAGATGGCAGTGGCTTCGCGCGAATACATGCGGGAAAACACCACGGCGGAATCTATAGCTGAGACTCTGGGCGCCTCCCCGGACCGGCTGCGTGCCGACATCGCCAAGGTCGGACGCGCGGTTAAGAACGTGTGTGCAAGGCATCAGCAGTCCCTCTTGCAAAAAGAAGACCGTGCCTGGCGCGAACTTCGAAAGCGGGCTCCTCGATCGAGTGACTAAAGGGTGACCAATCCGCCCGTCGGCACCACCCAGAAAGTTCGAAAAGCTTCCAGGAACCCAGTCGATGGCCAATTGGAGAACGGTCTGTCGACCGCGTTGGGGCCGAACTCGTAGACCTTCTCAGGACAGATTCGAAGCGCTCCTGTCTTCACACATTGCACTTGAATCAGTTGTCGAGGATCGCCTGATTCACATTCTCGGCAGCCAGGTCCAACCGCCTGATTGGATTGGCCAATTCAGACCCCGGAGACCCCGATTTCTGCGGAGTGTAGCGGACGTGCGACCAATCAGTGCTTGGTCAGAGCTAGGGGGTTCGAGTCCAAGTCGTGGGCCCCTTCTGAAAAATTCATAAAAATCAGGCACTTAAGCAGTCGTTCTGGTGGGCCCGGAGGGACTCGAACCCCCAACCAAGCGGTTATGAGCCGCCGGCTCTAACCATTGAGCTACAGGCCCCACGCGGGCTGGCTTAGTGTTTTTCGTTCGTCCGCACAAGGCTTTCGAAAGCTCTGGCGGGAACCGTCAAAATCAGCCCATATTCGCTGCGTAGAGCGGCTTGCGCTCATAAGGCGCGTGAACAGGTCCAGGCCCATGCACCGCACTGCAGGGAATCGGCGCCTTTGCGGGGTCGAGTGAGATGCGGCACGGGCGGCGGACCGCAGACTTCGAGGAGTTTTCATGACCAGACATCTTTTGCCCATCGCGCTCGCTGCCGCGGTCGCGTTCCCGGCGCTGGCAAGCGCCGCCGACACCCAGCCCCCGCCCCGCATCATCGTGTCCGGCGAAGGCGAAGCGACGGTGGCGCCTGACATGGCGATCCTTTCGCTCAGCGTCATGCGCGAGGCCAAGAGCGCGCGCGAAGCGCTCGATGCCAACAACGACGCCATGGCGGCGGTGATCACGGCGATGAAATCCGCAGGCATTGCCGACCGCGACCTGCAGACCGCCGGCATCCAGATCAACCCGCGCTACAACTACACCAACAAGGCCGACGGCAGCCAGGAAGCCCAACTCGTCGCCTATCAGGTGACCAACACGCTGTCGGTGCGCGTGCGCAACGTCGACAAGACGGGCGAGATTCTCGATAAAGCGGTGTCGCTCGGCGTCAACCAGGGTGGCGGCATCACCTTCACCAATGACGATCCGAAGGCGACGATCACCGAGGCGCGCAAGAAGGCCGTCGCCGACGCGATGGCCAAGGCAAAGACGCTCGCCGAAGCGGCCGGCGTCAGCCTGGGCAAGGTGCTCGAGATCACCGACCAGAATGTCGCGCCGGTGCCGATGCCGATGGCGGCCAAGTCGTTCGATGCGGCCCGTTCGGCCGTGCCGGCGCAGGCGGGCGAGAATTCCTACAACGTCCAGGTCACGGTCACCTTCGAGCTGAAGTGACGTCCGGCCCAGTCGCCGGCATGCCGTTAAAAAAAGCCCCGGAGGAATCATCCTCCGGGGCTTTTTTTGGAGCCGCGCCTCATTTGAGGGGCTCCGCTACTCAAGATTGATCTTCGCAGAAGATCATATCTGAATTGATCTTCGCAGAAGATCTGACAGCTGATCCTCGCAGAGGATCATGCTTGCAGGCGATCGTCGCAGAGGCGCAGAGGATTGTCCTTTCAGCTCCAGCCTCAGCGATAGATGATCGGGCAGCCGCGCTCGTTGGCGAACACCACCACGACACGGTCGCCATACTGGCGGCCGGCCACCTTCACGGTACGGCGGCTCATGTCGACGATGCGCGCGCGATGCACGCCCATGCGCTCGGCCTTGTCGAGGGCGCGGTCCGGCGAGCAGCCGCGCCGGTCGCGGTCGCGGTCACGGCGCCAGTCGCGGCGATAGCCGTCATCGTCGCCCGTATAGATGCCGAAACGCGGATCGTGCCTGTCCCCGAAACCGAGATAGAGGCTGTCCGCATGCGCCGGAATGGCGGCCAAAGTGCCAAGCCCGACAAGGGCCGAAAGGGCTGCCGTCTTGATCGTGTTGAACATCGTCTTCTCTCCTTGTTGTGGGCTTTCGCCCGTAGAACCGATGGTTGGAAAATGCCTCTTTGTGTCTGAACTTTCCGCGAACCGGCCATTCATGTCCGGTTCATGTAGCGCGAGCCCGCCAGGGGTCGTCGCTCGCAGTGCTTAAACGCGAACCTCATCACGGTTCGTCCATAAACACGGACCCTTCAGCGTTCGTCATCAATAATATACGTTGCGGACCGGTTACGGTTCGTCATCCAGACGCGAACCCGCAGGGTTCGTCGTTCGTCGTCAAAACGCGAACCGTCAGGGTCGTCACCCAGATGCGAGCCGGTTACGGTCGTCATCCAGATGCGGCCCGGTTACGGTTCGTCATCCAATATATAATCGAAGTAGTCGTCGGGCTCGGCCAGATCGGTTTCCTTGGCCTTCACACGGCCCTGGATTGAAATCCCGGCATCGTGCACGGTCGCGGCGCTTCCCGAAACAAGCCTGTGCCACCAGTAGAGATCATGGCCCTCGGCGATAAGCCGATAGGCGCAGGTCTTTGGCAGCCAGGTGATGGTGCGCACATTCTGCGGCGTCAGCCCGACGCAATCGGGCACCCGCGCCAGGCGGTTGGCATAGTCGGAGCAGCGGCAGTTCTGCGCGTCGAACAGCCTGCAGCCGACGCTTGTCCAGAAGATCTCGCCGGTATCCTCGTCCTCGAGCTTCGACAGGCAGCATTTGCCGCAGCCGTCGCAAAGCGATTCCCATTCGGTCGGGGTCATCGCCTCAAGCGTCTTGGTTTTCCAGAACGGCGCGGTCATTTTGGTGGATTTGGCCCTCCGCGGCCTTCCGGTCAAGCGCTGCTGCGACGCTGACGCGGTATCAACATTAGAAAAACACGAAATTGCCTTTAAAAGGCCGGTTGGGCATCCTTGGCTGGTGCCAATGCCTGACGGAACCAATTGCGGTTGATGAAAGTTTGGGCAGGGATGGGACCCCACTAGGAGAAAATTGATATGAAACGCCAACCACGGATTCTGGCGGGCACGGCAATCGGCCTGCTTATGGCATCCGCGCCGTTGGGCGCGTACCCGCTGCAGGGGGGTGTCGCTTCTGGCAGCCTGCACGGCGCGCCACTCATTCTCGCGCAGGCCGCCTGCGCCGAAGGCCAGTCGGCCGAGGAATGCGCCCAGGCCGGCGCAGGCCAGCAGGGGGAACAGCCGCGGAAAAGGAAGCGCGAACAGCAGCAGCAAAGCGAATCGGCGCCGGCTGAACAAGCCGCACCCGCCGAGTCCGAGCAACAGCCACGCAAGAAGCGGCACGAGCAGCAGCAGCAGACGGACAATGGCCAGTCCGGGGAAGCTGCCCCGGCGGAGCAGCAATTCAAACCGCGCAAGAAGCGCGACCAACAGCAGCAGATCGAGGCGGCGCCCGCCGACCAGGGCGGCCAGCCCGCGACCGACGAGCAGCAATTCAAACCGCGCAAGAAGCGCGATCAACAGCAGCAGATCGAGGCGGCGCCCGCCGCCCAGGGCGGCCAGCCCGCGACCGACGAGCAGCAGCCACGCAAGAAGAAGCGCAATCAGCAGCAGATCGAAGCAGCGCCGGCCGACCAGCAGCCCGCGGAACAGGTCGCGCCTGCCGCCGGTGACCAGCAGCAAGGCAACCAGGGTCGCAAGAAGCGCAAGCACGATCAGCAGCAGAGCGAGCCGGCCGGTCAGGCCGGCGAACAGATGGCGCCGACCGAACAGACCGCTCCCGCCAACGACAACCAGCAAGGCGGCAACCAGGGGCGCAAGAAGCACCGGCAGAACCAGCAGAACGAGACCGCTCCAGCAGGCGAACCCGTGCCACAGGCCGAGCCACTGCAAAACGGCGAGCAGCCGGTCCAGGGCGAACAGACCCAGGACAAGAAGAAGCTCGGCAAGAAACCGGCTGCCGAACAGCCGGCAAACGGTGAACAGCCCGCTACCGGTGAGCAACCCGCCAACGGCGAGCAGACAAAGACTGGCCGCCAGCCCGCCAACGGCGAGCAGCAACCCGTGACCGGCGAACAGCCGGCGAACAACAACCAGCCTGCCAATGGCGGCAACGCCGCGCAGGGCGAAACCGCCAATCCGAACGAGGCGCCTGTCCTGGACAGCCAGAAAGATGCCGTGCGCAAGCGCCGGGGTCGCAACGATAACGGCCAGAACGGTGGTGCCCAGACCGGTGGCGCTCAAACCGAAAATGGCCAGGTCGGCAATGGCCAGAAGACCAATGAGGCCGGACAGCGGCAGGGTGGCGAGCAGGCGCAGCAGCCGGCTCCCGTCGATCAAGGCCCGCCGCCCACCGACGACAAGTCGGCGCAGCAGGCGATCAGGCCCGAGAAGCTCGTCCCCGTGGATGAGGAGAAGGGCAAGCGGATCGACCGCACGCCCGAAGACTTTGCCCGCGACCGCCGGCGGCCAAAGGGCACGGACGTCGTGAAGCAGTTCGGCGACCGCGTCATCCTCCAATTCAACAACCAGACATTCGTGGAAAGCAACGAGGCGCCCCGCATCACCCGCGGCGCCAAGGATGTCTACTACGAGGATCTGTCGGGCGGACGCACCCGCGAGACGGTTGAACGCGGCAATGGCGTCCGCGTCGTCACCATCCGCAACCGTTATGGCGATGTCGTTCAGCGATCGCGCGTCATGCCGGACGGCCGTGAATATGTGCTGAGCTACGTCGATGAGCGGCAGTACCAGGATGACGGCGACTGGCGCGATCCCGGCGACGACCTGCCGCCGATGCGGCTCACCATCCCGCGGCGGGACTACATTCTCGATTCCGAGGATGTCGAGAGCGACGACGACTACTACACCTTCCTCGAGCAGCCGCCGGTGGAAAAGGTGCAGCGTCTCTACTCGATCGACGAGGTCAAGCGGTCGGCCCGCGTGCGCGACATCGCCCGGCGTATCGATCTCGACACGCTGAACTTCGACTTCGGCTCGGCCACCATTTCCGACACCGAGGTGCAGAAGCTCGATGGCGTCGCCAACGCTATCGAAAAACTGCTGCAGAAGAACCCGGCCGAGACCTTCCTGATCGAAGGTCACACCGACGCCGTCGGCACGCCGGACGCAAACCTCGCTCTGTCGGACCGTCGCGCCGAGGCGGTCGCCGAGGCGCTCACCAACGCCTTTGGCATACCGGCCGAGAACCTCACCACGCAGGGTTATGGCGAGGAGTATCTCAAGGTGAACACGCCCGGACCGAACCGCGAGAACCGGCGTGTCGCCATCCGCCGCATCACCTCGCTTGTGGCGCCGGTGGCGAGCAACAGCGACCAGCAATGAGCGTGTGATTTCAAGATCCTGTCCGGATTTTCGGAATCAGCGCGCAAGATGAAGGCCCGTCCCGTCCGGACGGGCCTTTTTCCTTGCCGGCTCAAGAAGATTTGTCCTGCCGATTGGCGACTGCTCATTGAATCGCCGCATTGCGACACCCAGATTCTGTGCAGGGCGTTCCCTGCCCTGTCCCGACTCCAGCGGGACACACTGAGCCCCGCCGGGTCCCCTCCCCGGTGGGGTTTTTTGCCTTGAAAACCGGCTTCATCTGGCCGAAATACCCTCTATCGCAATTTGACCGGAAGTCTTCATGAAGCGTCTCGAGCTCGCCATCGAATCCGTCATCCTGGCCTCGCGCTGGCTGCTGGTGGTCTTCTATCTGGGGCTCGGCGTGGCGCTGGCGATCTACGCGCTTTCTTTCGGCAAGAAGCTTTATGAGTTCGTCATGAGCGCCTTCACGCTCGGCGATACCGATACGATCCTGAAGATGTTGGGCTTGATCGACGCCGCGCTTGTCGCCTCGCTGGTGGTGATGGTGATCATCTCGGGTTACGAGAACTTCGTCAGCCGCTTCGACGAGCAGGACGGCGAGGTCCATTGGCTGGGCACGATCGATGTCGGCTCGCTGAAGGTCAAGGTCGCCTCGACCATCGTCGCCATCTCCTCCATCCACCTTTTGCAGGTGTTCCTGAATTCCGTGTCCTACACGACCGACCAGCTGATGTGGCTGACCATCATCCATCTCGCCTTCGTCGTTTCGGCGCTGATGCTGGCCTATATCGACCGGGTCATGGCGCTGGCCAAGGGCAAGAAGGTCGAGATGGATTGAGGCGAACGCTCCATCAGTAGATCCTTCTGACTTTCGTCTGCGAGTTCGCAAACACCTCGTCGGGGACAAAAAAGTCGCCCGCGAGCTGATCGGCCGCGCCCGGCGCGTAGACCGAAAAGTCCGTGACGCCTTCGGCGCGCAGAACCTCTTCGTCGATGTAGAAATTGCCGGTCGCCTCGCGCGACGGGCGCAGGAAGATCGCATGCGCCGCATCGGCCATGATGTCGGGCGAGCGGCTCATCGCCGCCACCGTCGCGCCGCCAAGCAGATTGCGCACGGCGGCCGTATCGATGGTCGAGATCGGCCACAGCGAATTGACGGCGATGCCGGCTCCGGCGAACTCCGCGCTCATGCCAAGCGTGCACATCGACATGCCGAACTTGGCCATCGTGTAGGCGACGTGGTTCTTGAACCACTTGGCCTTCATGTCGAGCGGCGGTGCCAGATTCAGGATGTGAGGATTGTCTGCCAACTTAAGGTGGGGAATGCACATTTTGGAGACCAGGAAGGTGCCGCGCGTATTGATCTGATGCATCAGATCGTAGCGCTTCATGTCGGTCTCCAGTGTGCCGGTAAGCTGGATGGCGCTGGCATTGTTGACGCAGATGTCGATGCCGCCGAACCGCTCCACGGTCCTGGCCACCGCCTCGCCGACCTGCGCTTCGTCGCGAATGTCGCACAGCACCGGCAGCGCCTTGCCGCCCGCCTGTTCGATTTCTTGCGCCGCGCTATAGATCGTGCCCGGCAGTTTGGGATGCGGCTCGGCGGTTTTGGCCGCGATCGTCACATTGGCGCCGTCGCGCGCCGCGCGCAGCGCGATCGCCAGCCCGATGCCGCGCGATCCGCCCGAGATGAACAGCGTCTTTCCGTTGAGCGACATCCTTCGCCTCCCTCATCAATTCGGAAGGCAACTTGCGCGGCTGATGGGCACGGCGCAAGAGCCGAAAGAAGGCGACGCGGTTACGCTGCGTAGCGTAGGAAACCAAAGTGGCGCGGAGCGGGTCACTTGAGATTCAGGTCAGGCCGAGTCGAGAATAGTGGGACCGGAGCGGAGCGTACTTGAAGTACGTGAGCACCGGAAGCGCAGGAAGCCGCCATTCGCAGGCTGCCTCACCTGAATCTCAAGTGACCCCTAGACCAGCACCAGCCCCTGCCGCATGGCGATGGCAATCGCGTCTGTCCGGTTGGCGGCGCCGAGCTTGATCAGGATGGCGGCGACGTGGAACTTCGCCGTGTGGACGGAAATGTTGAGCCGCCGGGCGATGATCTTGTTCGGCGCGCCTTCGGCCAGCAGCGCCAGCACTTCAGCCTCGCGCGGCGACAAAGCCGGGCGAGGCTGGTTATCGTCAGGCGTCTCTTCCCCGGCAAGCTCGTCATCGTGGAAATCGCCATGCGCGACCTCCGACGGCGGCGCCTTGCCGACGCGGTAGCCTGACGCCGCCAATCGCGCAGCAGCGGCGATCAGCAGGCCATCCGCGGAGACAGGCAGCACGGCCAGCACATTGTCCGCCACCCCCCGCTCGCTGCCCGCACGCCGCGAAAGCAGGACGATGGGCGTGGCCGAACTGATGACCCGGCTTTCCAGGCCGGCCTCATCGGCGACGGCGACATCCGCCATTTGGCCGACGCCACTTCCAGCCAATGCCGGCGCCAGATCG
Source organism: Mesorhizobium sp. B4-1-1 (assembly GCF_006439375.1). Taxonomy (NCBI): domain Bacteria; kingdom Pseudomonadati; phylum Pseudomonadota; class Alphaproteobacteria; order Hyphomicrobiales; family Phyllobacteriaceae; genus Mesorhizobium; species Mesorhizobium sp. B4-1-1. Next base: position 344,026 of record NZ_VFTH01000005.1, read on the forward strand.
TCGCTCGCGGCCAGCGCATCGGCAAGCTGCTCGGCGCGCTGGGCATCGGCAAGCGCGACAAGCAACGTCAGCCGGTGGGTTGCCGGCTCCGGTCTCGTAATCGTTTGTGCCGCGCTGCTGGCCATCGATCCTCTCAGCTCAGCGGTTTCTCGCCGATGGTGATCGAGACGTCGCGCGCGGCGCCGCCGCTCGAAACGCCTAGAGTGACGGTGGTGCCCGCGCTGTCCGGTCCGAGCTTGCGGATCAGCTCGCGCGGTCCATGCACGGCCTCGCCGTTCCAGGCGATGACGATATCGCCGACATGCAGGCCGGCAGCCTTGGCCGGGCCTTTATCATCGAGGCTCATCACCATGGCGCCTTTGGTGTCGCCATTGCGGATCGGATGCAACCCCGCGCCGAGATAGCCGCGCGCGACATGGCCCTTCTCGCGCAGTGTCGCGACCGCGCGCTCGATCGTCTCATAGGGCATCACCAGCGCGCGCCGGCGCGGGCCGAACAAGAGCATGCCGATCACGCCGCCCTTGGCGTCGAGCACCGGCCCACCCTCGAAGCGCCCGCCGGTGTTGATGGCGAGGTTGATGCGCCGGTCGATCGTGCCGCCGCGCATCGAGCGCCAGGCCGGCCCGACCTCTCCGACCGTGCCGAACACGGCAAGCGCGGTTCCCACGCTGCTGCCCGCGGCGATCGCCAGATTGCCTGGGCGCACGGCAGAGGCCTGGGCCAACTGCGGGAGACCGGCAGCACCGGAAGCGGGCTTCAACAGGGCAACGCCCGTCGAAGGATCGCGTCCGACAAGCTCGGCCTTGACGGCCTCGCCGGAAGCCAGCGTCAATTCGATCTCCTCGCCGGCTTCGACCGCTTCCTCGGCGGTGACGAAGAAACCGTCGCGCCAGTGGAAGGCGCTGGCGGTGCGCTGATGGTGCGTGACGAAACTCGCCAGTACGGGGGCGGCGCTGGCCGCGACGTCGGCGATCGCATCGGAAAAGGCACTGAGATTGAAGTCGCTCATAAGACTGTCTCCTGGGTTCGGTGACCCAGATATCGCTCGGTAGCACAGCCGCGGGTACTCGCCTGACGGCTAGTCACCGGCCCGACTGGCCATCTGGTCAGGTCGCGGCAATTGCGGCCGCTCCGCACATATAGGCATCATTGTACGAGGGAACACGCCCATGGCTTTCGCAGCCGAAAAACTTCCATCCGATGACACTTTGCTCGACGCTTACTCGGTATCCATCGCCGATGCCGTCGACCGCATCGGTCCGGCCGTGTGCCGCATCGAGCGCATCGGCGCCGGCGGCCACGGTTCGGGCTTCGTCATCGCGCAGGACGGACTGGTCGTCACCAACTTCCATGTCGTCGGCGACGCGCGCGCCGTGCGCGTCACCATGCCGGACGGCGCCGCGCGCGAAGGCCATGTGCTCGGCCGCGATCCCGACACCGACATCGCGCTGGTGCGCGCCGACGGCAGTTTCGCCGACGTCGCGCCGCTCGGCGATTCCAAACGCCTGCGCCGCGGCCAGATCGCCATCGCCATCGGCAATCCGCTCGGTTTCGAATGGACAGTCACCGCCGGCGTCGTCTCGGCGCTCGGCCGCTCGATGCGCGCCTCGACCGGGCGGCTGATCGACGACGTCATCCAGACCGATGCCGCGCTCAATCCCGGCAATTCGGGCGGACCGCTGGTGTCGTCGGCGGGCGAGGTGATCGGCGTCAACACCGCCATGATCCACGGCGCGCAGGGCATCGCGTTCGCGGTCGCCTCCAACACGGCCAATTTCGTCATCTCGGAAATCATCCGCTTCGGCCGTGTGCGCCGCGCCTTCATCGGCGTTTCCGCCGACACGACCAACCTGCCGCGCCGGGCGGCACTGCTGTCGCAAGTGACCACGAACACGGCGGTGCGCCTGCGCGGCGTCGAGAAGAACGGCCCGGCGGCCAATGCCGGCCTGAAGGAGGGCGACATCATCGCGGCAATAGACGGCCGGCCGGTCACCGGCGTCGACGACCTCGTGCGCATGCTCGACGCCGAGCGCATCGGCCGCGAGACGCTCTGCACCGTCGTGCGCCGCACCGGCGTCAGCCAGGTGACGGTGATGCCGGTGGCGCGGACGAACTGAGGCCCAGGATTCCGGTTCAGCCCCCGGCTGCGCCCTCGGCGTATTGCGCCAGGAACTCCTCGCTTGGCGGGATCGGCTTGATCACGTCGATCAGCACGCCGTTGGGGTCCCTGGTGATGAAATGGCGCTGGCCGAAGGGCTCGTCGCGCAGGCTGCGCAGGATCGGCAGGCCTGCGGCGACGACGCGCTCATAGACGGCGTCGGGATCCCGGACCTCGAAATTGATCAGCAGGCCGGACGTGCGTCCCCGTCCCTCTTGCGGGATCGTCTCATGGTCGCCATGGACGATGCCGAGGTTGACGCGCCTGTCCTCGACCGACTGCAGATGCACATACCAGTCGCTCTCGAAGAGCGGGGTGAAACGGAAATGCTCGACGTAAAAGGCCGCGGTGCCTTCGACATCGCCCGTCATCAGCACCGGATAATAGCTGGTCGTCTTCATCTTTCCTTCTCTTCTCATTCAACATACAGTCTGTATGTAAGTTCAAATAACATACAGGCTGCATGTATGCAACAAGAGTCCGGACGTCGCTCCAACCGCGATCGCACCGAAGCGACGCGCGCCGATCTGATCCGCGCGGCGCGAAAACTGTTCACGGAAAAATCCTATGCCGAGACCGGCACGCCGGAGATCGTCACTGAGGCCGGCGTGACGCGCGGCGCGCTCTACCATCATTTCGCCGACAAGCAGGCGCTGTTCGCGGCGGTCGTCGAGCAGGAGGCAGCGTCCGTGGCGGCCGAGATCGACCGTGCCTCCCCGCCCTCGCTATCCGCGCGGGACGCACTGATCGCCGGATCGGATGCCTATCTCAAGGCGATGCGCGCGCCCGGCCGCACGCGGCTTCTGCTGCTCGACGGGCCGGCCGTGCTCGGGCGCGCGGCCATGGACGAGATCGACAACCGCCACGGCAACCGCTCGCTGCGCGAAGGTTTGGCGGCTGCGATGCGCGCGCAAGCGATGACCAGATTGCCGGTTGAGGCGCTGACCGCCCTGCTGGCGGCCGCCTTCGATCGGGCCGCTTTGGCCATCGAGGCGGGCGCGTCCGGCGCGGATTACCGCGCGGTGCTGATCGCGCTCATGGACGGCTTGTCTCCGGCCCTTCCTCCGTCCACACGCCTGGCTCCATCTCATTGAAGCAGCCGAGCTGCCGCTTGAACTCGTCGATCAGCCAGGACGCCGCCGGCTTGGGGCTGCGGTCGGCGCGGTGCATGGCATAGAGCGGCGAGCGCACCTCGCGATAGGGCTCGAGATCGAGTTCGACCAACCGGCCGCTGGCAAGGTCGTCGGCGATCAGCCAGCGCGGCAGGCCACCCCAGCCAAGGCCTTCGCGCATCAAGGCATGCTTGGTGCGCACATCCGTCAGCCGCCACGTCCGATAGGCAAACACGCCATAGTCGCGCCCGCGAGTCCGCTCCGACTGGTCGGTGACGACGAGCTGGATATGTTCGCGCAGATCCTCGACAGCCACCGGCTTCGGCAGTTTGGCCAACGGATGGTCGGGCGCCGCCGCCGGCACCATCGAGGTGAAGCCGATGCGCAGCAGATTGACCTCGGCATCGCCTTGCAGGCCGCCGAAGCCGAGATCCGACTGGCCGTTGACGACCTGGTCGACGATCAGGCCGAGCGAGCCGATATAAAGCCGCAGCATCACCGCCGGGAACTGAGCTTCGAAGGCTTTGAGCACGCGCACCAGCGCGGGTGAAGGCAGCGCCACGTCGACCGATATTGCCACTTCCGCCTCCAGCCCTTGCCGGTAGCCGTCGGCGCGCGAGCGGATGCGCTGCAGGACGCCGATCATGCGCCGCGCATCCTCCAGCATAGCCTTGCCGACATCGGTCAGTTGCGGCTCGCGCACGCCTTCGCGCTCGAACAGTTTCAAGCCGAGCTGCGCTTCGAGATTGGCGATGCCGTAGCTTACCACCGACTGCGCCCGATTGAGCTTGCGCCCCGCCGCCGAGAAGCTGCCGGTATCGGCCACCGCCACCAGGATTTGGAGCTGATCCAGGGTCGGATTCGGTTGCATGGCCAGGCCATCCATTTTGTTGATGGATTGTATGCATATTATACCAGTTATCCTGATGAAGCAGCAATCCCATATTGGCGTGGAAAGTTTCAATCCAACCCCAAGGGGACACGCCATGTCTATTCTTCTCGTTACCTCCAGCCCGCGCGGCGCCGCTTCGCACTCGACGCGCGTCGCCACTGATCTTGCCCAGAAGCTGCTTGCCGCCGATCCGTCCAACACGCTTGTCGTACGCGATCTGGTCGCTAATCCGCTGCCGCATATCGACCCTGACTACGCCACCGGCATCTACACGCCGGCCGAAGCCCGTACGCCTCGCCAGGCCGAAGTCGTCGGCGTTTCCGACGCCGTGCTCGACGAGCTCTTCGCCGCCGACACGGTGATCCTCGCCACCGGCTTCATCAACTTCAGCATCTCCTCGACGTTGAAGTCCTGGGTCGACCACGTCGCCCGCTCGGGCAAGAGCTTTGCCTATGGCGAGGGCGGCCCGAAAGGTCTCGTCAGCGGCAAGAAGGTCTATATCGTGCTGGCTTCCGGCGGCATCTATTCTGAAGGCGCCGCGGTGCAGATGGACCATGCCGTGCCTTACCTGCGCAGCGTGCTCGGCTTCCTCGGCATGACCGATGTCGAAGTCATCCGCGTCGAGGGCGTCGGCATGGGTGCCGATGCGGTCACCACCGCGTTGGCCAAGGCCACCGCCAAGGTCGATGCGATCGCTGCCGCCAATGCCGATCACCTCGCCGTCGCGGCCTGATCGCCGATACCTGAAATGAAGAGGCAGACGCCGCCAGCGCCTGCCTCTTTTTGCATTTTCGCCTTGGCAATCGCCTTCGCCTTGGCAATAGCCGCGCTACGACGGCGGCATCACCACGGCCGGCTGGCGATCCTCGCTCAGGATCGGCCTCATCGCGCCGAGCGCGACCCTATATCCTCCTGCGTGCCGACAGCGATCCGCCCGGCCCGGCGCAAACAGCTGGAACGACTTTTTCTTTCCGCTGGTGCTGATCACCTCCGACAATTTGAAGACACTGCCGCAAGGGCTGACCGTGTTCGTCGGCGAATTCACCACCGACTGGGGGTGCTGTTCGCCGGGCTGACACTGGCGGCGCTGCCGATTACGCTGCTCTGTATCGTGCTGTCGAAGCAGTTCATTTCCGGCATCACGCAACGGGCGGTGAAATAGGCGCTGTCAATAACGAGAGATCGAGGCATACGAAGTGGCGAACCAGAACAAGATCATCATCACCTGCGCGGTAACGGGCTCGATCCATACGCCATCGATGTCGCCGCATCTGCCGGTGACGGCCGAAGAGATCGCCACCGCCGCCATCGAGGCCGCCGAAGCGGGCGCCGCGATCGTCCATCTTCACGCCCGCAATCCGGTCGACGGGCGCCCCGACCAGTCGACCGAGGCCTTCGCGCCTTTCCTGCAAGTCATCAAACAGCGCTCCAACTGCGTGGTCAACATCACCACCGGGGGTGCCGCAACGATGAGCGTGGAGGAGCGCGTCCGGCCGGCGAAGGTGTTCGCGCCCGAGGTCGCGTCGCTCAACATGGGCTCGATGAATTTCGCGCTGTTCCCGATGCTGGAGCGCTTCAAGACCTTCGAGCATGACTGGGAGCGGCCTTATCTGGAATCCTCGCGCGACCGCATCTTCCGCAACACCTTTGGCGACATCGAGCACATATTGCGCACCTGCGCCGATAACGGCACGCGCTTCGAGATCGAGTGCTACGACATCGGCCATCTCTACACGCTGGCGCATTTCGTCGAGCGCGGCCTGGTGAAGGCGCCGTTCTTCGTCCAGAGCGTGTTCGGCATCCTCGGCGGCATCGGCACGCATCCGGAGGACGTCGCCCATATGAAACGCACGGCCGACCGCCTGTTCGGCAACGACTATCACTGGTCGGTGCTGGGCGCCGGCCGCCATCAATTGCCGATCGCCACGCAGGCGATCGCGCTGGGCGGCAATGTGCGGGTCGGCCTGGAGGACTCGCTGTGGATCGGCAAGGGCAAGCTCGCCCGTTCCAGCGCCGAGCAGGTCACCAAGGTGCGCCAGATCATCGAAGGCCTCGGCGCCTCGATCGCCACGCCCGACGAGGCGCGCCAGATCCTGCAGCTCAAGGGCGGCGACAAGGTCGCGTTCTGAGCGCTAATCCAAATTCCATAGTTTCGCCGCCTGGCTTTTTGTTTGGAAATACTGCCATTCACAGGTACCAACCGGTTTCTTTGCACTTCCTGGAAGGAAGTGGAAATAACTTTGTGGCACCATTGGTTATTCCATCGGGCTGCGTTATCGCTCGCCAATGTTCCTTTCAATCGCCACCACCCATCATCCGGCTACCGATCTCGGCTTCCTGCTGCACAAGCACCCCGAGCGCCTGCATGAGACCGACCTCTCTTTCGGCAAGGCCTGGTTGTCCTATCCCGAGGCCAGCGAGACGCGCTGCGAGGCCGCACTTCTGCTCGACGTCGACCCCGTTGGATTGGTGAGGGGCAAAGGTCGGGCGGACGGATTGCTGGATCAATATGTGAACGACAGGCCTTACGCGGCGTCTTCCTTTCTGTCCGTGGCGCTCAACAAGATGTTCCGGACGGCAATGAGCGGCATCTCCAAGGAACGCCCGCAACTCGCCGAAAGCGACCTGCCGCTGGAAGCTGTCGTGGCGCCCTTGCCGATGCGCGGCGGCGAGGCGATAGTGCGGCAGCTGTTCGAACCGCTGGGCTGGACCGTCGAGCTGACGCCAATCGAAGCCATCGGTGCCGGTTCGGGAGGGCTCCGTTACGGCCATTTGAAATTGTCCGGCCTCGACCGGCTGAGCAATCTGCTCAACCACCTCTACGTCCTAATCCCGGTGATGGACGACGCCAAACATTATTGGGTCGGCGACGACGAGGTCGACAAGCTGCTGTCCAAGGGGGCGGGATGGCTGGAGCACCACCCCGCCAAGGAGCTGATCGCGCGCCGCTATTTGCGCAACCGATCGGTTTTGACCCGCGCGGCCCTGGCGCGACTGGTCCCTGAAACCGCGGCAGCGGAGACGCCAGTCGAAACCCGCAGCTCGCCCGAGGAAACGCTCGAGGCGCCCGTCCGGCTGCACGACCGGCGCCTGGATGCGGTCGTCGAAGCCATCCGCGCGAGTGGCGGGAAAGTTGTCGCGGATCTGGGCTGCGGTGAAGGTAAGCTGCTCGACCGATTGATACGCGAGCGATGGGTCCAAAAACTGTTCGGCTTGGACCCCGCGGCCCGCGAGCTCGAATGGGCGGCAAGGCGGCTGAGACTGAATGAAGTGGGCGGCCCGCCGGAAGGTCGCGTCACGCTGCTGCATGGTTCGTTGACTTACCGGGACAGTCGCTGGGCCGAAGCAGACGTCGCTGTATTGGTCGAGGTCGTCGAGCATCTCGACCAAGACAGGCTGCCTTTAGTCGAGCGGATTGTGTTCAGCGAAACCGCTCCAAAGACCGTTATCGTGACCACGCCCAACGCGGATTATAATGCGCTTTTCAGCAGTCTGCCCCCGGGCACTTTCCGTCATCCGGATCATCGCTTCGAGTGGAGCCGCCCCGAATTCAAAACCTGGACGGCTAGAATAAGCGAGACATACGGCTACGCCGCTGAAATCAGTGGCATAGGGGTTGAGGATGCCAACCTGGGCGCGCCTACACAGATGGCGGTGTTCACGCGATGAGGGAAGTCGACAAGACCAATCTGGAAATTCCGGATTTCGCACTGGTCGTGCTGATCGGGTCGACCGGGTCCGGTAAGTCGACTTTCGCCGCCAGGCATTTCCTGCCGACCGAGATCATCTCGTCTGACCGATGCCGTGGACTCGTCTCCGATGACGAAACCAATCAGGATGTTTCGGCCGACGCCTTCGAATTGATGCGCGATATCATTGGCAAACGGCTAAAGCATCGCAAGCTGGCTGTGGTGGACGCTACCAATGTGAGGCAGGCGGATCGCAAGGCATGGATCGAACTGGCCCGCAAATGGCACGCCTTGCCGGTCGCCATCGTCCTCGACCCCGGTGTCGACATCTGCGTTGTGCGCAACGCGGCGCGCCCGGATCGCCCTTTCGGTGCGGGCGTCCCTCAACGCATGACCAGCGAAATCCGCAAGGGCCTTGGCGGCCTGCAGCGGGAGGGCTTTCGCCAAGTCTGGAAGCTCACCAACGAAGCCAGCATCGAGGCCGCCAAAATCTCGCGCCAGCCGCTTTGGACCGACAAGCGTCACGATACCGGCCCCTTCGACATCATCGGCGACGTGCATGGTTGCGCCGACGAGTTGCAAGCCTTGCTTGGTCAACTCGGGTATGAGGTCGTCTGGTCGCAGGATCGCGGCGAGCGAACCGTTGCCGTCACTCCCCCAAATGGCCGCAAGCTCGTCTTTGTCGGCGATCTCGTCGACCGCGGTCCCAATACGCCCGATGTGCTGCGCATTGCCATGAGCATGGTGGCGGCCCGAACCGCTTACTGCGTTCAAGGCAATCACGAACGCAAGCTCAGCCGCTGGCTGGAGGGCCGCAAGGTCACGATTGCCCACGGCCTTCAACAGACCATCGACCAATTGGACACGCAGGATCGCGGGCTGCGCGAAGCGCTGCCGGCCTTTCTCGACGACCTGCGCAGCCATGTCTGGCTGGACGGCGGACGCCTGGCCGTTGCCCATGCCGGCCTCAAGGAAGAGATGATCGGGCGAGGCTCGGGCACCGTGCGCGAATTCGCGCTCTATGGCGAAACGACTGGCGAGATCGATGAATTCGGACTGCCGGTGCGCGCCGACTGGGCCACGGCTTATCGGGGCAAGACTGCCGTGGTATACGGTCACACGCCGATGCTATCGGCTCAATGGCTGAACAACACCCTGTGCATCGATACCGGCTGTGTGTTCGGCGGCAAGTTGACGGCGCTGCGCTGGCCGGAACGCGAGCTGGTTGAGGTGCCGGCAATCCGAACATGGTCGGAGCCCGTACGCCCGCTTGGCGCATCAAGTATGGAGAAATCGGCACAGGCCGATGCCGATGGCGTGCTCGATATCGAAGATGTTGCCGGCCGCCGCTGGATCGAGACCGAGCTGAAAGGCCGCGTCGTCGTGGCCGAGGAAAATGCCGCGGCCGCCCTAGAGGCCATGAGCCGTTTCGCCATAGCGCCCCAGTGGCTGGTTTACCTACCGCCGACGATGTCGCCGTCCGAGACAAGCAGTCACGCCGACTGGCTCGAACGCCCGGAAGAGGCTTTTGCCTATTTTCGCGAGCGCGGCGGAGCCGAGGTCGTGTGCGAGCAAAAGCACATGGGTTCGCGGGCGATCGTCGCACTGTGCCGGACCGCGCAGGCGGCGCGCAGCCGCTTCGGCATTTCGGGCGACGAAACCGGCGCGATATGGACCCGGACAGGACGTTCCTTCTTCGGCGACGACGCCATGACGGAGGGGCTGCTCGCCCAGCTTCGCGCAAGCGTCGATGCCGCTGGCCTCTGGGGGGAACTGAAAACCGACTGGCTGCTGCTCGACGCCGAAATCATGCCCTGGTCGGCCAAGGCGAGCAGCCTCATCGAAAGTCAGTACAAACCGGTGGCAGCGTCGTCCGCGGCCGGCCTGCGGCTCGGTCGCGATGCCTTGGAGAGAGCGAAGGCGCGAGGCGTCGACGTGATGGATCTGAGCGCACGGTTCGCCGATCGGGCCGTGCGCGCAGGCAAATACGCCAGCGCCTGGTCGCCCTATGTCTGGCCGGTTTCAAGTGTCGAGGATCTCAGGGTGGCGCCTTTCCATCTGCTGGCCAGCGAGGGCCGCGTCTGGTTCGACCATGACCACATCTGGCATATGTCGCTGGCCGATCGCCTCGCCACGGAAGGCGTCGTCGTGCACACCAAATGGCGCAACGTCGACCTGGCCGATGCCGCCGCCTGCACGGAAGCCGCCGCCTGGTGGGAGATGCTGATCGCTTCAGGCGGCGAAGGCATGGTGGTCAAGCCGCGTGACTTCATCAGCCGCGGCAAGAAGGGCCTCATCCAGCCGGCGCTCAAGGTGCGTGGCCGCGAATATCTGCGTATGATCTACGGCCCCGAATATGACGCCCCGGAAAACCTTGTCCGGCTGCGCGAGCGGCATCTGGGCGGCAAGCGCAATCTGGCGCTCAGCGAGTTCGCGCTCGGCCATGAAGCGTTGAAGCGCTTTGTCGAGAGGCAACCGCTGCGGCGGGTCCACGAGTGCGTCTTCGCTGTGCTGGCTCTGGAGAGCGAGCCTATCGATCCTCGACTTTGATGATCGTCAGCCGAACATCCGCTCGCCCTGCTCGTCGACGAGTTGGATGCCCTTCTTGATCGAGATGTCGACGGCGTCGTCCAGCCCGGCGAAACGATCGGCGCGGATGAAGCGGTGCTCCTTCATCACGCCGTCCACTTCCTTCGAGACGACGCCGCAGGTCTGGTACTGGCCCTCGGCCTTGTAGGGCGTCGCGCTGATCAGGAATCCCTTGTGTTCGACCTGCTTGGCCGGCTTGGCGGTGCCGGTCTCCGTTGCCTCGCTACCGCCGCCGCCAAAAAGCTTTTTCAGAAAAGACATTTTTCAAAACTCCCGTTCACGTCCACGCAAGAGGAATCACGGCATCCCCTGTTCGCGCCGGCCCCTGTTCACGCAGGCTTCGTCTCAGCATGCGCGAATGCGCCGCCGTGTTCCAGCCCCTTGACGAAAACGCCGACCAGAAGCTCGATCTGATGCCAGATCTCCTCGGCCTGCTTGCTGTTCGAATTTGCAACATAACCACTGGTCACAATGCCATGCACGCTTGACCACAAGGTCCGCGCCGCAAGCGCGCGGCGGTCGTCGTCGAGGCCGAAATCGCCGGCCTTGAGCACGCCGGCGACGATGTCGAAGAGTGCGTCGAGCAGCGCGTCATAGGCGTCCGGGCCAGGCCGCGTCGCGCGGCGGCGGTTGAAGGCAAGCACCGCCGGCCAACTGCCGGGATGCGCCTCGACGAAGCGCACATAGGCAGCCGCCATCGCCAGGATGCGATGCTGGACGTCGGTCACCCCTTGCCTTTCGAGATCGGCCATGGCCGCCAAGCCTGTCGCGCCCAACCGGTCGAGCAGCCGCATGTTGACGGCGCGGTGCACCTCGTCAAGATCGGCAAAGAGGTTATAGACGGATCCGACGGAAATGCCGGCCTGCTCGGCGATGGTGCGCGCTTTCAGGTTCTCGGCGCCGCCCTCGTTGAGCAACGCCTCGGCGATGGCGAGCACCTTCTCGCCCATCTCTTCCTTGTCCAGCGCCATGCTCTTTCCTGTCCTTATGTCCGAAGTCGCAAGCCTAGCCCGGAATTCATTCTATTTGCTTGCGTTTACCATGTCCGGCAGCTCATGAACAGCGTTCAAAATAGTTCTTGAACAATGTTCATTTCCTGTTATGTTGAGTTTGTGAACACCGTTCACGAAAACAGGGAGAAGACCATGCTTAGCCTGATCAAGACATTGCTGGACGGCGCCAGCGCACGGGCCGAGGACAATCTGAAAGATCGTTTTGCGATCGACCTACTGGCCCAGCGCATCCGCGACGCGGAGGCGGGCCTTGCCGCCGCCAAGCAGACGCTCGCCTCGCTGATCGTACGCCAGCGAGCCGAGCAGACCAGCCTCGACCAGCTCGACCGCCGCATCGCCGATCTGGAGACCCGCACGCTCAGCGCGCTTTCGGCCAACAACCAGGCGCTTGCCGAAGGCGGCGCTTCCGCAATCGCCGAACTCGAGAACGAGCGCGAGGTCCGCCGCGCCACGGTCAAGAGCCTGGGCGAGAAGACCTTGCGGATGCGCCTGTCCGTAGAACAGGCGCATCGCCGTATCATCGATCTCAACCAGGGCATGATTTCCGCCCGTGCGATCGATGCAGAACGCAAGGCGCAGTCCCGTCTCAACCGTTCGATCGGCCGCACGGCAAGCATCAACGAAGCGGAGGAATTGCTCGCTCGCATCAAGGAAAGCAGCGACCCGTTCGAGGAGGCCGGCATCCTCGACGAGATCGACGGCGAGCTGCGCCACGAGGCGATCCGTGAACGCCTCGCCGAAGCAGGCCACGGACCGGCCACCAAGGTGCGTGCTGAGCATGTCCTGGCGCGCCTGAAATCGCTGAACTGAGCCCGAAATTTCCAAAACGGATCAAACCAAAGGAACACCACGATGAACGGCAATCGGACCTACATCCTGTTCAACACTTTGTCGGTGGGCGCCGCCTACTTCATGCTGGCCCTGTCGCTGTGGCTGGCGCCGGTCGACCTCTCGACCAAAGGCTACTGGGCGATGGGCGTCCTCTTGCTCACCGGCAGCCTGGTAAACCTGGTCAAGTACCGCACCGACGAGCGAATCGCGGCCGAGACCACGGCCAAGATCGAGAAGGCGCGCAACGAGAAGCTGATCAGCGAATATGTCGGCAAGGATTGATTTCTGCTCCTGCTGATCGCTTAACTGAACATAGAAAAGCCCGGAGCGATCCGGGCTTTTCGGGTTCTATGTGAGGATGCCTCAGCGGCGCGACAGTGCCTCGATCGCCGCGGCGGCGTCTTCCAGGATGCTGATCGCCTCGGCCTGCTTGTCTTCCGGCGCGTCGGCGATGTCGCCGAGCGCGGCGCGCAGCCGGTGGCGCAGCGCGCGGAACCGGTCGCGCGTTTCCGAGCGGCCGCGGCGCCAGCCGCCCTCGTCCTTGTCGTCGCCCCAGCCGAACCATTCGCGCGCCGCGGCCATCTTGCGGCCGAAACGCTCAAGATGGTCGAGCACGCTGTCGATCATCTCGCGATTCTCCTCGAGATGCGCCTTGCCGGCTTCGGTGATCGAAAACACCTTCTTGTTGCCTTCGCTCGAGGACACCGCGTAGCCCGCCTCCTCCAGGAAGGTCAGCGTCGGATAGACCACGCCCGGGCTCGGGCTATAGACGCCGCTGGTGCGCTCTTCCAGAGCCTTGATGATGTCGTAGCCGTGGCGCGGCGCGTCGGCCAAAAGCGACAGCGTGATCAGCTTGAGATCGCCGTCGGCCAGCATGCGCCCGGCGCGGAACATGTCGCCCGGGCCGCCCCGTCCGCCGCCCCTGCCGCCATGGCCGAACGGGCCAAAGCCGCCGCCGCGGCCGCCGAATTTGCCGGCCATATGCATGAACATGCGCTCGCCGAAGTGGTTGTGTCTGTGCATGAATTGCTCCTTGAGTTATATCTTACGATACATCGTAAGATAGGCTCATCGCTTATGGAGTCAAGATATATCTTAAGATGTATCTTACGCGGCGCCAAGACCGCTGTGCGTCTTCGTATGGCTGGGCCGAGAGCGCTACCAATGGCCGTTGCGCCGGTTCCAGGCGTAGAGCACGTCCGCGAAACGGTCATAGGCAAAGCGCGTCAACGGCAGCGCGATGGGGTTACCGAACAAGCTCGCCAGCCATCCCCCGCCCGGCGTGATCCGCCAGACCGCGATCGCCACCTCGGCGCCGGCCAGCAGCCGCCCGCTGGTGTCGGTCGCGTGCAGGCGCCGGCGGACATCCTCCAGCGAGACGCCGAATGCGGAGAGCGCTTCAGGTTCGAAATTGATGTCGCGGAATTCGACGCAGCCCGCCTTGACCGCTTCGGCGAGCCGCCGCTTCTGGTGGTTGATGCCGGCGTTGCACACCGGACAGCGCGTGTTGTACCAGACGGTGAGCAACGGCTTGGGCATGGCGCGACTATCGGGAATGCGGCGCGGCTTCGCAACAGCCGCGCCGATCCTTAAGTCGCCTTACCCGAGCGAGCTGATGATCTCGCGGTAGGCGAATTCCGGGAACGCCTTCATCGTCCGCGTTTTGACATTGCCGCCCGACGACAACAGCAGCGCGAAGCGGGCGAGCACCGCATCGTCCGGGGCTTCGACGATGGCGACCATGTCGCATTCGCCCATGGTCAGATAGAACGACTTGAACGATCCGCCCATTTCTCCCAGCAGCTTCTTGGCGGCATCGAGCCGCTTCGGCGACTCCCGCACATTCTTGGCGCCCAGCTCGGTCCAGTTGATAAGCACGATGTAGGTTGTCATGGCACACCTCCCTCCGGCGCCACGGTGCGGGCGTCTGGCCGTTGATGGCCGACGCCGGGCGGGCATCCGGCTTGTCGCCCACAAATGCATCCGACCTCGGAATTATCCTCCTGTCGGGCAAAGCCGGCAAGGCGGCATGAGAGGCAGCCCGAAACGCAAAAAGGGCGCCGGAGGCGCCCTTGGGTCTTGGTATGTTTGCGTCCGCTCAGCTGTCGAGGAAGCTTCTCAGCTTACGGCTCCGGCTCGGATGCTTGAGCTTGCGCAGCGCCTTCGCCTCGATCTGGCGGATGCGCTCGCGGGTGACCGAGAACTGCTGGCCGACTTCTTCCAGCGTATGATCGGTGTTCATGCCGATGCCGAAACGCATGCGCAGCACGCGCTCCTCGCGCGGCGTCAGCGAGGCAAGCACGCGCGTCGTCGTCTCGCGCAGATTGGCCTGGATCGCCGCGTCGATCGGCAGGATCGCCATCTTGTCCTCGATGAAGTCGCCGAGATGCGAATCCTCCTCGTCGCCGACAGGCGTTTCGAGCGAGATCGGCTCCTTGGCGATCTTCAGCACCTTGCGCACTTTTTCCAGCGGCATGGCGAGCTTCTCGGCCAGTTCCTCCGGCGTCGGCTCGCGGCCGATCTCGTGCAGCATCTGGCGCGAGGTGCGCACGATCTTGTTGATCGTCTCGATCATGTGCACCGGAATGCGGATGGTGCGCGCCTGGTCGGCGATCGAGCGGGTGATGGCCTGCCGGATCCACCAGGTGGCGTAGGTCGAGAACTTGTAGCCGCGGCGGTACTCGAACTTGTCGACCGCCTTCATCAGGCCGATATTGCCTTCCTGGATCAGGTCGAGGAACTGCAGGCCGCGGTTGGTGTATTTCTTGGCGATGGAGATGACCAGGCGAAGGTTCGCCTCGACCATTTCCTTCTTGGCGATCGCCGCCTCGCGCTCGCCCTTCTGCACCTGGTTCACGATCTTGCGGAATTCCAGGATCGAGATCGCCGTTTCGGTGGCGAGGTTCTGGATCTCGGCGCGCAGCTCCTTGATCGCATCCTTCTCGTTCTTGGTGAACTCCTTCCAGCCGCGCGAGGTCAGGTTGGCGATCGAACGGGTCCAGTTGGGATCGAGCTCCGAGCCCTGATACTCCCTGAGGAATTCCTCACGGCGCACGCCATAGCTTTCGGCGAGGCGCAAAAGCTTGCCCTCGTTCTGCACCAGGCGCTTGTTGATGTCATAGAGCTGCTCGACCAGCGCCTCGATGCGCGCGGCGTTGAGCGACAGCGACTTCACCGCCTTGATCAGCTGGTCTTTCAGCTCCTTCAGGCGGCGGTCCTGGCTGGGCGACAGCGTGCCGGCCGCGGCCAGGCGGTTCTCGACCTGCTGGTCCTGCAACTTGCGCAGCTTCTTGTAGGTGTCGGCGATGACGTCGAGCGTCTCCATCACCTGCGGACGCAGTTCCGCTTCCATCGCGGCCAGCGACAGGCTCGCCTCGTCCTCGTCGTCTTCCTCTTCCTCCAGCCCACGCGTGTCGCCGCCGACATTGGTGATGTCGTCTTCTTCCTCGCGCGCCGCCGCGCGACCACGCGGCTTCTCTTCGGGCTTGGGCGCTTCCTCGACGCGTTCGACGACGGGCGCCTGCTTGGCCTCGGGGCCGGCATAGGTCGCCTCGAGGTCGATGATCTCGCGCAGCAGGATCTTCGATTCGTTGAGCTCGTCGCGCCAGATGATGATGGCCTGGAAGGTCAGCGGGCTTTCGCACAGACCCGCGATCATCGTTTCGCGGCCGGCCTCGATGCGCTTGGCGATCGCGATTTCGCCCTCGCGCGACAGCAGCTCGACCGAGCCCATCTCGCGCAGATACATGCGCACAGGGTCGTCGGTGCGATCGGTCGGCTCTTTCTTGGTGGTCGTGGCGGCAACCGCGGTGCCGGTCTGCTCGGCGAGCTCGTTGGCGTCTTCCTCGGCGTCGGCGGCCGGCTCGGCTTCGGTCTCCTCGCCCACCTCGTCGTCCTCGACGACGTTGATGCCCATGTCGCTGAGCATCGCATTGATATCTTCGATGCGGTCCGGATCCGTCTCTTCCGAGGGCAGCACCGCGTTGAGCTCGTCGAGCGTGACATAGCCGCGTTTCTTCGCGGCCTTGATCATCTTCTTGACAGCATCGTCGGAAAGGTCGAGCAGGGGGCCATCGGTGGCGCCTTCGCGTTCGGTCTCGACCTCTTCCTTTTCCTTTGTCGCCATTCTTTGTCGTCTCCAAGCGGCCGAATATCGAGGCCGCGTAAACTGCCGTACCGGTTATGCTGGACGCGCTCGCGCCAGAACGCTTTTCATCGGCCCAGCAACCGCGTCATCTCTTTTGTTTTGTGCATGTCGCTGTCCCAAACCGGTTTCCACTTTTGGGCGACATGCATTAAGTCCAGATTAACCCTGATATCTGGAGCGGGCACTCTGCCTGTCCAGTTGTCACCAGTGCCCTCACATCGCTCGAATTTCCCGCCGACGCCGGGGCATGGGTTAACGTTTCGAATCGACCTGATTCCGCCAATCTGCCAGAAGGTCAAGCGCCTCTGGCATGATTCGCATGAAAAAAGCGAATCAATTACCCGACTTAGAGGCGTCGATTCGACGCGCTGCGCATTTCCACTTCACGTCCAATGGAGGTGTTCGGCCCTAAACGCGGCCAACCCTGCCCGATAAAACGCCGAACCCTTCGATCAGCGCTTCCGTTGCCTGCACATCGTTGAATTGCGCTTGAATCTCGACCAGATGCCGGAAGTTTTCGTCCGAAGGGTCTGCATCGAGCGCCGCCTGCGCCTGTTTCAGCTCTCTATGTAATGTGCGGGCGCTGCGCTGCAAGTGCATCGCCTGGTTGAAGGCGTCGCGGGCATCGTCGAGCGCTGCGGTCTCCAGCGCCGGCCACTGCCGCGCGCGCTTGATCAGTTCCACCGCCCGCTCCCAGATGCCGCCGCAGCCGGCGCGCTCGATGGTGGCGATGACCGCGCCGCGCTCGTCGGCCGCGTCATGCGCCATCGCGTCGAGGATGGCGGCATGGAGCTTCAGCAAATCCGAATTGGCAAGGTCGAGGAATTCGACATGCGCGAAATTCTCGTCGATCAGCGCCGGATGGTTGACCAGGGCCACGATGATCGTTGCCTCGCGCACCGACATCCCCTCGCCCCGCTTGACCAGCGCCGACTTGCCGAGGCTTTCGCTGATCGCGATGCGCCCGCCTCCGCCCTTGGCGAACTGTCCGCCGGGCGCCGGGGCCTTGCCTTGGCCGCGTTCGCCTGGTCGGCCGCTATCCTGACGGCCCTGCCGCGGGCCGCGCTGCGAGCCGAAGAAGCTCAGCTCCCGCTCGCGCATTTCCTGTTGGTAGTGATAGCGTGTGCTTTCGTCGCGTATACGACTCGCGAGCTCACGCAGCCTCTTTCCCAGTTCCGCCCGACGCTCCGGCGTGTCGAAGACGCCGCCCGCGGTCTCGCGCATCCACAACAGGTCGACCAGTGGTCGCGCATCGGCAAGCACCGCGCGAAATGCGTCCGGCCCGTCGGCCTTGACCAAGTCGTCCGGATCCTTGCCTTCCGGCAGCAGCGCAAAGCGTGCCGAGCGCCCGGGCTGGACGGCCGGCAGCGCTAGGTCGGCGGCGCGCCAGGCCGCTTTCAGCCCGGCCTGGTCGCCGTCGAAGCAAAGCACAGGCTCGCCGGCCATGCGCCACAGAAGTTCGAGCTGGTTCTCGGTGAGCGCCGTGCCGAGCGGCGCCACGGCGTTCTCGAAGCCGGCCTGCGCCAGCGCGATCACGTCCATATAGCCTTCGACCGCGATCACCGTGCCGCCTTTGGCGAGAGCTTTGCGGGCGCGGGCGAAATTGTAGAGCACGTTGCCCTTGTGGAAGAGCTCGGTCTCCGGCGAGTTCATATATTTGGCCAGAGCATCGGGCGCCAGCGCCCGCCCGCCGAAGGCGATGATCTTGCCGCGCGAATCCGGGATCGGAAACATGATGCGGTCGCGGAACCAGTCATAGGAGACCGGGATGTCGTCGCCATGCCGCACCAGGCCGCAAGCCTCGATGTCGGCCTTCGGCACGCCCTTGGCGGCAAGATGTTCCTTGAGCGCATTGCGGCTGTCGGGCGCATAGCCCAGCCGGAAGGATTGCTGCGTCGCCGGCGTCAGGCCGCGGTCGCGCAGATAGGCGCGCGCCTTGGCGCCTTCCGCTCCCTGCAGCCTGTCCTGAAAAAAGGTGGTCGCCATCTCCATGACGTCGGTCAGGCTGGCGCGTTCCTTCTCGCGCCGCTCTTCCCTTTCATCGCGCACAGGCATCGGCACGCCGGCCATCTCGGCGATCTTCTCGACCGCTTCGGGAAAGCTCATGCCGTCGAGTTCGGTGAGGAACTTGAAATGGTCGCCAGAAACAGAGCAGCCGAAGCAGTGGTAGCGACCCTTCTTGTCCTCGCAATGGAAGGACGGGCTTTTCTCGCCGTGGAACGGGCAACAGGCCCAGTAGTCGCCGCGCGACGCGTTGGTCTTCTTCCTGTCCCACGCGACGCGCGTGCCGATGACCTGCGAAATCGGCACGCGGTCGCGTATCTCGTCGAGGAAGGCGGGCGGAAAGCGCATCGGGGAAACTCGTTTGCCCTCCATATAATCAAGCCGCCCGGGCACGGCGACTCCGTCTGGCCCATCGTACCCGCTTTTCACAGACGAAAAGAAGGCGGCCGAGAAGCCGCCTTCTGAATTTCGGGATTGCCGTGGATTACTGCGCGGCGATCGCGCCGAAGATGATGCCGGAAAGGATGCTGACCAGCACATAGTCGTTGCCGACGCGGATCCACTCCTGGCCAGGGCCGGGGCGGCGCAGGCCATGGCGGTTCCAGTCGCGGACCGCCTGGTGACGCTTCCAGTTGGAATATCTCTGGCCGTTGCGCCAATGGCTGCGCTTTACCACCTTCTTCTTGACGATGACGCGCTTGTCGACATGCCTGCCGGGCTTCTGCCAGTCGACCTGCGTGTAGTTCGACTGCGGCGCGCTCGCCTGGGCGAGCGGTGCTGCCTGGCCGGAGAAGGCCGAGGCGGCCAGCATCGAGGCGGTGACGGCGGAAAGTATGAGACGCTTCATGGTCAGTACTCCTTGTTGTCGATAGGCAGAGGAATAGCCGCCAATGGATGAACCGAAACTGAACATGAAAATTACAATTCTGTAATGGTTTCCGATGCTTGCAGAGCCTGCTTCAACAAGGCTTTGGATCGCGCCGGTCGTGCCGTCCCGGCATCGCTTCATTCCGAGCGAAGGCGCAGCCGCCAGGCACATGCAACCAATGTTTCCGCCATTCATTTCCGACATGCGCCATCGAGCCGAGACTATCATCGCATCAGAAAAATCTATTATTCGGCTAATCTTAATTGGTATATTTCCACGCATTGAAATGATTGAGATTCGTCCTCCTCCACGCATTGCCGCGGCCACCCCGCGAGGTCGGCTGTGAGCGGCTCCGTCGTCCTCCTGCACCTTGCCGGGGCGGTGGCGCTGATGCTGTTCGCCACCCGCATGGTGAAGACAGGCGTCGAGCGCGCTTATGGCGACGTGCTGCGCCACCGGCTGCGCGCCACCATGCGCAATCCGGTCATGGCGGTGCTGGCCGGCTGTGGGCTTGCGATCGCGCTGCAGAGCTCGACCGCGGTGACGCTGCTGGTTGGCTCCTTCGCCGGCGCCGGCATCGTTTCGGGCGCCGCCGGGCAATTGGCAGTGCGCGGCGCCGAGATCGGTTCGGCGCTGGTGGTCAAGCTGCTCACCTTCGACCTGACGCTTTTGGTGCCGCTCTGCCTGATCGCGGGCACGGTCATGTTCATGGCCACCGAGCGGCGCGATTGGCGGCAGCTGGGCCGTATCCTGATCGGCGTCGGCCTGCTGATCCTGTCGCTGGAGATGATCGGTCAGGCGTCGGAACCGCTGCGCAACAGCCAGTTGATGCCGTTGATCATCAATTATTTCTCGGGCGATGCCATCACCACCTATCTCCTGGCTGCGCTGGTCACCTGGCTGTTCCAGTCGAGCATCGCCGCGGTCCTTTTGATGGCGACGCTGGCGGGTCGCGGGCTGATCACGCCGGAGCTCGGCGTGGTGCTGGTGCTTGGCGTCAACCTTGGCTCGTCGCTGATCGCGCCGATGCTGACGCGGTCGGCGCCGCGCGAGGTGCGCATCGTGCCGATAGGCAACCTTTTGATGCGCGGCCTCGGCTCGCTGATCATGCTGGTCCTGATCATGACCTTCAAGCCGGATGTCGCCTTCCTCGGCAAGACCGCACCGGATCAGATCGTCAACGCCCACATTTTGTTCAACGTGCTGATCCTGCTGGCCGGACTGCCGCTGGCCGGCCTCGTCTACCGCGCTTCCGAAAAGATCGTGGCGCTGGGCAGCAAGCCCCCACCGGCCGCGCTCGAGGTCGTCGAGCTGTCGGCGCTGAACGAGAGCGCCCTCGATACGCCGAGCCAGGCGCTCGCCAATGCGACGCGTGAGGTAGTGCGGGTCTGCGAGACGGTCGAGATCATGCTGAAGCGCATCATCGAGCTTTACGAGGATGCCGACCCCGCCAAGATCAAGGCGCTTGCCGCGCTCGACGACCGCGTCGACAGGAAGCACGCCGCGATCAAGCTCTATCTCGCCAAGATCACCAGGAATCCGCTGACCGAGGACGAGGCATTGCGGTGCCAGGAGCTGATCGGCGCCTGCGTCAAGCTGGAGCAGGTCGGCGACATCATCGTGCGCAACATGCTGGTGCATGTCAGGAAGAAGCTGGAGCGCGGCCTGGAATTCACGCCGGAAGGCTGGCAGGAGCTTTGCGCCTTCCACTCCTCGGTGCTTGCCAACGCGCGGCTGGCTTTCAACGTCCTGGTCTCGCGCGATTCCGAAACCGCATGTCGGCTTGTGCTCGAGAAGGACCAGTTGCGCGAGCGCGAGAAGGAAACCAGCGCCAGCCATTTCGTGCGCCTGCGCGAAGGCACCGCCAAAAGCGTCGAGACGAGTTCGATCCACCTCGACACCATCCGCGACCTGAAGCAGATCAACTCGCTGCTTGCCTCGATCGCCTATCCGGTGCTCGAGGAGCGCGGCCTGCTTGGCGGCTCGCGGCTGAAGGCGAGCTAGAGTCTTTCACGTTTTGACGGATGCGTATCCGGAGTTTGCGAAGTAGTTGCTGCATTCGGCTGCCTCGATAGTTT